>JBGTKC010000087.1:0-133602 GCA_041744755.1 Saprospiraceae bacterium
CACTGAGAGGACCGCGGCGAACCGCTAGCCTGTCTCGCACAAGCCTCAGCTCACCTAAGTCCTCGACCGCCTCATAGTGAGGCGCGATCACCTCTCGCCCCGCCGCGTCTACCAGGCCGAGTTTACCCTCCGCCGTCACGACGGCAACGCCTCCTTGGAAGCCGGCGCTCGCCGCATACTTTGGTGACACTATCCAGTCCCCGGCGAGATTGACGTGACCTGCGCCCCCTCCCGGGGATGTCGCTGCCATCAGGCCTTCGCTCGGGGAGGCTAGGCGAGCGAAACGCGGTTGCAGCATCGACGTGCCGGCGCGGTCGATGAGCCCAAACCTTTGTCCGTACTGCACCGCCGCAAAGCCTTCCGAAAAGTCGGCGGCCTGCTCATAGGCCGGCTCGATGACGAGCCTGCCGACGGTGTCGATGTAGCCCCACTTCTGTACCAGCATCACACGCGCCAGTCCTTCACTGAAATGACCTAGCTGGTTGAAGACCTGCCTCAGGATGAGCCTCCCGAGACGATCTAGCGGAACGAGCTTGTCGTTGAAGCGCACGCGCGCGAAGTCCCCACGGAAGGCCTCGGCCTCGATGTACTGCGGCTGGATGACCATGGCCCCTGTGCGATCGATGTAGCCGTAGCGGCCGTGCTCCCGGATGCAGTATAGGTGCGTGGGCCACTCGAGCGCCGCTGGGGACGGGGCGTCCGGCGCCGGGGCGACCGCTCTCAAGAGCGGAGGATTGCGTCGAAGACGGCGAGTAGGTCCCGGGTCTCGCCTTGCGGCAAAACCACGATCCGGCCGGATTTGTCGATAATGGCGTACGCTGGGATGGTGACGAGGTTGTACGCGCGCTTGAGCTCCTTTAATTGAGTCCCGCGCACGTTCAGACCGCGCGGCCTCACGCGCTCGAGGGCGCGCTGCCAGTCGGACTCCTCGTCGTCGATGTCGACGTTGAGCAGAACGACGCCCTTCTCTTGGAGCTGGCCGCGAATCGCGTCGTACCGCTCGAAATTTTGAATGCAGGGCTTACACCACGAGGCCCAGAAGCTGATGTAAATCACGCTGCCGCCGAGGTCGCTGAGGCTCATTGGCTTACCGTGCACCTCGTACATCCCGATATTGGGCGCAAGGGCGCCGGGCAGTAAGTTGAGGACATCGCCGTACGCGTCCTCGATCCGCTTTCGGAACACTTCCTGAAGTCCGTCGCGCCTCAGCTCGACGTAGCGATCGAGTCCGAAACTGGGACTACCCAAATAGTCGAAAGCGTTGACGAGCAATTCGCTCTGGAGGTAGTGGCGCCAGCGTCGCTCGATGGTCTTCGCCGCAGCGTACAGCGCGTCACCGGCAGCTTCGTCGTGGGCGTCGCGGTTTGGGAGCACGAGGTATTGGGCGTAAGCCTTCAGGTAATTCTTAAACGCCTCGTCTTCGAGCTTGCCCGGATCCCCATCACTCGGGAGAGGCTGAACCTTCAGCTCGAGTGCCGCAGCCGCCAGTTCCTCCCGGCTCATGAGCAGTTGATTTTGGAGCAAGAACCCGATTTTCTGGACTTCCGCTTGCCAGCGCACCCGGTCGCGGTAGCGATCGAGCAGTTGCACGGTGACGCGCCCGTCGTACCCGTCGATGAGGGCCGTCTTTCGCGTCGCGGCTGCCGTGACGTAGTCCAGAAAGGCTTCGGCGTCCACGACGGCGGCCTCGGCCAAATCTCGTTTCTCGACGCCGAAAGGCAGGAAGCCGCCCCCCCGTTCGGCGGTACCCTCGCTGGGAAAGGTTTTGGCGAAAGCCGTCAAGAATTCATTATCAGTCGCCGCGCTCCCGCCAAATTTGACCGACGCAAGTCCCCCCGCGGCATCGAACTCCAGGGAGAGTTCGTCGTCGGCCCCGACGTAGAGTGGGATCGCGACACCGGCGTAGCGCATGAGAAGCTCCGTCCGGCCGGGAAGTTCGAGCTCGAAGGCGGCCGTGTCGTCGTCGCGGAGCTTGACCTCGAAAATGCGCTGCCTCCCCGTGAGCGCGTCCGCGGCGTAAGAGATGCGGAAGCTGCGGTCCGAGGGATTAAGCACCTTCACCGAGACCAGCGACGCCGCGATCGATGCGCAGGAAAGCCCGACGGTCATGGCTGAGGTGAGCAGAAGTTTCATACGCGCAGTGGATCTGGGCTCAAGGTAATGTATCGAGCTAGAGGGCAGCTTTGTCGCGATGCGCTTCGAGGCGGGCGTAATTTCGTCCCAGCTAACACTATGCAAATCAGAGAAAATTTTCCGCCCTACGGTTCTGAGCCTCTCGGGGGGACTAGCGACGGACTCGTCTACTCCACGGCCTTTGCGGCGTCGAATCTCGACGCCACCCTCGTCCTGATCCGGGCCTTCCTCGACGAGCAGGGCTATGGCGACGTACCGATCCCGCGCACGGCGGCAGACATGATGGCATTCCTACACCCGGAGCACGGGCGGCACCCGCATCTGTTCGAGCAGCCTGACTACGCCCACAACCCCGTGCGGCTCGTGTTCCCGCGGCGCGACCGCCTCCGACGCAAGATCGTCGTCGAGCTCTACAACGAATCCGCGCCCGAGCACCTTCTGCGCTTCCACCGGCGTCTCGACCCGGAGCGCGACAAGCGGATCGTCGACGAGCTGCGCGACGAGCACATCGACGAGTACGGTAGCCACCTCCGGCAAGATCGCGCGTAGACCCGCGGGGGGCGCCGGCGTCAGTGTCCCTGGCCGTCGAGCCCCGGTACGGCTCGGTAGACGCTGTCGCGAACGAGGCCGTCGGCTTCGACGAGTTCCAGGTTCATGTTGGGTTCGCCGGCGTCGACCCAGGCCGTGTACCAGGCCGAGCCCACCGACCGGATCGCCGTGCGGAACCTCTCCTCCACCATGCCGTCCAGGCGGTCGCTGTACATGCGCGCGAATCGCGCGCACGGGACGCGCACGATTGCCCCGAGGCGCTCCTCGTAGCACTCCTGCTGGTCCTCCGGGACGAGGCGTCGCAGATCGGCTTCGATGAGTAACACGCTGTCCACCAGGTCGTGGCTCTCCGCAATAAGGTCGCGGTACCAGGCTGTCGGGTCCTTGATGTAGCGCGCGCGGCCGACGAGTACATCGTACTCTGCCTCGGCGAAGAGCTCCGGGAGGCGGCTCTCCCAAAAGGCATGAATCCCGCGCTGGCCCGTCAGCTGGCCGTTGTAGTTCTCCGTGGTGTGGAGCGGGACGGTCGCATCGCCGATGTAGTGGCCGATCTCCGCGCTCAGCTGAATAGCCAGTCGGATGTCGTTTTGCCGGAAGGCGTTCGTGAGGCGGCGCTGCATCTGCACGAGGTGGTAAGGCAGGACTCCGTGGCGTGTCATGGTATCTACCACGCGCAGGTAGTCGCAACGTGCTTCCGCAAGCGGGAGCGCCACGTGGAGCGTGTCCTTCTCGTAGGGGTGCGCCCACTGCACGTAGCGCTGGTACCAGCGGGCGTAGTCGCCTTTCGGCAAAACGTAGGTCTCCTCACCGACGAACAGCGCTTCGCTCGCTGCGCGGACCTCCGCACTGTCGCGACCACGGACGCACAGGAGCGTAGTGTACTCCTCGTGGAACTGCCAAAACTCCCACGGTAGTCCTTCTACCGTCCCATCCCCGTAGCGCTCGACGTCGATAAAGTGACGGGCGCCTTCGAGACGCGCCGCGTAGCGGCGTTTGTCGGGATCGACGGCGTGCGCGCTGATGAAGCTGCTGTACGTTTTGTAAAACTTCGCAAGGGGCGCAGGTACCGTGTACACGGCCAACCGGTTGATCTCGCGGTGAGCGTAGAATCCCCACGTTGCGCCGACGCTGATACACGCGGCGGCGAGCGCCATCGCACACAGCGCAAACGACCGCGTTGTGATTGACTTCGCGGTCACTCGAAAAAACTTTGGTAGGTCCGGAGGGCCGGGGCGAGCTGGTGATCCTGGACGGTGACGAAATTGCGTCTCCCCCACTCCACCCAGTAGCTGGAGAACGGCAGGCTCGCGTCACGCGCGCCTTGCTCGTTCAGCATGAGCACGGGCTGCAACTCGAAGGTGTCTTTCCGGTCGTGGCCGACCTCTACCACGATTTGGATTGCTGGCACCATGGCCGAGATGCTGTCCCGCCAGCTTATTTCGTTCTCGAAGGTAGAAAGGGGAATGCGCTGATAAGCCTCGAGGTAGCTCTCGAGGCGCCGCTGCTGGGGTCGCTCGCGCCGCGCGCCCGTGAGTTCGTTGAGCGCATCGAGCCTCAGGGTATCGCCCGAGCGTATGATGCGAAACGATTCGCTCGGGCGGCGGGGGTAGCGCACCTCCACGCTGCGGATCTCTTCGGGGGGGTAGGCGATAAAGTCGCGCGAACGCCAGCTGCTCACGTCTCGCAGATCAAATAGCGGCCTCAGGATGCCCGTCAACATTCCGCGACGCACGGCGAAGACATCGTTGTACCCCTCGACCATCATGTACGACCCGACCGACTTGGGCGTCCCACCACCCATGAGCAGGCTTCTGATCTTGGTGCCTTCCCGATCGTAGACCTCGATCTTCAGGGCGTTGGCCGACATCTCTCTGCGGACGGTGCGCGCGGCGGCGCTATTCGGGATGTGGTCGATCTTTAGCTCGGACAGCGTACGGGTAGCCTGTCGCATAATGGTCGGTGAGGCCGTCACCGAGTCGTTGATCAACCACGAGCCGTCGATCTGAAGCCGGAGATCCATCGAGCGCCCGGTCATGTCGGCGATAAAGAGTCGTCCGATGACCTGGGGGGAGGACACAGCAAATTCCCGCTCGGGGTAGGCGGCCTCCCGGTGCTGGTCTTCGTACCGTATGTACGCGAAAGCCAGCGCGGTTAGTGCTACGGCAGCCGACAGTAGTGCGGTAGTCCTCGTCATATCGCTTAATAAGCGTAACGTCTCCGGCGAAGGTAGCGGTACACCAGGCCAGCTCCGGCAAGCAGGACGAGGGGAAGGCCCAGGTTGAGGAGGCGCCAGAAGGTGGCCTCGGCCTTGGCGCGGGGGCCGTCTAGGAGTCGTAGCTTGACCTCGCGGTTGCGCGCGGTGATGACGCCGCTGTCATCCAGGAGGTACTCGATCGCGTTGACGAGGAAATCGCGGTTGTCGAAAACGTACTCCTCGAACTCGTTGTAGCCGAGGGGCCGGAACGCGTCCTGCTCGGGGTCGACGGCGTTCTTGGCGATATCCCCGTCGGCCACGACGATGAGCTTGGCGCCCTCTCCGCTCGCCCTGAACTCCTGGCCGATGGCCGCGAGCCCAGCGGCGAAGTCGCTGCCCAAGCGATTCTCGTACAGGGAGGTGAACTTGCCTTCGAGCAGAACAGCGAGCGGGATCGGACCCTTATTGAAACGCTCCCGCTCGAGCGAGTAGCGGACGTCCTCGAGGCTCACCCGCGCCGGCGAGTAGCGCACCAGTGCGTTGCCGGTCGTCGACAGGAGTACCGACTTACGGACCGCCGTCTTCGTGCGGACGGTGGTGTCGATCTCGCTCGGGAAGTACAGCTGTACGGGCTGCAAGCTTTTAGTAATTGGGTGTTCAGGAGAGGGCGTCGCGAGGACGTGGTAAGGCCAGGCCCGAAGTTCGAACTGGGGCGCGTTACCGACCTGGCCGGTCACCACGGGGATGCGGGTACTCTGTAGGTCTAGCACGAGGTTGGGCTCTATCCGGATGCCGTACTTGAAGAGTAGGTCGTCGAGGTTCTGCGGGTGATCCCCGGGAATGAACTCCAGTCGGCCGCGGAGGCTGTCGAGGTTGACGCGAAGCTTGTCTAGCATCATGAGGACCCTGCCCCCGCGCATGATGTACTGGTCGAGAACAAATTTGGCTCGCTCGCTAAACGGCGCCCGGGGATCGGCGACAATGAGGGCCCCGATTTGTTCGGGGCCTACGGTGTAGAGCGTATCGAGGTTGACGCGACCGACGCTGTAGTACGGACTCAGTGTATTGGTGAGGTCGCGGATTTGGAGGGGCGCGAGCTCGCCGTGCCCGACGACGAGCGCAATGAGCGGTCGCCTGACCCGCAGCAATTTCTGGATGGCGTTGGCGAGTTTGTACTCCAGCAAGCTTACCGAGTTGTTCACCGCCACGTCGGGGCTTTGCCCGGGGATGTTGTTCTCGAGTAGGTTGACCGCCACGCGCTCGTTGGCGTAGGTCACGATGGCGTAGGGCCAGAGCAAGCGCTCCGAGCGGCCCTCAGCGGACTGAACCTGGAAGTTGACCGGCTTTAGGCCACTCTCGGCGAGCTGTTTACGGACCGTGTTCGCCTCCTCGGGCGTGCCCGCGGATGGGTCCGTGAAGCCGTAGTCGACGTTGCCGTTGACGCTAGCGAAGTCCCGCAGCATCTCCTCGGTCGACGTTCGCAATCGAGCGAAGCCCGCTGGGAACTCCCCCTCCAGCAGGACGTCCACGTAGATCGGCTCGTCGACGCTGCGGAGGATTCGCTCGGTGGCGGCGGTGAGGGTGAAGCGGCGTTCCTCAGTGAGGTCCAGGCGCCCAGGAAGATAGGTAGCGAGCAGGTTGACGAAGACGAGGAGTGCGGTGGCGAGGGCAAACTGGAGGCCGCGGCTTACGTATTTCATCGCTGCGTCCGATTGATGACCACGACGGAGGCGTAGAGGAACCAGCCCGCCACGGTCGCGAAGTAAACCACGTCACTAAGCACGACGAGCCCGCGTGAGATACTGCGGTAGTGGGCCTCGATGCCTAGGAGCTGCACGAAGTTGTCGTAGCGCCCCACGAAGACCGGCAGCCGACTTAGGTAGTCGAACCCCTGGTAGACCACGAAGCACAGCAATGCCGCGAGCACGAAGCCGACGATCTGGTTTTGCGAAAGCGTACTGGCGAAAACCCCGATCGCACAGAAGATGCCCGCCAGCGCTAGCAGCCCAAGGTACGAGCCCGCGATGGCACCGCTGTCGAGGTTGCCCTTTGGGCTCCCGAGCTCGTGAACCGTGTAGTAGTATATCAGCGTGGGGACGAGCGCGAGCGCCGCGAGCGCCCAGCACGCGAGGAATTTACCGACCACGATTTGCGGGGTGGTGACGGGTTGGGTTAGGAGCAGCTCGAGCGTGCGCTGCTGGCGCTCCTCGGCGAGGGTGCGCATGGTGATGGCGGGGATCAGGAATAGAAACACCCAGGGGGCGATGTCGAAGAGCTGATCGAGGCTCGCAAAATTGAAGTTGATCAGGCTGGTATCCGGAAACACGAACATGACAAGGCCCAGCAACACCAAGAAGACCCCGATGACGAGGTAGCCTATGAGCCCGCTGAGGAACGCACTAAATTCGCGCCAGAAGATACTCACCATCAGACGGGCTTGTTTTGACGCGTGAGGTTCTGGAATACGTCCTCGAGGTTGTTGACCTCAAGTTTGAGCTCCAGCAAGCCCCAGCCTTCCCGTGCCGCAAGCTCGGCGATCCGAGGGCGGACCTCGGCCGCCCCCTGGACGCCGACCGTGAGGCGGTGTCCGTCCCGGCGCACCTCGCCGACGCCCTCGAGACCTTCCAGTAGAGCGAGGTTACCCACCCGTTCGACGAGGAGCGTGACGGTGGTCTGGCCGGCGATGCGTTCCTGTAGTCGCTCGATCGGATCGTCGGCTACGAGGCGACCGTTGTCGATGATGAGGACGCGCTGGCATAGCGCCTGCACTTCCTGCATGATGTGGGTGCTGAGCAGGACGACTTTGGTCTCTCCGAGGCGCTGAATGAGGCGGCGCACCTCCGCCAGTTGATTTGGGTCGAAGCCGTTGGTCGGTTCGTCGAGAATCACGACCGGTGGATCGTGAACGATAGCCTGCGCGAGACCGACGCGCTGGCGGTAGCCTTTCGAGAGCTGCCCGATCCGCTTACGGACCTCCCGCGTGAGGCCGACCTGCTCGATGACCTCGTCGACACGCGCATTGACGCGTGATACGCCCTGTAGTTTGGCGGTGTACCTGAGGTACTCCCGTACGTAGAGTTCAGTGTAGAGCGGGTTGTGCTCCGGTAGGTAGCCAACCAATCGCCGCACCTCCGGGGTACTGGGCCAGGCGGGTCTGCCGCCGACGGTTACGCTTCCCGCGGTCGGCTCGAGGTAGCCGGTGATCATCCGCATCGTGGTCGACTTCCCGGCGCCATTCGGGCCGAGGAAGCCCGTGACTCCGACTCCGGCCCGGAACCCGACATCGGACACAGCGGCCTGCTCGCCAAAGTGCTTCGTCAAATGCTCGAGGAGAATCTCCATCCGGTGGCAAACTTACAAGCGATTGTCGCAAGCTTGCGCGCACCATGTCCCGGCTTGGGGCGCTAACCCAAGTACGCCCCTAGACGTTATGGCGTCTATGAAGTTAGGATACCTCTCCGCCGCGACGGCGATGCTCATCGGGATCGGGGCTTGCGGCGATGCTGCGGTGGCCACAGCTGGCGAACAGACAGAGGTCGCCGAGGCCCCTGCGCCGCAGCCACCAGGTCTCCCAGACGTAGACTTAGCCGTGACCCCGGCCACGGATGTCACGACCGAACCAGCGACCGTCACTACGGCCAGTCCTCCGGCTGGTCCTCTGGCTCCGGCACCGACTCTTGCCAGAAGTTCGACAAGTAACAAACCCAAGGCGACCCCTCCATCAACTGACGCGACCGCCAGCGTACTATCCCCAACGGCTGTAACTAATCGGACGCCCGAGGTTGTCCCGACGAGAGCTGCCGCAGAGGAGGAACCCGCAGCGGAGTCAGGGGTGAAAGCTCCGTCACACGAGACGTTCGACGAGCTGCTGCAGAAATACGTGAGCAGCACCGGCGCAGTCAACTATGCGGGTTTGAAGGCCGAGCGAGCCAAGCTCGACGCTTACCTCACTACCCTCGGCCAGTCAACCCCTACGCAGGCCTGGTCGCGCGATGAGCGCCTGGCATACTGGATCAACGCCTACAACGCGGCTACGATCCGCTTGATCCTCGATAACTATCCTTTGAAATCCATCCAGGATCTCGACGGCGGTAAGACGTGGGACGTCAAGCGCGTGAAGCTCGGCGCCGAGACCTACTCCCTCAACCAGATCGAAAACGACATCATCCGGCCGCGCTTCAAGGAGCCGCGGATTCACTTTGCGGTCAACTGTGCCGCGAAAGGGTGTCCGCCGCTGCGCAACGAGGCCTTCACCGCCGGTAAACTCGAACGGCAGTTGGCCGACCAGACCAAGAAGTTCGTCAACGACCCCCGCTACACCAAGGTCGACGACAACGCCGTCACGGTGTCCAAAATTTTCGACTGGTACGGCAGCGACTTTGCCGACGTAAAGGCTTTCATTGGTAAATACCGGAACGTTCCCGCGGGCGCAGCCCTCAAGTACAGCGACTACGATTGGTCCCTCAATAAAGCTTGAGCACCTTGGACGCCGACGTCATCGTCATCGGGGCCGGCGCGGCAGGACTGGTCGCCGCACTGGCTCTGCGGAAAAAAGGGCTCACGCCGCTCGTGGTCGACTCCGCCGGTCACGTGGGTGGGCGCCTCGCCACCACCCACGAAGACGGCTTCACGTTCGATCACGGCTTCCAGGTGCTACAGACCGCTTACCCCACCGTGCGGCGGTGGCTGGACCTCGACTCGTTGGAGGTAGAAGCCTTCGAGCCCGGGGCCGAAGTGTTCTTGCCAAAGGGCAGGCGAAGTCTGCTGTCCGATCCCCTCCGCCGGCCTCGACACCTGCTGTCTAGCCTTCTGTCCCCGGTGGCGACATTGGGGGACAAGTTGCTTACGCTAAAACTCGTCGCGTACCTGCGAACCCATAGCTCAGAGCGGATATTTGCGCTGCCTGAAGTGAGTACCTACGAGTTCCTCCGCGATTACGGATATAGTCAAAACTATATCGACAATTTCTTTCGACCGTTCTACGGCGGGATCTTTCTGGAACGAAATCTCGAGTCTTCGAGCCGGCTCTTCCTTTTTACGTTCAAGATGTTTGCCGAGGGGCAGGCGGTTTTGCCGAAAGGCGGAATCCAGGCCGTGGGCGAGCAGCTCGCGGATTCACTCGGGCGAGCGCACGTGAGCCTCGACAGCGAAGTGGTTGCTATCGATCAGAACGCCGTAACCCTTGCGGGAGGCCGCCGTCTGCTGGGCCGCGCAGTCATCGACACGCGACCTAGCAGGCGAGATTTGGCTACAGGATGGAAGTCGACAGTAGTGGTCTACCTCGAGGCCGGTATCCACTCACTGCGTCCGCGCACCTTGGGACTCGTGCCGGGAGGGTGTCCCGTCGGGATCATCACCGACCTGAGTGAAGTTCAGGCGAGTTATGCGCCTTCCGGCAAAACACTCCTCTCGGCCTCGCTCCAAGCGCCGCTGGGGCGGTCATTTGAATTTTACGTTGAAGAGGTCCGCAAGTCGATGGCACCGTGGTTGCGCGAGGAGATGGCTACTTGGCGCCCACTGCGGCACGTCGAAGTCGCGATGGCCCTGCCCGGGGGCCAACACGTGAGGTGGGAGGTCGCGCCGGCAGCTTTAATTCGGGAGGGAACTGTAATGGCTGGGGATGCGACCCTTGCCCCCAGCCTTCACCACGCGATGCGCTCCGGCGAATTGGCCGCGGAAGCCGTTTGCGAGCTCTTAGCTCACCGGACCGCCCTTCATCAGGTTTAGCTTGACCGGTGCGTGGCTGATTGGAGACATGCGTCATTTACGTCGCCACAAACACGAAGGCCACCCCCGCTCCAAGAGCAGGGGTGGCCTTACGAAGGCAATGCGCGGCTTGCTTACATCTTCGGGATCCGGAGCATCTGCCCGGGGTAGATCTTATCGGGATCCTTCAGCATAGGCTTATTGGCCTCGAAGATCTGGCTGTACTTCATCGGGTCACCGTAGAACTGCTTCGAGATTTTAGACAGGGAGTCCCCGCTCTTAACCTCGTAGAATTCCGCTTCGGGCGCGGGCGTCACCACGGTGAGGCGGTCGTCCACCGAGGCGATCCCGGTTACGTTGCCGAGGGCAAGGATGAGCTTCTCGCGATGCTCCTGCTGCTGGACTTGGCCGTAGATCGTCACCTTATCGCCATCCACGTTCAGGTCCATATTTTGGATTGGGATCCCGGTGGAGTCGATGACGCTACGCATTGCGACCCCGCGCTGGCGCTCGAGGTTTTCCACTGAGGCTTTGTCATTGGCGGCGGCTGCAGTGATTGCGGCCTCGTCATTGTCTTTACCGAAGATCTTGGCTCCAGCGTTCTTGAGGAATGAAAATACGCCCATGGTCGTAGGGAGGGTTTGGTGTTGAGGTAGGTGGGTGGGTCGTCGACTGCGGCCGCGTTCCGCCACGTGAAGAAGGTCTTCCGGCCCCGCGGTGTTCACCGACGGTCGCCGGCGTGACACACTGGGAGACCCCGGTGAACAAAACCCGATTCGGCATCCACCGGGGCCGTGTATCTTCGCGCCGCTTTTCGCGTAAGGCTCCATGGCGGACCCGTGGGCCGTATTTATTTCAGTAAAACGTTCGTCTATGCAAGGGAAAGGGATCGTGAGGTTTTTCCTCATCCTACTTACCGTCATCTGCATCTATCAGTTGTTCTTCTTTGTCCCGGCCAACCGGGTCGAGTCGGACGCCGCAGCTTACGCAGAAACCCAGGTGGGCGCAGACCTTGGCGAGGTTGCGGCGACGCGGCAGTACAACGACGCCTACCGTTTTTACCTCGACTCCATGTCTGGGGAGAATGTGTGGTCCCTGCTGGGGATCCGGGACTACACCTACACCGACGTCAAAGAGCAGCAGATCAAGCTCGGGCTCGACCTGCGCGGAGGGATGTCGGCCGTGATGCAGGTTGACTTGCGCAGCTTCTTAGAGAATTTAAGCGGCAGAAACGAGGATCCTGTCTTCGTCGCTGCGCTCGACAAGGCCGACGTCGGCCTCGAGAACGCACAAGAGGACTACATCACGCTCTTCACCGACGCATTCCTCGCCGGTGCGGGCGACCGCACGCTCGCTTCCATCTTCAGCGACGCCGAGCAAATGAAGGAGCGCGAAATCACCTTCCAGTCCAGCAATGGCGAGGTAGCCAGGGCCTTGCGCGACCTCGCGGACGAGACCGTGAATACGACATACACGATGCTGCGCCAGCGCATCGACCGCACCGGCGTTATCCAACCGAACATCACGCTCGACGAGAGCCGCGATTTGATCATCGTGGAGATGCCCGGGGTCGACAACCCGGAGCGGATGCGGGGCGTGCTCACCAAGGCAGCGGCCCTTGACTTCTACGATGTCTACACCAACGGCGAAAACAGCATTCTGCAAGGTCTACTCGCCGCCAATGAGAGCCTCAAAGGAGGGGACTCGACTGTGGTAAAAAGCGAAGCCTACACCCTGACCAACGTGTATGAGGTCGACGATCTCGGCAACGTCGACTCCACCAGGATCGCCAGGGTAGACACGACCCGCGAAAGCGACATCGCCAGTGCCGGACCTCTCTTCAGCCTCATGCAGCCCGTTGACCCTTCCCAGGGCGTTAGCGCCACCGTGGGCTACGTGGCGAAGGCCAATAAGTCTGCCCTCAAGGCCATGATCGAGCGGGAGGCCTTCTACAAGTCCTTCGGGAGTGACGTCAAGTTTGCCGTCGGACAGAAGCCCCTACTCGACGCCAACGAATCGTCTACCGGGGTTTTCCCAGTTTACGCACTGAGGCTCGAGCCCGACGGCGAGCCGGCGCTCAGCGGCACTGAGATCGCCGAGGCCGACCAGAGCATCGATGTCAACAACGGAGGTCAGGTCGAGGTAAACATCACGATGAACCCGGAGGGCGCCCGTAAGTGGGCCGAAATCACGAGCCGCAACGTCGGTAAGCAATTCGCTATCGTGCTCGACAACGAAGTGATCAGCGCGCCAAATATCAACGAACCCATCACTGGGGGACGCTCCCGCATCTCGGGCGGCTTCACAGTGCAGGAGGCGCAGGACCTCGCTTCCAATCTCGAGGTTGGTCGCCTTCCCGCTGAAACGCGCATCATTCAGGAGAGCGTCGTCGGACCAACCCTCGGTAAGGAGAATATCCGTAGCTCCATGATTGCGCTGGCCTCGGGCTTCGTGCTCGTCATGGTGTTCATGGCGTTGTACTACTCAGGCGCCGGGGTCGTGTCGGTAATCGCCCTGCTCGCTAACGTATTCTTTATCTTCGGTGCGCTGTCCAGCTTCGGCACCGTCCTCACGCTACCTGGCATAGCCGGCATCGTGCTTACGATAGGTATGGCAGTGGATGCCAACGTGATCATCTACGAGCGCATCCGTGAGGAGCTGCGGGCCGGCAAGCCGTCGATCGTCGCGATCAAGGACGGGTTCAATCAGTCGCTCTCCGCAATCATCGACGCCAACGTCACCACCTTGCTCACCGCGCTGGTGCTCAACTATTGGGGTCTCGGTCCGATTAAAGGCTTTGCGGTCGTGCTGATCATCGGCATTTTCACTTCGCTCTTTACTGCCGTGCTCGTCACCCGGCTCATTTTCGACTGGCGCACCGACTCCGGCAAGGGCATCGGCTTCTCGAACACTTGGTCCGAGTCGCTGCTGGACAACATCAATATTGACTGGATGGGGAAACGTAAAATCGCTTACGCTATCTCTACCGGGCTAATCGTGATCAGCCTCATCTCCATCTTCACACGCGGATTTGACCTCGGCGTGGATTTCAAAGGTGGCCGGAGTTACAATGTGGAATTCGTCAATGCGGACGTCTCGCGTGATGCGTTAGCGGACGCTCTCAGCGCCGCTTTCGAGGGCCAGAGCACGGTCGTGAAAAGTGTCGACGGAACCAAGACCTACAACGTCACGACGAGCTATAACATCGACAACAACTCCACCGAGGCCGATTCGCTCGTACAGCTCGCGCTGTACAATGGCGTCGCCAACGTGCAGCCCGGCATCGATCAAACTGCCTTCGGAACTGCCGATCAGGTTGGTTCGACCCGGATCGTGAGTTCGGCCAAGGTCGGTCCGACCATCGCCGATGACATTCGAGACTCTTCCTTCAAGGCCGGAATTGTCGCCCTGATCCTGATTTTTTTCTACCTCTTCGTGCGCTTCAGTCGCTGGGAGTTTTCGTTGGGGGCAGTCGCGGCCCTCTTCCACGACGTCATCATCGTGCTCGGGATCTTCTCCCTATTCCAGGGGATTCTGCCTTTCTCGCTCGAGGTCGAACAGGCCTTTATTGCGGCCATCCTTACCGTGATCGGCTATTCGGTCAACGACACGGTGATCGTGTTCGACCGGATTAGGGAGTTCATCAACACCTACACCGGTCGCTCGAAGGAAGAGGTGTTCAATATGGCCATCAATACCACGCTCAACCGCACGCTCATTACCTCGGCCACGACGCTTATCGTGGTGCTAATCTTGTTCCTAGCCGGTGGCGGATCGATTCGCGGCTTCGCCTTTGCGATCCTCTGCGGCATCACCGTAGGTACCTATTCGTCGATCTTCATCGCCTCGGCGCTTGTCAACGACACGATGAAAGATATCAACACCAAGAAGTCAGTTGCCGTAACCACGGAAGAGCCACTAGCCGTGGCATAATCGCCAAGTGTAGTACCCCTGGGGCATTCGCCAAAACGAAACGGCGGCGAGTCATCGACGCGCCGCCGTTTCGGTGTGTGGCTGTGCTAGACCCGGTAAGAAAAAGATCGTCATTCTTACATTCTACACAGGTGTCATCGGTATAGCACGCCTCAATATCCGCTAGCCGAATCATCCGGGCTGCGAATGTCGCCCACGCCCGTGAGCGTTGCTCCCTGAATCTCGACGGCCTTGATCCGCCCGATGCTCTGAGCCGTGCGGAAGACGTGTCCGCGCTGCTCGAGTTCGCTGCGGACGCGCGCGCTCAAGGTGTTTGGTTCTATCACTACCTCATCGGGCAACCACTGATGATGCAGCCGGGGCCTGTTCACGGCATCCTCGAGCGTCATCCCGAGCACTAGATCGTTTAGGATAACTTGAAGAACAGCGGTGATGATGGTCGAGCCTCCTGGACTCCCCAGCACCAGTACGGACTTTCCATCTTTTTTGACAATCGTTGGCGTCATGCTCGAGAGCATCCGTTTGGCCGGGGCGATCGCGTTGGCCTCACCGCCGACGAGCCCGAACTGATTGGGGACCCCCGGCTTTGCACTGAAGTCGTCCATCTCGTTGTTGAGGAAGAAGCCTCCGACGCGCGACCACGTTTTGCATCCGAAATTTCCGTTCAGCGTCGTGGTAATAGAGACGGCGTTCCCCTGGGCGTCAACGATACTCGTGTGCGTGGTTTCGTACACCTCGCGCTTTTGCGCGGCCAGTGCCAGGCCGCTATCGGTCGCGGAGTCGAGTCGGAAGGTGGACCACTTCCCGGACAGGTAGCTCGGTGACGTCAGGGAGTCGGTGGGGACGCTCACGAAGTCGGGATCGCCGAGAAATTCGGCGCGGTCCTCGTAGGCGCGACGCATGGCCTCGATGACGAGGTGGTAGTAGGCCGCAGTATCGGCGGCTATCGTAGCCTTCAGGTCGTACTCTTCCAGGAGGCCGAACATCTGGGCCAGGGCGACCCCCCCGCTGCTCGGAGGGGGCATGCTGTACACCGTGTATCCTTTATAGTCAAACTCAATGGGCTTGCGGAACACCGTCTGGTAGGCTTCCAGGTCCGCGGTTGTCCACGTGCCACCCCGCTCCCGGACCTCTGCGCTTAGCCTTTCGGCAAAATCGCCACTGTAGAAATAGCTCGGCCCGGCGCTCGCGATCGAGTCGAGGGTATTGGCCAGCGTGGTTTGAACGAGTAAATCGCCGGGTCGCCAGGGGCTGGCACGGACGAACGGAAACTCGAAGCCGTTTTGCTCCACAAATTGCTCCCTGTAGGTGTTCAGCCTGGCTGCCTCTTCGGCGCTCACGGGGTAACCCTTGCGGGCCAGCCTGATTGCAGGCTGTAGGAGGCGAGACCAATCTTTCAGTCGCGAGGCGTAGGTGTAGGCGAGCCACATGCCGTCCACCGTGCCCGGGATCCCGGCGGCTAAGGGACCAGCCAGGCTTTTGCTCGGGTGCACACTTCCATCCTCGAGCAGATACATGTCCCGCGACGAACTGGCTGGGGCGCGCTCACGGTAGTCCAAAGTCCTCACGGCGTCCTCCGCCGGCGCATTCACCCAGAAGCCGCCGCCACCCAGATTGCCTGCGCGCGGACACACCACGGCGAGCGCGAATTGACTCGCGATGGCCGCGTCGGCCGCGCTGCCACCGACCTTCAGGATATCCCGCCCCACCTGACTCGCGAGGGGATGCTCCGTGACCACCATCCCCTGCTCACCGCGAACGACCTTGGTAGAAGTGTAGGTGGTTTTGGCGCAAGCTGTAAATAGGAAAGACAGGCACAAAACCGTATAACGGGCTGTATTAATCAAAACCATGATATTACTTTTTCTTGGAGCGCGATTTGATCAGATCGTCAGGAAAGGTAAAACTATGCTTCGTCGGTTGCATACCTGCGCGGACGCCATCTCGGCAGTGCCTCTCTACGCGCAAGACCTGTTGCTCAATTTCGACAAACCCGTCGAGGTCGCCGGGTACGCAAGCGGTGTCGCCGTGGAGTGGAAGGTTAACGACCACTGCCAGGGGAATTATTTCGTAATGCTACGCCACAATAATTGATGCGAGCAGGCTGTCGCGAGAATGCAGCCCCACCGTGATTCACCGGCTGGACCCCTACCTCGTAGCGCTACACCAATGCGACGCTGCTCCACCCTAAGCTGGCGTTCCGAGCCCGCGTTGTGTTGGTGTATGGCCTCTACGCCGACGGAGACTGGCTGTCCGCCGATCGCGCGAATTGCACCCGGACGCGGGTCTTGCGAGCTCCGACCGAGAGCGTCTCGCGCGACTCCACATCTTGCTCGACAGCGACGATTCGCACGGCGCGACCATTCGGATCCGAACCCTCCGCGAAGTCCAGCTAGTTGTCTACGAGCGCGACATTGGTGAAGATGTTAACGTGCCAGAGAACGACTAATGAAGTCGGCCCACCACGTACACAGCGTCGAAACCTACGGCTCCAACGCCGTCCTAGAGTCGCATGTCCGCGCCGAGGCTGCTTTTCCAGACGTCGGTCGCGCGCCGCATATCCCACTTTGGTTTGACGGAGCAAGCGGGCGAATGAGCTGGATGTCGACTTTCAGGGCATATATTTTAAGGAAGTACTCATATAATACAGAATAAATTACCGTTGTGAGAATAGATGTTGTTTCGAATGTATGGATGTTAATGTGCATACATAGATTCAAACATGTACTAGGTTTGCGTCGCTATAAGAAATTAAGTCTTCGTTCGTCCGTTCGTTAAGATAGCGTGCGACGCATCTGGAGCGCCGGTGACCCAGCGCCGGCTCATATGTCAAGGGCTTACGCCAGAACCTATGAAGAACGTGAAACTTTGGCTGACGCTGGCCGTCGCTACATTCGTCGCCTGTCACACGCCATCCCCCGGAGACGTCGGCGTGGACCAGGCGCCCGGCGGTCTCTTCGTAGCAATGACCGGTGATCACGTCCTGCCCGCGGCTCCAGTCCCTCACGCCGGCATGGAAGTCGCCTACGTGATCGGTGCGGACTCATCGACCGTCTCCGAAGGCCTCGCGGAGCTTGCCGGCATCAAGCCCACCCGCGGAGAGCGACTCGTGGCACGCCTCCCGCAACTCTCGCCGAAGCTCCGCAAAGCCCTCGAGGGGCAGCGTCGCCTCCTCCGCCGACAGTCTGTCGATAAATCTTACACCTATGGTGGACGGCAACTTACCGTAAAAGACTTCGTGAGTGTCATCGACGGACTTCTGGAAGCGGGAGGGGAGGCTTACGTCCCGACCGCGATCAGCGTTGCAAAGCGGAACGCGGTAACGTTTACGGCTTACTACAGTCCCGATCTCGCGGCCAGTCGCACGAAGACCGAGATTTTCCGTTACCCAATACTCCGCCTGCCGAGCTCCGACTCGGCACGTGGTGCGACACGGGCGGAACTAAACGCAGGTAGGGTGGTCGATTTCGACGAATATACCCTGGCCTGGGTCGCCCACCCGCTGGACGTGTATATGCTACAACTCCAGGGCTCGGGATACGTCACCTTCCCCGACGGCGAGCGCGTGTACCTGGCTTTCGCGAGGAGCAATGGCCGGAAGTTCGAGAGTATCAAGTCAGCACTGGCTAGCTCACACCCAACGGTGGCGCGGAAGAGCGTAAAAGCGATTCGAGCCTGGATGTCGCAAGACCTCGAGGCGCGGGGAGGGCTAGTGGACCTGTGTGATAACTATGTGTTCTTCCGCGCTCGCGACAGTAGCCCCAAAGGCTCGGCCGGCGTGCCGCTTATACCAATGGTGAGCGTCGCGGCCGATCCGGATCACTATCCGCCTGGGGCTGTACTGCTCGCAGAAGTCCCCGTGCCGGGCAATCCACGCATCAAAGAGACGCGTATCTTACTCGTGCAGGATACCGGTGCCGCGATAAAGGGTGTTGCGCGGCTCGACCTCTACACCGGTATAGGGGCAAAAGCACTCGACATAGCTCGCCTGAGTTCCCACGTCGGCGAGGTCTATGTGTTAGCGCCTTGAAAACTGTGTTTTTTTCAACGGCCAAGCTGGTACAAGAGAACGAATATACCCGAATCAGGGTATAACGCCCACCGTGGTGTCTGGCACCGTGCAAAAGAGTGAAAAACTCACTTGTGATTATTTGACATATGTAGTAAGTTCGCTTTCACAGTAGACGTCGTGAACGAGGCCGGGTGTCCAACCTAATGCTCCTCGTCCCCGCCCAGGCGTCCACCATAATACTTTATGGCCCCAGCTTCTACTTCTAGTTCCTTACCCTCCATACAGAGTCCAACCGGTGAGGCCAAGACCAGAGATCGCAAGCCCTTCTGGGGTGCCGAACGCTTACTGCTGGTTTGTCTCCTTGGTCTTGGGCTTATCGGACTCGTGATGACCTACAGCGACCGCGTTACGGACGATGAGCAGACAAGCCGCGTCGAGCAAGACAGCCTAAACCAGGAGGGCAAGCTTCGCGAGACCCACATGGTGCTCCCGTTGAATCAGCGCCAGTCCAATGAGCAGCATAGCCTCCGCGCGGCGAGTCAACTGTAGGCCGGGGGACGTTGTTCTGTGCGGTGCCTCGGCTAACCGCCTTGCGTAAAAGCGTACTCCACGAGGTTGGCCCCCATCCTCAAGGCGGACTCTCTGGCCTCGGGCGTGTCATTGTGGACATCCGCATCCTCCCATCCGTCCCCGAGGTCGGTCTCGAAACTGTAGAAGCAGACGAGGCGACCTCTGTATATGAGCCCGAAGCCCTGTGCGGGCTTCTCATCGTGCTTGTGGATCTTCGGCAGGCCTCGCGCCATTTGGAAAGTCTGGCGATACACCGGGTGATCGAAGGGCAATTCGACGAAGGTCAGCTCCGGGAAAACCTGTTTCATCGCCGGCCGAATAAAGGGGTCGAGCCCATAGTTGTCGTCCACGTGTAGGAAGCCTCCGCCGGCTAAGTAATTTCGAAGATTTTCCGCCTCAGCCGCTGAAAATACGATGTTGCCGTGGCCCGTGAGGTGGGTAAATGCATGGGTGAATAAGGCGGGAGACCCAACATCCACGGTGGCGTATTCCTCGGCGAGGTCCAGACCTAGCGTGCGGTTGCAAAAGCGCGCGAGGTTCGGGAGAGCCGTTGGATTAGCGTACCAGTCGCCCCCGCCGTTGTATTTAAGGAGAGCGAGCTGCAGCCTTTGTGCGCTTGCGCTAAAACAAGCCAGAGACACTACCGCTAAAGCAAGGAATCTAGACATAGGGAGACGGTGGCAGTAGTGGAGGGCTGCCCGCATATACGTAGCCGCGGACCGCGGAGTTAACGTAGTCCCCACGCCGCTAGTGCCGCGACGGCGGCGGTTTCGCTGCGCAATCGTCGTGCGCCGAGGGAGACGCCCGCGAAGCCGACCCTCTCGGCCGCCTCGACCTCCTGCACGGTAAAGTCTCCCTCGGGACCGATGAGGAGATGGAGGTGAGGCACGGTGTGCAGGCCGCTGCCTAAAGGTGCGGGCGCTGCAAGCGGTCCGAAAGCCATGCGCCTTGGCTCCGTGTAGCAGTGTGCTATGACGCGTAACTCCTCGGGGGCTAGCAGTGGATTCGTCTGTTTTGGCGAAGGTCCCGCGGTCAATTCGCGAATGAGGTCGGCGAACGACACTTCCGCAATCAGTGGCAGGTAGGCACCCCCCGACTGCTTCATGGCGGCAACGGCCTTAGCCTCCAGGCGTCCGATTTTGTAGCGACTCGGCTGTACGCGGTCCGTGAGGACCAAGTCGATGCGGGTGGCGCCGAGTTCGACCGCCTTCTCGACGAGCCACTCGAGCCGCGAACTGTCGTGCAGGAGCCCCACCGAGAGTCTCGTCGTCGCCGGTCTTTCCTCCTGCGCGCGTTCGAGGACCTGCGTGACCATACCGGAGCGTTTGAGCCCGATAATCTGCCCCGCGTATCGCCCGCCGCTCCCGTCGACCCACTGGATCCCGTCTCCCTCGCGGAGCCGCAACACTTTTGTGGCGTGGTTGGTCTCCTCGGGCGAGAACGTGAAGCGCGCGTTATCGCGGTCGGCACTTCCGTAAAACCAGTGATCGGGGAGCTTCATGCGCGGCGAGCGTAGTTGAGGACCAGTAAACCCCGGGCGAAGGTGCAGTAAAACCGTAGTTTCGCCGTTTCGTACGAAACGGCCCGTCAAGGCCCTCTGCATGCAGGTATTGGTAATGATCGCGCAGCTGACGCTGAGCCTATCGATTTTAGTCGTCCTCCATGAGCTCGGCCACTTCTTCCCGGCCAAATGGTTCGGGTGTCGCGTCGAGAAATTCTACCTCTTTTTCGACCCCTATTTTTCGCTGTTCAAGAAAAAGATCGGCGAGACGGAATGGGGCGTGGGCTGGCTCCCGCTCGGGGGTTACGTCAAGATCAGCGGCATGATCGACGAGTCCATGGACATGGAACAGATGGCCGGCCCACCGCAGCCCCACGAGTTCCGCTCCAAGCCGGCTTGGCAGCGCCTCATCATCATGCTCGGCGGGGTGACGGTCAACTTCATTCTCGGCTTCTTGATCTTCGCCGGCATGCTCTTCTACTGGGGCACGGACGTCATCCGCACCGAGGACGCCGTCCAAGGGATTTACGCCGAGGAACTCGGCGAACTCTACGGACTCCAGACCGGCGACCGAGTCCTCGCGATCGACGATGTCGAGCTCACGGAATTCGGTGACCAGACCGTTCGCGCGGAGGTGCTCTTCAATGCGGCTCGAAATCTCAAGGTCCGCCGCGGCAGCGAGGATTTGGCCATTGTACTTCCGGACTCCCTCCAGCGCAACCTAGGTAAGGAGAGCTACAAGAACAGGCGGCTGTACTCGCTACCGCTTGTCCCGCTCATCGACTCCCTCATCCCGGAGTCCCCCGCCGATAGCGCTGGTCTGCGCAAGGGCGACCTAATCCTTGCGTTGAACAACGTCCCGGTGGCGTACCACCAGGACGTGGTGAAGTACGTGGCGGCTCTCGAGCCCCGCGGACTACTCAACGTGACAGCGCTACGTGGTAGTGACACCGTGCAGGTACCGCTCCTGCTCTCGAATCAAAAGACGATCGGTTACGGGCCTTCTCTCGATGGGCAATACACGATTACTCACCAGGATTACAGCGTCGCCGAGGCCATTCCGGCGGGGATCGCGTCCGGTTTGGACAAGCTCGCCAAACAAGGCCAGGCTGTGACACAGATGTTCCGCCGCAACATCGACGCCGGAGATTCAGTAGGGAGCTTCATCAGCATGGGTAAAGCCTTTGGGGGCGTGTGGAACTGGCAGAGTTTCTGGGGGCTCACGGGTCTGCTCTCGCTCATCCTCGCGGTGATGAACATCCTCCCGATCCCCGCGCTCGACGGTGGGCACGTCATGTTCTTGCTCTACGAGGTCGTCACCGGCCGCAAGCCCAGCGACAAGTTCATGCAGTACGCGACGACCTTCGGTTTCGGGATCGTCCTGATGCTCATGGCCTTTGCGCTGTACAATGACATTCGCAAGCTTTAGGCCGGCGAATGGGTACAGGAGGGCTTTCTAGCCATGAGCCCGACGCCCCGAAAGCGCTTCCAACGCGTGGTAGCAAGTCTTGACGACTGGCTCAAGTAGCCCATTCTCGCTACGGGACTCGGCGCCGCGGCAGAGTTGACTTTCGCCGCCTGTGTCGCCCTTGGCACAACTCCCCACCCCACTACGGCGTAATTTCGCGAACGAACTGAAGTTAGGATGAGCAAGCGAGGTAAAGTTTTGGTCGCGATGAGCGGTGGTATCGACTCTACGGTTACGGCCATGATGCTGCACGATCAGGGCTACGAGATCATCGGGATCACGATGAAGACCTGGGACTACGCCAATTCAGGGGGCTCGCGTAAGGAGACGGGGTGCTGTAGCCTCGACTCCATCAACGACGCACGTAGCGTGGCCGTCGACATGGGCTTCCCCCATTACATCGTCGACATCCGGGAGGAGTTCGGCGACCACGTCATCGATGATTTCGTATCGGAGTATATGGCTGGTCGCACCCCGAACCCGTGCGTGATGTGCAATACGCACATCAAGTGGAGTGCGCTGCTGAAGCGTGCCGACGCGATGGACTGCGAGTTCATCGCCACCGGTCACTACGCGACGGTACACGAGCACCGCGACCGCCGCTACGTCCGCCGCTCTGCGGACCGCAATAAGGACCAGAGCTACGTGTTGTGGGGGCTCTCGCAAGAGTGTCTCGCGCGGACGCAGTTCCCGCTCGGACACCTCACCAAGCCAGAGGTCAGGCAACTGGCAGCCGACTACGGCTACCTGGAATTGTCGCAGAAGGCTGAGAGCTTTGAGATCTGCTTCGTGCCCGACAACGACTATCGCGGTTTCCTCAAGCGCCGCGTCGACGGTCTCGAGGCGCGTGTGGCGGGCGGGCTTTTCGTCGATCAGGAGGGCAACGTAATAGGTAGACACGAAGGCTATCCCTTCTATACGATCGGACAACGCAAGGGATTAGGGGTAGGCTTCGGCGAGCCGATGTACGTAACGGACATCCTGCCAGGTGTCAACGAGGTGCGCCTAGGTCGCCAGGAGGACCTCATCCGCAACGGGATGACCGTCGGCCAGGTCAATCTCCAGAAGTACGCCAACCTGCCGCAGGGCTACGAAGCCAGCGTCAAGGTTCGCTACCGTGACCCGGGCACCCTTGGCGAAATCGTCCAGCGCAACGAGCACCAGATTGACGTCAGCTTCCTCGCTAACGTGGGTGGCATAGCGCCGGGCCAATCCGCGGTCATCTACGAGGGCGATGATGTGGTGGGCGGCGGGATCATCCAAGCCTCCAGGAAATGACGACGCTCAAACGGCTCGCCTGGGGACTCGTTTTGGCGACAGCCCTCTGGTCGTGTGAGAAAGAGCCAACCGTACTTGCGCCCGGCCCTGAGCTAAGCGACTACTTGCTCTCGGACGAAAGCGGGTCCGAGGGAATCCGATTTCAGGTGGACAGCACGCTGTACGACCCTGTGGCCGGCGGGACCTCCGTACGGGTGAACTCTCAGGTCTGGACCCTCGACCCCGTTGACGCCGAGGAGGCAGGCGAGCGACTATTCCTCGTCTCCAAGCGAGACAGCTTAGGCGCGAGGGGGCAACAGTTTTGGCGCTGGAGTGAGCTCGCCGACGGCGCCGGCATTACCCACACGCTCGGCGGAGTCACGTATCTGAGCCTCACCCGCCCCTTCACCGTGGGTTCGCAGTGGAACGCCCTGGCGTTCGCGAGTCCTTCCCTCGTAGTCTCGGTCGAGGGGGAGCCCGTGGCCATTCACAAAGACTGGGGCGCGAGCATAGATAGTACCGGCACATATCCACTGTCGAATGGCAAGGCCGTTGACGCGGTCTGGGTCTCGCACGCTAGCTCCGAAAACCGCATCGAGCTGAGACGCGTGCGCGAGGTCTACGGCAAGGGGTACGGCCTCCTCGAACGTCGGATGGACATTCTCGACTCCCAAGATCTACGGGACCTCCCCTGGGAACAGAAGGCGCAACGTGGATTCAGTCTCACGATGAAGCGACTACTTTGATGGACGAGCTCGTAGAGATCGGCAACGTCCGTAAGGCGCACGGCTACGCCGGTGAGCTTAAACTGACGGTGTTCGAGGGCCACGAGGACGATGTCGAGGCCGTAGACTTCCTTTTTATCGGCAGGAGCCCAGCCACGGCACTACCCTACGAAATAATAGGATTGCGTGGCGCGGACTGGATCTGCAGACTCGAGGGCATCGGGTCCAAAGAGGCGGCCGCCGAGATTCGCGGGATGCCGATTTTCCTTAAGCGCTCGCAAGTGAGTGACACTCCCATTCTCCAGGCGCAGGCCGCATCCGCTGAATTTCAGCGCTTCGTCGGTTTCGCGTTGATCGATACGGAACGGGGGGAGATCGGTCAGATCAGGCAAATTGACGACTACTCGCTGCAGACCTTAGCCAAAGTGCACGGAGACGGGCGCGAATTCTTGATTCCCATGACCCAAGATTTCATTCGTGGGGTGGACTTCGTGAAGAAGATCGTCTTCATGGAGCTGCCCGACGGGCTACTCGAACTCTAGGTCGGCTTACGGAGGCCACATTTTGGCGAAAGCCGCACTTCAGCTGAACCGCCGTCCGTGGTCACTGCGGGCCCTCGGCGCTGAGCTCGTTGCGTGCGGTTACAGCTTTAATGGTGAAGAGCTCCACGGAACGTGGCACCACCGTGGTCGTGACAGCGTAACTCGGGACCTTCCTCACGATCACCGGCAGTTCCCGAACGAATTGCTTATTACTAGCGTCAAATTCGACCACGAGCTCAAACTCTTCAGCGTTGAGTCGCTCGTAGTCCTCGAGCCCGATCGCGCACGTGACAAGAACCTGCGAAGGGAAAATGCTCAGCGAGTCCTTACCTGCGTACCCGGTCACTTTGACGGGGACGTAGATGCTCCGCTCAGTGTATTGCTGGACGCGGAGCAGTACGCTGGTCAACGAGGGTTCGACCTGGATGGCCCCGATGGGATCGGCGGCGATGCCGACCTTCGTGCTCAGGGAGTCCCGCAGGCCTTCGACACTCAGGGTGTCGGTGTACCAGACCTCCAGCTCATTGATGCGGGAGCGGGGACCGGTGAGGAGCACGGAGTCGACCGAGAGACTTGCCTGCCCCGCGCCGGAGAAGCCAGGGTGATAGCCGACGACACTGCGGAGCTCAAGCGGGACGTACTTGCTGGCCAGTCGCTCAGTGCGTACTACGACTCGGGGGTTCGTGATTGCGTCTACTTGGAGGTTTTGCCCCAGGAAAGCCTCGGCGATCTCGCGCCGTAGGGAGATGATACCGTCGGGGTTTTGACGCAAGTCTATACTGTCGATCATAATACGGCGGTTGCCGCGCAGGAAATGCTCGCGCAGGAGATCCCAGCCCGTAGCCGTAACCGTGGCCTCGATACTTTTAGGTGGGTCCTGCGCGAAGGTCGAGCCAACCGGTAGTGCGTAGTCGAGTTCGATCGTCTCGGTGGTGCTGTAGCGCTCCGAGAGGCGAATAGAGCACCAGAAGATGAGGGCCGCGACGATGCAACCCACGATGGCCTTGCGGTTGACAACCTGCGGCCTACTCGTTGCTAGCCTCTCCAAATTTGGCGACGGTTAAGTCCCGGCTCACAGAGCCGAGGGTGAAGTCGAGGTATACGTTTTTGCCGGTCTCGACGGTGACAATGCCGTCGGCGGCGTCGATCTTCGAGACCCGTCCCACGATCCCAGAGCTGGTCACGATCCGGTCGCCGCGCTTGATGCTGGTCTGGAAGAGGTCCTGCTTCTTCTGGCGCTGGGTCTGGGGTCGGAGGATGAAGAGGTAGAATACGCCAAACATCATCACGAGCATGATGGGCGTGACGAGGTTGGGCGGG
This sequence comes from Saprospiraceae bacterium, assembly GCA_041744755.1. GTDB lineage: Bacteria > Bacteroidota > Bacteroidia > Chitinophagales > Saprospiraceae > CALDTK01. The sequence goes on from JBGTKC010000087.1 coordinate 25,911, forward strand.
ATGATGCTCTGGAGGAAGAGGGCTGCGGACATAATCGAAGGGGCTTGGACTTACTCGGCGGCGTCGACGGTGCCGACGAGCTGCAGTTGTGTAGTGTTTGGGTAGGTGTTGGCCGTCAGCGTGATCACTTTGAGCTGGGGGCCGGTCTTGCCTCGGGTGTCGAATCTCACGCCGACACTAGCGGTGTCGCCCGGGGGAATCGGCTCGCGGGGCCACGCAGGCACTGTGCAGCCGCAGGTACTGGAGGCGTGAGTGATGATGAGGGGTCGCTTGCCGGCGTTGCGGAACGTAAATCGGCGAGTCACTACCATACCTTCGTCGACGGCCCCGAACTCGTAACGGCTTTCGCCAAAACTGATTCTCGGGATCCCGACAGTGTCCAGGCTGCCGTCGCCACTGATGGGTACGCGCACGATACCAGTAGTAGCGACGGCCGCACTCCCGGACGGAACCCCGGGCTCGTCCACCCCACCCCGGCACGAGCTGCCGATCACGCCCGCGAGCATTGCCGCGAACACTAGAGAAAGCTTGGTCCTTTCTTTGCGAAGCATTTTAAGCGTCTCGATCACGGCGCGAAACTACGTATGGAAAGTCCGCACATCTTCCTCGTCGGTATGATGGGCTCGGGTAAATCCACACTGGGTCGTGGGCTTGCCGCGGCTCTCGGGCTCCCGTTCCAGGACCTCGACGAAGCCATCGAGGAGCGGACCCAGCGAACCATCGCGAGCCTCTTTGAGCGACCGGGAGAGTTTGGCTTCCGCGCCTGCGAGGCGCAAATGCTCCGCGAGCTGCCGACGCGCTTCGCGAGATCGGTCATCGCCACAGGTGGCGGGGCCCCTATGCATTTCGACAGCATGTCGTACATGATGGCCACGGGCACCACGGCGTACCTCCGGCTGGAGATGGACGCTCTCGCCGGGCGACTCGAATCGGCTAGGGCAGAAAGGCCGCTACTGGCCAAGCCAGACTGGCGAGCATCTACCGAAGCGCTGCTCTCGCTGCGACGGAGCGTGTACGAGCGCTCGGACGTGATCGTTGATACGGGCGGCCAAACGCCGGCGGATTCGTTGAAGCTTTTGGTGACGAAACTGAGATAGTGCGCAGGCTAGTAGGCTGTCGCCAAAACGAGTCTCAAAAGGGTTAGCTGGCCTTGGCGTAAACCTTTTCCACCAGATGGGACACCTTATAGTAGTTGTATAGCCCGCTTACAACCACACCCCCGCTCGTTCCCCAATCGGTAGTGCTCCCGAACCCATGTTCTCGGCCTATGCGAAGCTCCTCTACCGACCCAACAACTAAGACGCAATCATTCGCGGCGATGTGGTGCTCCTCGACAAAACGAAGCTGCATGCTTACGAGCGCCTCGGCCACGTAAGGCGCGCCCGTCGCGGAGGCTACTACGGTGAGGCCAACGGCTGTGAATTCGCTGCTGGCCGCATCGTATTTGGCACTGGTCTGATGGAGGGCGTCGACGTATTGCTCCGAGAGGTGATTAATCGTGTACACTCTCGAGGCTTTGATGTTATCGTAGGTATGGCGATCCACGGTCAATGGGCGGAAGATGAGTCCGAGTAATGGTGGACGCGCGCCAATGTGCGTCATCGAATTGAAGACCGCGAGATTGGCAATCCCGGAAGCGCTAGTCGTCCCGACGGCTACGGGACTACGCATGCCCTCAAGCCGACTGAACCAGTCGGCGTATTCGCGGCTCGGGTAAGCGCGCCATTGCTCGGCGCGCACCAACACGTGTTCCATAGGCCGAAGGTACCGGTGGCGGGCGTGAGTAACCCCGTGGAGCAAAGCCGGACGTACTCATGGTCGAAAGCGCATCCTGGAGGGTGCTGAGGTGTTGGTAGCTTGACACTCGGCTGCATGGCCCTTGTCTAATTTTGCGCAACAAGTAACTTAGTCCCATGGCTCAGACCGCGACCGCCGCTCACGCACAGACGGCTCCACCTGATAACAACGTCGGTAACCTCGGCCACGATAAGCCACTCGAATGCGTCATCATCGGTAGTGGGCCCGCTGGATATACCGCGGCGATCTACGCCGCGCGTGCGGGTCTGAAGCCAGTGCTTTATACAGGGCAAGAGCCCGGAGGCCAACTCATGATCACCACCGACGTCGAGAACTACCCCGGCTACCCCGAGGGCATTATGGGCCCGGAGATGATGATGAACTTTCAAAAGCAGGCCGAGCGCTTCGGGACGGACGTGCGGTATGACCTCATCGACCGCGTCGATTTCAGCGGGCCGGTTCACAGGATCTTCGCATCCGGCGGGGACGAAATCCACGCGCACACGGTAATCGTATCGACCGGCGCCAGCGCCAAATGGCTTGGGCTCCCGAGTGAACAACGACTTACGAATCACGGCGTGAGCGCCTGCGCGGTCTGCGACGGCTTTTTCTTCAAAGGTCAACACGTGGCCGTCGTCGGCGGCGGCGATACAGCCGCCGAGGAGGCTAGCTACCTCGCGAAACTCTGTCCGCAGGTCCACCTCATCGTGCGCCGCGACGAGATGCGCGCTTCGAAGATTATGCAGAAGCGCATTATGGACCTCCCCAACGTCACCGTTCACTGGAACACCGAAACGGACGAGATCCTCGGCGAGGACCAGGTGACGGGCGTGCGACTCAAGAACAGACTCACGGGGGAGCTTACCGAGTTGCCGATCGCAGGTTTCTTCGTGGCCATCGGGCATAAGCCCAACACCGAGATCTTCACAGACTGGTTGAACATGTTCGACAACGGCTACCTCAAGGTGGTGCCGGGTACGGCCAAGACCAACGTCGAAGGTGTGTTCGTCTGCGGGGATGCGGCCGATCAGCACTACCGACAGGCCGTGACGGCCGCGGGGACGGGTTGCATGGCGGCGCTCGATGCCGAGCGGTACCTGGTAGCCAAGGAGTTGGCTTAACGCTCGACGCGCGGTCGGACTGTCGGCTGTGCAATTACATTCGCGGCACTGTCGTGCGGCCGTCGGAATGCGACATGAGCGCGCGGCCGGCGATCCACATTAACCTTTGTTCGACTAGACCCTTATGGCCACCCGCACCCGCACCCGCTTCCGCCCCGGCGTCCTCTCCGGAGATGACGTCACAGAGCTCCTCAACTACGCCAACGAGAACCAGTTCGCCATGCCGGCGGTCAACGTGGTCGGGACCAATAGTATTAATGCCGTACTCGAGACCGCGGCGGCCGTCAAGAGCCCGGTCATTATCCAACTCTCCAACGGGGGGGCCAACTTTTACGCCGGCAAGTCACTCGACAACGGTCAGCAGCAGGCCGCTGTCGTCGGCGCCATCAGCGCCGCCATCCACGTGCACACGGTCGCCAAGCTCTACGGCGTGACCGTCTTACTCCACACCGACCACTGCGCCAAGAACCTCCTCCCCTGGATGGACGGCCTCGTAGATGCTAACCAGATGTTCCACGAGCAGCGCGGATACCCGCTGTTCAGTTCCCACATGCTCGACCTGAGCGAGGAGCCGCTCGAAGAGAACATCGAAACCTGCGTTAAGTACTTCGAGAAAATGTCTCCGCTCGGGATAACCCTCGAGATCGAACTCGGCGTGACCGGTGGCGAGGAGGACGGCGTCGACAACACCGACGTCGACTCGAGCCGCCTTTACACCCAGCCCGAGGAAGTAGCAGCTTTCTACGAGGCGCTTTCCAAGGTGAGCGACCGCTTTACGATTGCCGCGGCCTTCGGTAACGTTCACGGCGTCTACAAGCCCGGCAACGTGTCGCTGAGGCCCGAGATCCTCAAAAACTCACAAGAGTTCGTCCGCGAGAAATTCGGTACCGAGAAGGCCAACCCAGTCAATTTCGTCTTCCACGGCGGGTCTGGCTCCTCGCAGGAGGAGATCCGCGAGGCCATTAGCTACGGCGCGGTCAAGATGAACATCGACACCGATATGCAGTGGGCGATGTGGGACGGCGTGCGCGCTTACGAGCACAAGCACCGCGACTACCTCCAGGGCCAGATCGGCAACCCCGACGGCGAGGAGAAGCCAAATAAAAAACAGTACGACCCCCGCGCCTGGCTACGCGCCGGCGAGCAGACGAGTGTCACGCGTCTGAAGCAAGCATTCGAGGACTTGAATTGTATCCAGAAGAACGTATAGAATGGAGTTTTTTAATTGTCGAAGGGTTGAATTGTTGAGTGCACTGTACCGCGAATTCATCAGTTCAAACCCTCAACAATTCCACAATCGACCTCACCCTACCACGAAATTGATCATCCGCCCAGGCACGACGATGACGCGCTTGATCTCCCCTTCTGCTAGGTAGCTCGCGAGCTCGGGCAGCATTTTGGCGGAAGCCTCCAACTCCTCCTTGCTCGCAGCCGACGGCATTCTTGCGGTGGTACGCTTCTTACCATTGACGCTGATCGGGTACTCTATCTCGGATTCGACGAGGTACTGTTCCTCCAGCTGCGGGAACTGCGCCAAGTGGATAGAATCGGTATGACCGAGCCTTTCCCAAAGCTCTTCGGTGAAGAAAGGCGCGAAGGGGGCCATCAGTCGGGCGAGTGGCTCGAGAACCTGGCCGCTCCGGCACCCCTGACCGCGTAGGTCGTTGACGCAGATCATAAACGTGCTTACGCAAGTATTCATACTGAAGCGCTCGATGTCCTCGCGGACTTTCTTGATTGCCGTATGGAGGGACTTCATTGCCTCCTCGGTCGGGGCTACGTCGCTCACGGTCCACTGGTCCTGCTCGTCGTAGTAGAGGCTGTACAGCTTACGCAAAAACTTGGCGACGCCCTCGATGCCATTAACGCTCCACGGTTTGTGCTGCTCGATCGGCCCGAGGAACATCTCGTACATCCGGAAGCAGTCCGCGCCGTAGCGCCCGATGATGTCGTCGGGGTTGACGACGTTGTAACGGGACTTAGACATCTTACCGACCTCGGAGTGGGTCAAGAATTTGTTCGGGTCGGCGCCAAAACGAAATTCGGTGTCGGCATACTCCGGTCGCCATGCGCGGAAGCGCTCGATCTGATCGACGTCGAGGTAGCTCGCGCGATCGTCGAAGCCATAGTCGCTCACGTAGTCGACGAGCACGTAGTTGGGCGCGAAGGCATCCCGATTGGCTTCCTCGACGAGGTCTGCGCTCGCGAAATACTTGTCCCCCTTGTGGAAGAAGATGGTCTCGATCACGCCTTGGATCATGCCCTGGTTGATGAGCTTGGCGAAGGGTTCTTTCGTGGGCACGACGGCCAGGTCGTACAGGAACTTCTGCCAGAACCTCGCGTAGAGCAGGTGACTGACCGCGTGCTCCGTGCCGCCGACGTAGAGGTCAACGTTTTGCCAGTAGGCCATCGCTTCCGCGCTGGCCAGCGCCTCCGCGTTGCCGGGGTCCATGTATCGCAAAAAATACCAACTACTACCTGCGACGGCGGGCATGGTGTCGGTCTCGCGGGTGTAGCCCGGGAGCTCGTTGACCCAATCCGTGGCGCGCGCCAGGGGGCCAGCCCCGCCTGAGGTGGGCTTGTAGTCGTCAAGTTTAGGCAGGACTACAGGCAGATCCGCATCCGGGGCACGCTCGGGGATGCCCTCGGCGTCGTACACGATCGGAAAGGGCTCACCCCAGTAGCGCTGGCGTGAGAAGTTCGCGTCGCGCAGCTTGAAGTTGGTCTTGCCCTCCCCTACTCCGAGTTCTTCGAGTCGCGCGGCGGCGGCGGCGATTGCTGTTTTGACAGGCATGCCGTCGAGGAAAGCGCTGTTGATCAGTGTTCCGACCTTATCGCTCGCCTTCGCGCCCGCTGGCCGGTCGACCACCGGGATGATTTCGATCCCGTAGTGCCTCGCGAAACGCTCATCGCGCTCATCGTCGCTCGGTACCGCCATGATCGCGCCCGTGCCGTAGTCCATCAGGACGTACTCCGCCACATACACCGGCAGACGTTTGCCGGAGAGCGGGTTGAGTGCATAAGCCCCAGTAAACTCTCCGCTCACTTCCTTGACGTCGGACTGGCGGTCGATGTCGCTTCGACCCGCGGCTCGAGCTTTGTAAGCGGACACGGCTTCACGGCGATCAGCGATGGTCAATCGGTCGACCAGGGGGTGCTCCGGGGCCAGCACCATGAAGGTGGTTCCGTAGATGGTATCGGGGCGAGTGGTGTAGACCTCGATCGACGCGTCCGATCCCTCGACCGCGAAGCGAACCTGTGCCCCGGTCGAGCGTCCGATCCAGTTGCGCTGCTGGGTCTTGAGGCTGTCGGTCCAGTCGAGCGCTTCCAGGTCATCGAGGAGCCGTTGCGCGTAGGCGCTCGTGCGCAGGCACCACTGCAGCATCGGGCGTTTCTCGACCGGGTGCCCGCCCCGCTCGGATACACCGTCCTTAATCTCGTCATTCGCGAGCACTGTGCCGAGTGCCTCACACCAGTTGACATAGGCCTGTTTGCGGTACGCGATTCGGTAGTCCATGAGGATCTCGGACTGCCGCTTACGCGAAAACTCGCGCCACTCCTCCGCGCCGAACTGTAAGTTCGAATCGCTGGCCGCATGGACGCCGGTGACACCCGTTTTGGCGAAAGCCGCCACGAGGTCGCTGATCGGCATAGCCTTCCCCTCGGCGAGGTCGTAGTAGCTATCGAACATTCGCGCGAAGGCCCACTGCGTCCACTTGTAGTAGACCGGCTCCGAGGTCACCACCTTGCGGTCCCAGTCGAACGAGAAGCCGATGAGGTCGAACTGCTCCCGGTAGCGGTGCATATTGGTCGCCGTCGACTCGGACGGGTGGATCCCCGTCTGGATGGCGTACTGCTCTGCCGGTAGTCCGAAGCTGTCGTAACCCATCGGGTGCAACACGTTGAACCCCTCCATCCGCTTGTAGCGTGAGTAGATGTCTGAGGCGATGTAGCCCAGGGGGTGCCCTACGTGCAGTCCCGCGCCACTCGGGTAGGGGAACATGTCGAGGACGTAGAATTTAGGTTTCCGCTCGTCGCCGGCGGAGGGTGTGTCGACGCGGTAGGTCCCGCGCTCTCGCCACGCCGTTCGCCATTTCGCTTCAAAATGCTGAGGAGAGAAAGGCATACTTGGAGGTTTTGAGGCGCGAGCAGTGTGGCGCAGGGATTGAAGAGGTACGGTTCGCGATCCACGGTGACAGAGCCGCGGTCGAGTTGTCGGAAACGAAAACGCCCCGCCAGTCCGAGACCAACGAGGCGTTTAAGTTATCGAGGGTGGATGACGGGTCTCGAACCCGCGACCTCCGGCACCACAAACCAGCGCTCTAACCAACTGAGCTACAACCACCGTGTCAATCGCGCTACCGTCGCGGCGCGTTTAGCGAGCGCAAATATAGGAACGCGCGCTCCATAGTGTGCCGCCCACAGACCTGTAATTCGAAATCTTACTGGGCCGGCATAGGGTCCGCGACGAGCGTGAACGTGCGCGAGACCGGATTGAGCGGCGCGTCCACCGTCCTGCCCTCGCCGTCGACGAGCGTCAGGGTAACGGTGTTCTCACCCATCGGCAGACCTTTGATCAGGTATGGTTGCCATTTATCGAGGGTCTCCGAGAACGACCCCACGTCGACCTTCACTTTGTACTGCGCACCGAGGGGGGCGTTGACGGGGTAGAAGTCCAGCAGGATGGACTCGGTGTCCTTGCCGACGTACTCGCCTTTCGGTCGTGAGTAAAAGAGCATCGGTTGCTCGATGGGCGTCATCTGCGCGATGCCGCCGTTTGCTACGGTGGCCACCGTGGCGCGGTGGGCGGCGGGCGTCTTGATGCTCTCGTGGTAGCTGCGCGACAGGAAGCTCAACAGGTAGTGCTCCCCGTCGGGGATGGCCTGCTCAAAGGTCGGCTCGTACTTGGCGATGTAGGGCTCGTTGTCGATGATAAGGTGGATGTGCTGGCCCTTGTCTGAGTTGGCGCACATCGTCGAGCCCGCGTCGGGGGTCTGCTCACCGAGCCTGTACGTCGCGGCGTCGTAGGCGTAGGTAAAGGTCCCATTTGAGTAAGCGACGTCCGTGATGGAGGCATCGGGGAAGTCGGTGCCCGGCGTCTTCGGCTCGATCGTAATCGCGGTCACCGCGGGCTCGTCGGCGGTGGCCTCGGGAACATCTGCGTTGTTGCACGCGATGGCTCCGACAAGGAGGACTGGCAATAGTTTGGCGTAAGTCATGGCGGTAATTTGGCCTGCAAAGTAGCCAAAACCATTCGGCTGCATACCTTCGGCCTCCGTTCGGAGAGATGGCAGAGCGGTTTAATGCGGCGGTCTTGAAAACCGTTGTGCCGAAAGGTACCGGGGGTTCGAATCCCTCTCTCTCCGCCAGGTCCAACGAGACTCAACCCTACGCTATCCCCACGACCTTGTGCATCTGTACGCTGAGCCTCCACTGCGGGTGCGCCAGGCAGTACGCCACACAGGCTTCCGTATTCGCCGCCGCCGCCGGCCCGTCCATGGGCTGCAGCATGAAGTGATCGAAGCGTAGTTGCTCGTGCGCCGACGGGTGGGCCTGTGGCTCGGCCTGCGGATAGACGAGCTTAAGCTCGTCCCCACGCTCCACCACCAAGCGCGTTCCCGCCTTTGGGCTCACGCAGACCCAGTCGATGCCCTCGGGCAAGGCAAGCGTCCCGTTGGTCTCGATGGCGATCTCGAAGCCGCGCGCGTGCAGGGCGGTTACGAGTGCGGCGTCGAGCTGCAGTGCCGGTTCTCCGCCGGTACACACGACGTACGGTACGCCACCCCCCGGCCAAAAGCCGGAGACCTGGTTGGCGAGGAGCTCCGCCGTCGCGAAGCGCCCGCCCCCCGCGCCATCCGTCCCGATGAAATCGGTGTCGCAAAATTTGCAGATCGAATGGGCCCGATCGCGCTCGCGGCCCGACCACAAATTACATCCCGCGAATCGCAAGAACACCGCCGCGCGCCCGGCCTGCGCGCCCTCGCCCTGCAGCGTGAGGAATACTTCTTTGACGTGATAGGCCATGGGCTCGGCGGCGAAGGTCGCCCTGCAGTCGGCTACCGCGAGGTCAAATCATGTTTTAGCGTAAGCACCCAGTAATCGAAGATCAGTTCTCTTTTGTACAACAGCCGAGAGGTGCACCTGAGGCCTGCGTGGGTACAAGCCGACAAGTATTCACCGAGGGCGAGCTGGTGGGGGTGGAGCACGTCACCGGGGACGGACCTAAACAGCGGCTTTAGCCACTCGCGCCGGTGAGCGTCGACGCTGAGTACGAGCGTGCCCGCCGGGGACAGGGCTTTCGCCAAAACCCGCAACACAGTCTCTAGGTCCCGGACGTGGTTGAGGACGTTTAGGCAGTACACGAGATCGAATACGGTTTCGGGTCGATACTCCTCCAACGCACACGGCACCCACAACACGTTAGGATGATGCACGCGCGAGAAGTGCGGTAGCGCCTCGTAGTAATTAAGTAGTGGATCTACGGCCGTGACGCTGGCCCGTGGGTACACCAGAAATACCCCCGCCGGCCCACAGCCCGCGTCCAATATGCGGAGGTCGTACTGGCGATCGGCTTCCAGAGTGCGACGCAGACCGACGGCCGCGACGAGCGTGCGCCAGTAGGTCTCCTTCCACTCGCGGTACGCCCGCACGTCTCTTCCGGCGAGGTAGCGCCGCCACCAGCGGCTCTCGGCGAACTGCGCGATGCGCCACCGCAGGCGGCCGACGGAGTGGCGATCGATTTCGATGCGGCGAACATACACGCCTCCTGCCGTGCCTACCTTCGCGCGCTTATGAAAATCGCGCCCGGCCAGACTGTCCTCCTCAAAAACACCCGCGAACGCGCTACCGTCATCCAGGCGCTCGACGGTGGCCAGTACCTCGTCGAGGCGGCCATGGACAAAGAGCGCTTCACGGTTGACGCGGAGCAGGTGGACCCGATCACCGCTACGGCCACTTCCAGCACCTCGCCCCAACCCCAGGAGCAGGCCGGCGATATCCGCCTGTACGCCGGCACCACCGGCGCCGCCGTCCAACTCGCCTTCCTGCCCGCCGGCGAACTCGATTACAACGTCACAATCCTTAACCACAGCGACGAGATCATCGTTTTTGCCGCAAGGCTCCTCAGTCACCTGGGACAGCAGTGGAGCCGCCACGGGGTGCTCGGTCCGACGCGCGGCCTGCAGCTCGGGCACCTCTACCGCGACCTCATGAACGAGGGCGCCCACATCGAGGTCCAAGTAAGCCGCAAGGACACCGCCGGCACCGACTCGATGCAGGAGCGCGACGTCAACCTCAAGCCTAAGAGTTTCTACAAGAACGTCCGCGCGGTGGATTGGTACCCAGACGAGCTCACGGTGATAGACGTCTTTCAGAAAGTTAAGCTCGTTCGTGCCGCACCTTCTCCCGCCCCGAAGCCAGTTGCGCCCGTGGCTACCATTGGCGCTCCCGATCCGCAGGCGGCGGCAGTCGCCATATTGGCCACGCGCAAAAGAGTGCTGCCTTACACCATCATGGCCGCCGCCGAGTTCCCGCGCGACCTCGATCTCCACATCGAGCACCTCGTGGACGACAAAACGGGGATGACCAACGAGGAAATCGTCCAGATCCAGCTTGAGCACGTGCGGCAGTACCTCGACCGCGCGATTCGCCTCGGGATTGACAAGGTTTATATTATCCACGGCAAGGGAAGCGGCGCGCTCCGCAACCGCGTGCACCAACAACTCACGCTGATGGGGGACCTCGAAGGCTTCAAGAACGAGTACCACCCGAGGTACGACTATGGGGCCACGGAAGTGATGCTGCGCTAGCCGTCGCTACGGTCCTAGGCTAGCTAGCTTTCGGGAACCACCCCATTGCGAAGTCTAACAGTGAGTCGTGGTGCTCACGGGCGTCAATATTCGAATAGCTGGTCGTTATCCCGATGGTATACATGTGCAGGCTTTCGCCAAAACCAATATCCGAAGGACTGTCTCCCACCATGACCGAACGCTCGAAGGCGATCTCTGGGAAGAGCTCCCGCGCACGCAAAGCCATGCCCGGTGAGGGCTTACGACACGGATCACGGTCCGCGGCGAGGGCAGGGCAGTGCAGTATAGCATCCAAGTGAACCCCGGCAGCAGCGGCCCCCGCCGAGAGTGCGGCGTGGACGCGATTGACGTCCTCCTCGGTCATTAGGCCTTTGCCGATACCCTGCTGGTTGGTTACCACTACGATCCGTCCGAACTCGCGGCGTAGCAGCACCAAGGCCGACAAGACTCCGGGCAACCACTCAAAATCCTTCACCGACCTCACGTAGTCGCCAATTACGCGTCGATTCAGTACCCCGTCGCGATCCAGAAACAGCGTCCAGCCGCGATCCACCGTCGGCCGCATCATTCGGCGTACCTACTTGGGGGTGTAGCCACGTTAGCCAGGGCGGCCTCGGCAATGGGACCCGCAGCGCGGACCCGGGTGTCTTCCGACACTGGGAAAGTGTGTTTCTCAGGTCGGCTCCGGATGATCAGCTCCGCGAGGAAGCCCGTTACGAACAGCTGCGTCCCCACGATCAGTAACACGATCCCGAAGTAGAATAGCGGTCGGTCGGCGATCCCGTAGACCGACCAAAAGAGCTTCCCGAGGGTAAGGTATAGCAGGATTAGTAGACCGAGCGTGAACGCCAAGCTCCCCCAAGTGCCAAAGAAGTGCATCGGCCGCTTACCGAACTTCCCGACGAAAGTGATGGTGAGCAGGTCCAGAAACCCATTCAGGAATCGCTCGAAGCCGAACTTCGTCACGCCGTACTTGCGGGCGCGGTGCTCGACGACTCTCTCCCCTATTTTGTTGTAGCCAGCCCACTTAGCTAGCAGCGGGATGTAACGGTGCATCTCCCCATAGACATCAATGTTCTTGACCACCTCGTTGCGGTAGGCCTTGAGGCCGCAGTTGAAGTCATTGAGTTCGATGCGACTGATGCGCCGCGTCACGCGGTTAAAGAATCGGCTCGGGATGGTTTTCGACAGTGGATCGTGGCGGGTTTTCTTCCAGCCGCTCACGAGGTCGTACCCCTGCTGCCGGACCATATCTACGAGGCCCGGGATCTCGTCCGGGCTGTCTTGTAGGTCGGCGTCCATCGTGATGACCACCGCACCCCGGGCACGCTCGAAACCGGCATTGAGCGCCGCGGATTTGCCTTGATTGCGTCGGAATCGCAGTCCGCGAACGGCTTCATTACGCCTCCCGAGTTCCGAGATCACTTGCCAGCTCGCGTCTGTACTACCGTCGTCGACCAGTAGCAGTTCGTAGCTCAGACCCTCGTGGTCGCACACTCGCGCCACCCAGGCCGCCAGCTCCGGGAGGCTCTCGTCCTCGTTATATACGGGGACCACGATGGTGAGGTCGAGCGGAGTCGTGGTCATACGTCGGTGGTCTCGGAGACTTCGCCGCGTCCGAGGACGTAGCCCAGCAAGAACGAAAAAGCGGCTCCGTAGATCATGCCCTGCGCGAAGTTGAGGAAAGCACCCCCGGGGGTCTGCCGCAATCTATCAGGGGCGAACGTGAGGGCCGGATCGTCCGCCGCGATCCCGGGAGCGTTCGTGAGGTACAGGCGCGCGTTTTCGATCATGAGTTCGCTCTGGAGGTCGACCAGGCTAGGGTCGAAGACCTCGAAGATCAAAAAGTAATAGGTGCTGTAGCAGGCGCTCACGAGTATGTACGCAACGAAGGCGTTGCGCGTTGCGATCGCACGCCCCAGCCGCGGCTGGCGGTAGGCCGCCAGCCCCATCGCGATGACGTAGACGATGAGCAACGACCACTGAAAAAGTGGACTCAGGAAGACTGATCTATCGGTGGCGTACACGGCCGCCATCGCGGACACCACTACCCCACCCCCGGCGAGACCGATCAATACCGCGGACTGCAGAGGATTTCCGATGGTTTGGCGATTGACGCTGGTTAGTAGCGTGGCGGTGTCTTCAAAAAGGCGCCGACTCCCAGCCCGATCAGGACAGGAATCACCACCGCCCCAACCATCGAACTCAACGTCATGACCCAGGGATTCATCGTCATCTCGAGGAGGGACTCGGCGGCCTCGACCTGCTCCTCGCTCATACCTTGCTCCTCCATCATCGCCATCTGGGCCTCTACCATCTTCGGCAGGAAGTCCGGCGCGAGCACGTAGTAAAACAGCAGCGTGAAGAGGCCCGTCACCAGCGCCAGGGCCAACCCGTATCCCAGAGCCCACAATATTGCCCGCCGGAAGGTGAGGTAGCCGCCGTTGCCCTGGTCGCGGTAGGCCATCATGCCGAGGTAAACGAACACCACGTAAAGGACCAGCGAAATCACGGTGATGATCCAGGAACTCGGCGGCCGACCGTCGTCTCCAAAGTCCATCATGCCGGTGTTATAAGCCACCAGCGTAATGACTGACCCGACTACGCCGGTGATCACGCCCCACTTCAGGGCTGTAGGCCAGATGGAGGCGGGCGCCGTCAAGGTTGGCGGGCGATCGTAGTTCGGTGTATCAATGATCATCACTGTGGGTTTAGTCTACGTTGAGTCCGAGGTACTGCGTCCAGCGGCTCTCGCGCCAGACGCCCCCGGTGAAGGTACCGACCGGGACACCTACCAGTGGCACGCCGGCGGCACAGAGGTTTACCCCCATGCCCGCGAGCGAGCGCTTGGGCATAGTGAACGGTTGATCGGGCAGGAAAAAAGTGAGTTCGGCATTTGCACCGTCTCGGATCGAGATGGGCGTAAACCCGGCGAGCCGTCGATTAGCCACCGCTAAATAGTACAAGACATCCTCTGCCTCGCCCATCGCCGTCCGCGCGATCGCAAAGGTTTGCTCGATTGTCGCCGCGCCAAAGGCGGCGTACGGGAACTCCACGCGCTTTGACTCCATGTCCTGCGGGCGGTGATTGCTCACTAGCGCATCTGCCGAACGTGAGGCCACTGCGTCCCTGAGGGCATTACGGTCCGCGGAAGACCGCAAGGGGGGCCAGAGTTTCGCGTCGGGATCGTAGTCCCGCAGGGCGGTATCGTCCAACAAAAGGTGCGCAACCGCCAAGCCGTAGCTGAGTCCGGGGTGGAGGGTTTTGGCGAAAGCCGCCTGTCGGACCGTCTCCGCCAGGGTCAAAACCGGCACGTGGAGTCTGCCGCCGCGGTAGTCCAGCAGCGCGAGATCCCGCTGCAACCCAATCACCTCCGCCATTGCGGGCAGTCCGACGACCCCGAGCATCGTACTCACGAGCCCCTCGTGCATCTGTCCTTGGCCCTCGAGGCGGCGCTCGCCCGGCTGCGCCACCACGGTTGCGTCGAACGCTTGGGTATACGCGAGGGCGAGCTGGAGGAGCTTCGCATCTTGAACGGCCCTGAGACCATCGCCAAAGAACGTACACCCTGCCTCGACCAGCTCTCCGATCTCGGACAGCTGGTGGCCCTCGCCCCCGCGGCTCAATGCGCCGATGAGGTGGAGGCTTACGCCAAAACGCTGATCGGCCAGCGCGAGCACGCCTCTTGCCGCAGTGCCGGTGTCGAGCGTCGGCACGGTGTCGGCGTAGGCGAGGACGCGGGTAAAGCCCCCGGTGGATGCCGCGGCGAGGAAGGCGTTCAGCGTCTCCCTCTGCTCGTGCCCGGGTTCGTGCACGGCGGCCCCCACGTCTACCCAGCCCGCCGAAACATGGAGTCCGGGGAAAGCAAGAGTACGGACGCCTGCGGGACGCGACTCAGGATTTAGGGTCACGCGACCGCCGTCGACCAGCAAATCCACCGTCTTTCCGTGGTGCTCGCCGTCGGGATCGTAGACCGTGACTGAGGTAAAGAGCATTGCCGTCGACACGGCGGCGAAGTTATTCGCGGACGTTAAAGCCGACCGCACGTTTATACACCGCGGGGTGGGATCGCGGTCGCGGTGGCGTTCGGGCGCCAGAAGCGGAGAACGAGCGCCTCGGCGATAAGCGCGAGCAGCGCGAGCGCGACGAGGGTCGGCCACCACGGCTTCCCGAGGGCGCCCGCCCCAAGTCCAGCCTGTAGGCCCGCAGCCGAATCTCCGTCGTAAACGCTCAACCCAGCCTCAGCGAGCGCGGCGGCAGAGTGGAAGCTCATCGGACTCTCGGCCCGACTGTAGTTGAATCCCAGTACGGCCAACGTGGAATCGGCGGGGTCGATCAGGGCGAAGTGCCCTGCGCGCGTCGGGGTCTGCCCGAAGGATACGGTGGCGACGCTGCCGAGGGTCCGCTGGGGGGGGACGAAACTCTCCTGTCCGGAACGTAGCGTGAGGGCGCCCTCGCCCACGCTCGCAACCGGAACTTCGAAGGCGCCGACCTGCCCTATCGTATAGGCGATCGCCCGCGCGGCGCCCCCAGAGTAAGCCATGCGGTAAAGCATCGGCACGAATATCTCCGCGGACCTCGCGAAGTCACTTACGTCGGCATCTAGTGGCGCAGCACTCAGGTACGCGATCCCTCGACCAGCGGCGCTCCCGACGACGAAGGGCGAACCGTCGCGAAACGAGAGCAGCGTCTCATCCCCTGCGCCCCCGATGTTGAAGCGGAGTTTGCTCTGCGGGAGGCGCATATTGTCCGGTAGGCGGTCGAACACCTCAGCGAAGACGAAAGACCGAGTGTTGACGCGTCCCCCCACGAACTCACCGGTTTCAGGGCTGCGCAATGGAGGTAGCCCGAGCGCTGCGAGGAGCGGGCCGTACCCAGTCCCAGGTGCCGCGGCCGCGGCAGACGGGAAGATCATGACTTTCCCCCCCAGCTCCACGGCCTCCCCGAGGGCTTGCACCAGGCCGCTGGGTAGTTGCGCGACGCCGTCGAGGATCACCAGGTCGTAGCTACGCAACTGGCTATAGTTCACGTTGGAGCTCCGCTCCGTCGAAAGCGCCACAGTGCCATCGGGCGGGAAGGCGGCACGCAACTGCGCGCGCGCCTCAGCGTCGGAGATCACGAGGGCGCGGAGGCGGTCGCGGACCTCGAACGCGATGTAGTAGCGGTCGTCGAACTCAATCGGGAAGTCGGTGATGGCGATCTCTGCGCGGACCCAGCCCGCGCGTGCGACCGAGAGGATCAGCGTGTCGCTGACCGTCGCACCGGCCGGGACCCTTCTGAGGCCAAAGGGCTGCGCGCTGCCGTCGATCACGGCGCTGAGCTTGACGGCCTCAGCGTCCTCGGTCCCGTGATTCGTCATCTCGACCACGATGGCAACGGGCTCGCCGAGCAGCTGGAGCGGACTCAAGAGATAAGCCGAGTCAATACTCAAGTTGCGCAGCTCTAAGGCCGCGATCGGTAGCGCGGCCACGGATCGCATGGTGTCGGAGGTGAATATCGAGAGATCGAACTGCGTGCGCTGGAAATCCGAAATTAGGTAGGTGGGCGTGTATTCGTCGATAGTTCCGTCGCGAGGCATGGTTCGAGACAGGAGCTGGGCGCCGGTCTGGGGGCTTACGCCAAAACCTATCCCCTCCACTGCGGCCAGGGCGTCCTCGCGCCCGTACCACCTGGTAGAAGCGCCGTCGAGGTCGTTGGTGACGAGCCGAAACTCCGTTGCCTCGCCGTAGGCCCGGATAATGTCGCGCGCTCGCTGTTTTGCCTTATCGAGTAAGGTGACCTCGGAGGTGCGAGCCGACATACTCTGGCTATTGTCGACGACGATGTTGATGCGCGGCGGGGCCACGGCCTCCGAGCCATTAGCGGCCACGAATGGCTGCGCGAAGGCGACGACGAGGGCGGCGAACGCCAGTAGTCGCAGTGAGAGCACCAATAGGTTCCTGATCCGTGAGCGCCGCTGGGTCTCGTCACGGACCTCGGTCAAGAAGCGTACGTTGCTGAACTCCACGCGTTTGAACCTCCGGAAGTAGAACAGGTGGACCAAGATCGGGACCGCCAGGGCGGCGAGCGCCCAGAGGATGGCCGGTGACAACAGTTGCATGCGGTAGAGCTGGACCCACGCCCGGAGCCGGAGCCGGACGGGGCGGGATGTAGGCGACCCGACGGGGAGCGGGTACCGATTATACGACGCATCCTACGGCTGGGTTGTTGCGAGTCACAACCGCGCTAATTTCATTGACCTTGCGTTACAATCTACCGGGATCGGGTACGGCGCGAAGCTGCGATAACCCAATAGCTTTGCAACACCAAGCGAGACCTCGGCGTCCTAGGCGCCAGCTTCGCGAGCACACACACCTCTCTGAAATGGACATCGAATTTTTCCTTAATACGCTCCTGCGTCGCAAGTGGCTTATCATCGGCGCGTCCCTGCTCGCCGCGGTCGTCACGGTGGCGGTCATGTTGCAGTTGCCACCGGAGTACCGCGCCAACGCGCAGGTGCAGACCGGAATTATCGACTACCGTGGCGTGCGCCTCACGCGCTCGAGTGACTTCGTGCAAAAGTTCCAGGTCGACAATGCGTTCGCGAACTTGATCACCGAGATGACCGGTCGCGCCACGCTCAGCAAGCTCACGGCACGCGTCCTGATGCACGACCTCCAGGCCGATGTCCCCTTCCGCACGGCCGACACTGAGGTTCTCTCGAAGCTGGGACTCGACCGCGAACAGGCGGCCAAGGTAGTGCTCGTCAACAAAGAAGCGGCCTCCGCAGCGTCAGACCCCATCGACGCCGCCGCCAAGGAAGCCGAGACCAACCGCCTCGCCACGGCTTACAACTACGATTTCAACAAACTCCGCGGCCTGATGCAGGTGCAGCGCCTCGGGGAGACCGACTACCTCGACATCAGCTTCAAAACCGAAAGCCCCGAGCTGAGCTACTTTCTCGTCACCGAGTATATCAAGATGTTCATCACGGACTTTAAGCTCGACCAAAGTTCTGAGGAGCTGCGCGACTTGACTTTCTACTCCGGACGAGTAGACAAGAAAAAAAGGGAAATCGACAGTCTCCAGCAGGTCGTCGACAACTACCGCCGCGGCAACTCCGTGGTCGACCTCACTGAGCAGCAGGCTTCCGTCGTGTCGCAGATCTCCCAAATCGAGATGGCCATCGAACAACGCCGAAAGGAGATCCGTGGGTATGAAAATGCCGTGAGCCAAGTCGGGGAAGGTGCCGACAAGGGCTCCAGCGAGATCTCTCGCCGCAGGGGGTCGGTCGCTGCGGCGAACTCGGAGCTGGACCGGACCAAGCGAGAGCTCCTCGCCCTCACCGAGCAGTTGAGCGATCCCGGGGTGGACGTGGGAAGTTTGGAGCGCCGCATTGAGGACAAAAAGGCCGAACTCGACACTCGAGTCCAGCGGGTCTCAGCGCTCAAGCGCCTCGAGGATTCCCGAATCACCGACCGCGTTGAGAGCCTCCGGGACCGCGAACTCGATGCCAGCATCGAGCTGCGCGCAGCCCGGGCGGCCGTTGCCTCTATGCAGGCCGAAGCCAGTCGCCTGCGGGGGCGGGCCTCCTCGCTCGTCAACAACGAGGCCTTTCTCTCGCAGCTCAGTATCGAGCTCGAAACGCTGCGCGCAGAGTACAACAACCTCATAGGGGAGCGGGACAAATCCGAGGTCATCTACACTCGTAGCGAGCACCCGCTGGCCGTAGTGGAGCCGCCGCAGGTACCCGAGGACCACGAGAGCCGCCAGATCCCCCTCGTGGCCGCCTTCAGCTCGGTAGCCATGGCCACGTTGATGTCGATCGGACTCTTTCTGATGGCCTTGCTCGACCGACGCCTGCGTAGCCCCGACCAGATGCGCTCGATCCTCAATCGCGATCCGGTGGTCTCGCTCGCCGCGATCGACACTAAGAAGTTTAGCCTCTCGCGTCTCTTCGGGCGCGATGCCCTACCCGAGGAGGAGCGCCGGTGGCTTGAGGGGATCCGCTCCCTGCGCTACGAGGTCGAGCAATCCGGCAGACACGTCGTGCAGGTCACGAGCCTCGTTCCAGGCGCCGGCAAGTCGATGGTGCTGGCCGGACTTGCCACCGCCCTCGGCAAGGCCAACAACCGCGTGCTGATCATCGACGCCAATTTCAAGAGCAACACCCTCAGCGCGCACAACAACGTTACCCCGATCGCGCACCCGTTCGAGATGGGTTTCGATCCGAAACTCCTACCCCGGGCCACAGCATGGTTCGACATCACCGACATTGACGTCATCGGCAACCTCGGGGGGAGTCGATCTCTCATGGAGGTGGTGGCGGGGACAGACCTCGCCGATAAACTGGTCTCCTTGCGCCAGCGCTACGATTACATCCTTTTAGAAAGCGCGTCCATGGACTTGTACGCCGACAGCCGCGAACTCGCCGAATACACGGAAGGCATAGTTTGTGTACTGGACGCCCGACAGAAGATCAATGCGACCGATCGCGACTCCCTCGCCTGGCTCGACGCCCAGGGGGACAAGATGCTCGGCGTGGTCCTCAACCACGTCGATCTCAAGTTGCTCAAATAATTGCACTCCTTCGCATCCGAAGTCATTGATGCCCCGGGCGTCTTCGCCCCCGAGGGAGGTCCGGCAGCGCCGAGGCGCAGTCGAGGTGAGCTCATCCGCAGTGGCCTCTACGCCATGGGCGACCGCGTAGCCGCGCTCGTCTTCGGGTTTGGCTCAATGTGGATGCTTACGCGGATGACGTCCGTGCCCCTGTTCGGGGTGTGGGTCTTCTTCCAGGGTTTCGTCGCCACGGTGGAGGTGGCGAGGAGTGGACTTATCCAGAATGCGCTAATTCGGTACCTGACGACGACAGTAGGTTCGGAGCACGGTCGGATCTACGGAGGGGCATGGTTGCTCAATGGCGTGATTGCGCTAATTGGTGCGGCCGTCCTTTGGTTCGCAGGTGACGGGCTGGAGGTTTGGCTGCACTACGATGGCCTAGGGCTGCTTACGAAAATCTATGCGGTTACCTTCCTCGCCACCACGCCTATGTGGCAATACAACTACCTCCAGCAGTCCCACCTAGAGTTCCGGGGGCCTTTCTGGACTACTGTCCTACGGTACAGCACGATGTTCGTTTTGACGGCGGCTATGTATTTCGGCTACTACGAAGTCGATCTCGACGCGTTGGCCGTCCTCACTACCCTCGCCTACGGACAGCTCGTGGCCGCGACCCTCGGCGCCGCAATTTCGTACGCCTACGCGCGGGAGTTTTTGCCGGAAGGCGTAACCCTCGACTGGACTTGGGCGCGCAAGCTCATTGACTACGGCAAATACGTGTTCGGGACCAACCTGAGCTCCATGCTCTACAAGCAGGTCGACACCGCCATGCTGGGGGCCTTGCTCGCGAGTGCTAGCCCCGCAGCCATCTACGGGCTCGCCATCCGGATCACGAGCTTCGTCGACGTCCCGACGCTCGCGGTCGCCTCGATCGTGTTCCCCGAATCTTCGCGCGCCAGTGCCGACGGGGGGCCGAATGCGCAGGCGCGGATGTACGAACGCGCGGTGGCCGGCATCCTATCGCTGACATTACCGGCGCTGGTGCTGGTGGGGTTGCTGCCGGGTCTGCTCGTGTCGATAGCCGGCGGCGACAAATATGCCGCATCGATCCCCGTGCTTCAGGTCACGGTGTTATTTAGCTTATTTATCCCTTTCGCCAATCAATTCGGTACGCTGTTGGATGCCTCCGGGGCGCCGGAGCTCAATTTTCGCTACACATTGGCGGGAATGTTGCTGAATGTCGTGTTTAACTACCTGTTCATCTCCAATATGGGCGTTATCGGCGCGCCGCTCGGGACTTTGGCCACGTACGTGGTGATGTTCGCGTTCATGCAACGGCTCCTAAATAAGCGTTTTGGCGTAAGCCTCACCAACGTCGCCCGTGCGCTGCCGGCGACGTACGCCAGCCTCTTCGCGTTCGCGCGCCAAAAGCTCAAACTCCAACCCCAGCCATGAATACGTCAACTCTCCCGGACATCGTCTTCTACGCCATGCAGCCCTGGGAAAACGAGTACCCGAGCCCGAGCCTCGGCCTCGCGCGGGCGCTCGCCGTCCATACCCGCGTATGGTACGTGTCGCAGCCGCCGACCTGGCGTGACGTACTGACGGGTTCGAGTAAACGCTCGCGACCAGCCGGGGTCTACGCCGAACGAGGGGAGCAGGACTCGACGGTGCAAGTGGTCGAACTTCCGGCGATTCTCCCGGTCAATGCCCTGCCGCCCTCATCAAAGATCTACGACATCCTGCGGGCGAGGGTCGACGTGGCCCTCAACAGATCACTGCGCCAGGTGATGCTCGAGCACGGCGTTGGCGACTTCCTCTGGATCAATATGTTTGCCCCGACGCAGTTTGTCACCGTCGACCTCCACCGCCCAGCGCTGTCGCGGACCTACTACACGATCGACGCCCTCGAGACCAACTGGTACACCGGACGCCACGGGCCCCGGTACGAGGCCATCCAGTGCGCCCACTCCGACATGGCCCTGGGCACCGGTAGTCAGCTAGGCAAACTCCTCGTGAGCTACACCACGGACGACGGCACCGTCAGCATCGCCCCCGATCGCGTCCACGTCCTTCCGAACGCGATGGCGGCCGATATCTACCTCGAGAACACGGACGATCCCGAACCGGCGGACCTGCGAGGCATCCCGCACCCGAGGGTAGGCTTCGTCGGCAACCTCGACGACGGCCGCATCGACTACGCCGGTCTGCTGGCTTTCGCCAAAACCCGCCCCGACGTACAGTTGGTGTTCGTCGGACCGTGGAACCACGACGCCGCCACGAAGCAGGCTTTCGACGCCACGCCGAACATACACCTGCTCGGTCGCCGCGACCAGCGCGAGTGCCCGGCCTACCTGCGGAACTACGACATCTGCATGATCCCGTTCGCGATCAATGACCAGACGGCGGCTATATACCCCCTGAAGATCAATGAGTACCTCGCGATTGGCAAGCCGGTGCTCGCGACGCCCTTCAGCGAGGACATTCAAGACTTCCGGCGGAACATCACGCTCGCCCCGATCGAAGACTGGGGCAAGTTGGTGGAAGTGACCATCGACGGCCACACGGACGCACAGCGGGATGCGAACGTCAAGCGCGCCTCCGAGAACACCTGGGCCGACAGAGCCGTGCAATTTTTGGACCTTGCGGGCTACGCGACGGCGCGGTCGCTACAGCCCTCCCCACAAACGATATGAAAGAGCGCGACCTCAGTCGGATGCAGGCCCTACAGCAGATCGTCGCGATCGCACTCGTGGTAACCCTGCTCGTGGGCTACTTCCTGAAGTGCGTTTTTATCTAACCCTATGAATTTACCGACGACTGGACGGACCGAGGGCGCACTCTCGGCTAGCCTCACGGACAAGCTGCCCTGGCTGTTTGCCGCCGTGCTACTGGTGGCATTCGGCCTCATGGTCGGCGTTCTGGAATGGCGATTTGCCATTATGGGGATGGCTGCCCTGACGGTGGCGCCGCTGTTCCTCTTCGGGTTCCTACGGCTCGACATTGGCGTACTCTTCACGCTGTTGATTGGCTTTTCCGTGGAGTTCGTCCGCAAATACTCTGATGCGCCTATCGGGGTGGCCCTAGATGGACTTACGCTCGTGTTTGCCCTCAGTATGCTCGCGGGAATCGCCAAGTCTAGGGAGTTTGCCGCCGCCAGGCACCCGATCAGCGTAATGGTTTTAATCTGGTTATACTACTGCGCCGTGCAGGCCATAAACCCCGAACCTACGGCCCACCGGATGGCCTGGTTGTATACCGTTCGTTCGCTCGGCGGTCTCATGTTTCTCTATTTCGTAGCGGTCTATGGTTTAGATACACTCCCTAAAGTGAAGCGTGCCATAAAAGCGATATTGGCCCTGGGCACACTTGCAGCGTTTTATGGTCTGAAGCAAGAGTTCCTGGGCTTTAGCCCCCAAGAGCTCGCCTGGCTGTACTCAGATGAGTTGCGTCTCGAGCTCATCCAACAGTGGGGTCGCCTCAGGATCTTTAGCTTTTTCAGCGACCCTACCACCCTCGGCATCGTGATGGCCTACCTGACGTGCATGTGTGTCGCCTTGCTGTTCGGCCCTTACAAGGTATGGCAGAAAGCGATTCTGGCGATCGGGGCGGTCGCGATGGTCGCCGCGATGGCGTACGCTGGATCCCGCACTCCGATCGTCGTTTTGCCGGCAGGCCTCTTCTTCTTCGTCATCCTGATGCCGAAGCGAAACGTCTTGCTCATCACCGCGGTACTATTTACGTTCGGGACTCTGGCCATGCTTAAGTCGTCGAGCAATCCAGTAATGTTCCGCATTCAGTCGGCCTTCAAGCCCGGCGAGGATGCGTCCGTTCAGGTACGGATGGACAACCAGCGCTTCGTGCAGCCCTTCATCCAATCGCACCCCGTGGGATCGGGCTTGGGGACGACCGGCGAATGGGGTCGGCGTTTCGCGCCGAACTTTTGGCTTGCGCACTTCGCGCACGATAGCGGGTTGGTGCGTATCGCCGTGGAGGCTGGTTACGTGGGTCTCTTGATCTACGAGGTCTTCCTCGGCGTGGTTCTAATTAGTGGGATACGGCAAGTCTTCAGGGTCCGCGATCCCGTGATCAAGAATTTGAGCGTCGCAATAGTATTAGTCATGTTTTGCCTGACGCTAGCGAGCTACCCGCAGGAGGCGATCCCGATGCTGCCGAGTTCAATTATTTTCTACATTCTGCTGGCTTGCCTGGTCCGTCTCGACTACTTCGACAAGCAGGAGCGTATCCTAGCCGGCAGGGGTGTGGAGAACGCCCGAGCTGCCGTCCCTACGCGGCACACGCCCGCCGCGCTGACGGTCTAATATTTGCACGCCTCTCTCCCGGGTGGCAATTCCGACCTCATGCCATAATTATGCAGCACCCATGAAGTACTTAATCCTTATTCAAATCGGCCTCGCAGGCGGTCTACTGCTCGGGAGTACAAGTTCGTGGGCGCAGCAGATGGACCTCGACCGAGTCGTCCCCCCACTGGAGAGTAATCCGCGGACGCTTGAGGACTATTTGGTCCAGCAGGCGTGGTCCAACAACGGGCAGCGTCGAGAACTCGAGGGTGAGGTAGTCGTCCTCGAGGCGGAGGCCGACCTGGTCGACCGCTCGTGGCTGGATCAGATCGGTACAAATCTCAACTTCTCAAGCCAAAGCCAAGAGTTCGCTTTCGTTGGTAACAGCTATACGGGACCTGGCTTCAATGTTGGCCTGTCGCTGAACCTCGGAGGCTTCGTTAATCAGAAAGGCAGGAGTCGTGTGGCTGACGCCAAAACTGAAGTGGCGCGCACACGCATCGACCAGGAGAAGCCCTCCATCCGCGGTGAGGTGGAACTCACGCTCGAGGCCGTCGAGACGACTCGTGAGTTGCTCAGGATTCGCCGCCGCGCCGAGGTCGACGCGGAGACCAACTACACCCTCGTACAAAGCCTCTACGAACAGGGGAAGGCCCAATTCGAAGACTTGGCCCAGGCCAGCGAAGTATTTTTCCAGGCCGTCAGCGCTACGGCCTTGGCGAAATCGAATCAGACTCGCGCCACGATCGAGCTCCAAACCATCACGGGGCTCACCGCACAGCAGATCGAGGACGCGCGGCGCAAGTACGCCGTGAAGTAGACGGGTGGTAAGCTAGTCCGCGGTCATCAGCTCAAAGCCCGGCGCGCCGATCCGGCAGAACATTAGGAACGAGCGCGCCGGTAGCTTGACTTTTGCGTCCGCCCTGTATATCTGGCCACTGTCGACGTGCCCGCCGAAGGTGTCGACCACGAGCGACCAGCTCGTCTTGACCGGGTCGCCGGGTAGGTGGAACACCAGCGGCTCCCAGTGGCTATTGACGATCTGGAGGAAGACATCGTCGCGGATGCGGACACCCTTAACGTCGTACTCGTCCATCGCCTCACCGTTAAGGAGTATCCCGAGACACTTGTTGCGCGGGTTTTGCCACTCCGCATCGCTCATCTCCCGCCCGTCGGGCCGGATCCAGAGGATGTCGCTCACGTCGCTCTCTGGCATGGGGCGACCGGTGAAGAAGCCGCGCCGCCGCAGCACTGGGTTCTCCTGCCGCAGCTTAATGAGGGCTTTCACGAAAAGGTGAAGTCGGGTCTGCTCCTCCGACCAGTCCCAGTCGAGATAGCTCACCGCACTGTCCTGGCAGTAGGCATTGTTGTTGCCGAGCTGCGTACGTCCGCACTCGTCCCCCATCGCTAGCATTGGCACGCCCTGGCTGAGGAACAGCGTCGAGAGGAAATTTCGCTGCTGACGCGCGCGCAGCTTTCGGATCGTCGAGTTGTCGGTGGGACCCTCGACGCCGCAGTTCCAGCTTTCGTTGTGGTTGTCGCCGTCGCGGTTGTCCTCGCCGTTCGCGAGATTATGCTTGTCGTTGTATGCCACCAGGTCGGCGAGCGTAAATCCATCGTGCGAGGTCACGAAGTTGATGGAGGCCATGGGCGTACGACCGTTCGCCTTGTACAAGTCACTCGAGCCCGTGAAGCGGTACGCAAGTTCGGGGACCTTGCCCTCCGCTCCTCGCCAGAAGCCGCGGACGCAGTCGCGGAACTTGCCGTTCCACTCCGCCCAGCCGATGGGGAAGTTTCCGACCTGGTAGCCGCCGGGGCCTACGTCCCACGGTTCGGCGATGAGTTTGACGCGCGAGATGATCGGGTCCTGGTGGATGGTGTCCAAGAAGACTGACAGTTTGCCGACGTCAAATAGGCCGCGCGCTAAGGCCGCGGCAAGGTCGAAGCGGAAGCCGTCGACGTGCATCTCAGTCACCCAGTAACGTAGGCTGTCCATGACGAGCTGCAGTACGCGCGGCTCAACCATGTTGAGGGTATTGCCCGTGCCTGTGTAGTCGGTGTAGACGGTCCTGTCTTCAGGGTCGAGTCGATAGTAGCCGCGGTTATCGACGCCCTTGAGGTTGAGGAAAGGACCGAGGTAGTTGCCCTCCCCGGTATGATTGTAGACGACGTCGAGGATCACCTCCAGACCAGCGGCATGCAAGGTCTTCACCATGGCCTTGAACTCCCGGACCTGGTCGTTGCCGCCGGGCTTACTGGAATACTCGTTGTGCGGGGCGAAATAACTAAGCGTATTGTAGCCCCAGTAGTTGCGCAGCTTGAGGTCGTGCAGGCGGTGGTCCTGCACGAAGTGGTGTACCGGCAGCAGTTCCACGCTCGTCACGCCGAGGTCCAGCAGGTACTCCAACACCACTGGGTGCGCCAAGCCGGCATAAGTCCCGCGGATGGCTGGCGGGACGCGATCGTTGAGGGCCGTGAAGCCCTTCACGTGGAGCTCGTAAATGATCGTATCTTGCATTGGGACGCGCGGTCGCGTGTCCTCCCCCCAGTCGAAGTCGTCATCGATCACGACCGACTTACAGATATGCGCATCGTTGCGGCTCAGGTCCTGCAGCAGTCGCGCGGCTGCCCCCTTGCCGCCTCGCTGGTAAGAGTACATCTCCGGGCCCCAGACGATGTCCCCCTCGATGGCCTTGGCGTATGGGTCCACGAGGAGCTTGTACGGATTGAACTGCCGCCCCTTTTCGGGTGCCCACTCGCCGTACACCCGGAACCCGTAGAGCGTCCCTGCCGATACTCCGGGTACGAAGATGTGCCACACGTGTTCGGTCTGGTCACGCATCGAGAAGCGCATCTTCTCGACGTCGGGCTCCTCTGGAGAGAAGAGACACAAGTCGACCCCGGTGGCGCGGAGGCTGTAGACCGCGAAATTCGTACCGCCGTCGCGGTGCGTCGCCCCGAGCGGGTAGGGCTCGCCGGGCCAGGGGTGGGTGGTGCGCCAGGCGCTAACTTGGGCGTCGAAGTCGGGGTGAAGTAGGGTGTGCATCGCGTGACCCTGCCGCCGGGCCTAGGGCTTATTTGGCGGCCCAAGCTACTCTTTGGCCACGAAGACCGCCGCCGGGCTCACGGCAAGCATCTCGCTCACGGCCGAGACGGTCGCAAAGTCGACCGTCCGCGCGGAGAGTGCGTCGACGCGCTCGCCCAGGATCGGTAAGGAGATTTCGGCACCCACAAAGTCGTCACCCTGTGGCCACCTCTTCGAGGCATCCGAGCGGATCGACACGATCACCAGGGCCTGGTCGTCACCGAACACCCGGCGGAACGCCACCACGCGCCCGTCGCCACCGGTAACGTCCACCGGCACGTAACTGCCCAGCAACCAGAGCGCAGGGTCGTCACGGCGTAAGTTAAGTAATGCGTGCAGCAGCCCTTGCTTCGCCCGGTCGAACTCGAACGAGCCCGCCGCCTCGTCCACCGCCGAGAAAGCCCGCCAAGGGTCCGTGCGCGCGAGGCTCACCAGACTCAGTTGCCGCGCGGGGTAGTCGACCGGACGGCGGTTGTCGGGGTCCACTAGTGAGTAGTCGCCGTACTCAGCGCCCTGGTAAACATCCGGTGAGCCCGGGGCGGTGCAACGGAGGACGAGGCCCCGGATCGCGTTCAGGCTCGCCTGCGCGCTGATGCCCTCGTCGTAGCGCTGGAGCGCCGCCACGAATGTTGCGTCGGCGAGCCATCCTCGCACGACTCTGTCGCACCGCTGTTCGAGCGATGTATTCGGGTCCTCCCAACTGCTGTGTCGTTTGCCTTCCCTGAGGGCCTTTTCGGCAAAACTCGCCATGCGCGTCGCAAAGCCGCTGTCACCGTTGCCTGCGTCTGCCATGCGGCTCGGCCACGCGCCGAGTAGTGACTGCAGTAGCAGCAGGAAGGTATCCCCCGGGAGGGGCTCCCCTGCGGGCAGGCGGTCGTAGGCCGTTTTGGCGAAAGCCGTCCAGGACGCCGGATCTGCGCTCAGGGCGTGCAATCTCGCGCGCGCATCCTCCCCGCGCTTGGTGTCGTGGGTCGACCCCGCGTTAAGTTCGGTCGGCGCCCGCTCGACCATGCGGTCGTGCCAACCCTCTACCGAGAGGGCGTATGCGATGTCGGGGTTGTCGCCGACCTCGTTGCTCGCAAGGTAGTCGACGTGCTGGTAAAAGGTCGTGTCCTCGATCCCCTTGGCCATCAGCGGGCCACTAAGCTGCATCGCGCGCTGGAGAAACGTCGCGGTCCGGTCGTCGAGACGCGTGATGCTCCGCAGCCAAGAGCGAAGCCGCTGGAGGCCATCGGTCTGCACCGCACCAAGCGCTACCGCGCGATCTATCGCGTGGACGAGCAGCGACCTGTCGCTTTCGCTAAAACTTCCGAACCGCACGTAGGCCCGGTATACCGGAAATCCGGCGAGCCACTCGGCGACGGTCTCGCGGAGGAGTGGCTGGTCCATGCCGAGCGGCAGGCCCGCGAGAGCGCCCTGGGCATGGTGCACTAGATTTTCGAGCTCCCCCGCCATACTGGCGCGGAGGAACCGTAGCTTGTTGCCGAACACCTGTAGGTCGACCGGTAGCTCGCTGCCGCCGATGTGCTCGGTGAAGTGGCGGGCGGTGGCGGTCACGGCAGCGTGGCCCGCGGGGTGGCGGAGCAATTGATTGACGTGAGCCATGAAATCGTAGCCGCTGCTACCTTCAATCGGCCACTCTTGCGGGAGAGTCTCGCCGTGTTCCAGGATTTTTTCGACGACGATGTACGGCTCCGGACCGACGGCCTCGCGGAGGCGCTTTAGGTATCCTGTTGGGTCGAGCAGGCCGTCGATGTGGTCGATGCGGACCCCGTCGATATCGCCTCTCCCCAGCCACTCGATAATGAGCTCGTGGGTCGCCGCGAAAGTTTCCGGACGCTCGGCGCGTAGGCAGATGAGTCCGTTAACGGTGAAGAAGCGGCGGTAGTTGATTGTGCTATTCGTCGTCTTCCAAAAGGTAAGGGCGTAGTGTTGTGCGTCGAGGACGTCAGCAAGCTTAGCCGATTGCAGATCTGGAAATTTCCCTAAACTGCGTGAGCTCAAGGGCAAAACCTGGTCGTACACCTGGATGCCATCCGCCTGTGGCGTGAGTGCCACTTGTCCGGCAGCGATTACCTCGGTGAGCTCATCCCCGAGGATCGGCAACATAACGCGACCGCGGAAGTCGGGATGCCGCCAGTCTATGTCGAAGTGCTTGGCCGCCGTGGAGGCCTCGCCGTGGGTCAGGATCTCCCGCACCCACGGATTCTCTAGGCTATAGGCCATGTGGTTGGGCACAATATCCTGGAGCCAGCCCATCCCGAGGGCCCGGCGATGCTCGTGCAGCGCCCGCCACTCGGCCTCGGTGCCGAGCTCGGGGTTGAGGCGCGAGGGGTCGATCTGGTCGTAGCCGTGCGTGCTGCCGGCGGTGGCAGCCAGTACGGGACTCGCGTATATCCAGTCGATGCCGAGGGCATGCAGGTACTCGAGCTGCTGGTGGAGTTGTTGGATCTTGAAGCCCACGTGTAACTGGACGCGGTAAGTGCTTAAGGGCTGTTTGGTCATTGATGTAGCGTAAGCTGGAGCAGCTAGTAAGAGACGAGCCAGAGGGCGATGCCGCGAGCCGGCACCCGACTGCCGTCTATTGGTTGACTACTGCATGTCGGCGCTCTGGCTGTCAGGTCCCGTGATGGCTCGGCATCGCGCAAATCGAAGGGCCCGGTGCCCAGGTTGGCCACCACCACGATTTCTGCGCCGTCCGTACGGGGCATTCGCCAAGACAAAACTTCCGGAGCCAATAAAGCCACGGAATGATCGTCGATCCCGCGCAGGCGCATCGGGAAGAGCTCGTTACGGACCCGGATAGCTTCGCGGTAGAAGTTGTACACTTCGCCGCGACGGCGGTGGCTGAGCTTCGCGGAGAGAAAGGTGGTTTCAGCCCCGGGATCGGGCACGCGTTCGCCATCGCCTAAAAATGCTGCAAACTCTCGTGCCCGCCCCTCGCGGGTGGCTTTTAGGATGCCCTGGTCGCCGTGAGAAACGAAATACGGGAAAGGGGCGGGTTCAGCGTACTCCTCACCCATCCAAAGCATCGGCGTGAACGGGCTCCACAAGTACATGCCCGCCACGAGCAGATACTCCGCGTGCGTAAGGTGTTCGTGGAGTCGCTCACCGAGCGCCCGATTGCCGATCTGGTCGTGATTCTGCCCGAAGACGACGAACTGCTGTACCTGCGCTTTGGTGGGGCGGCGTCCGAACGTGCGTCCGCGGTGCTCGCTGTACTGGCCCGTGTAAACGTATGCGTCCCTCAAAGCTCTATAGATGTGATCGATGTCCCCGAAGTCGGAGTAGTACCCGGTACGGTCTTCGGTGAGGAACGTACGTATGCCGTGGTGGAACTCGTCGACCCACTGGCCCGACATGCCCAGACCATTCTCGCTAGTGGGGCGAGTGTAACGCGGGTCGTTAAGGTCGCACTCGGCGATGAGCAAGTAGGTGCGACCGCGCTGCCGTCCCCACTCCGCAACGGTATCGCTGATCTCGGCTAGGAGGTGCGTGGCGGAAGAGTCCAGCAGCGCGTGAACGGCGTCCAGGCGCAGGCCATCGGCACCGACGTCGACGAGCCAGGTGCGCACCACCGATAGCACTAAATCGCGGACGCCGTCGCTGCCAGGTCCGTCGGTATTGAGTGCCGGGCCCCATGGCGTGCGCTTCTGCTCGGAGAGATAGTTCGCGAAGGTCCCGAGGTAGTTACCCTCCGGGCCGAGGTGGTTGAACACTGCGTCGATGATGACGGCGAGCCCGCGTCCGTGGGCGGCTGCGACGAGTTTGCGGAGGCCGACGATCCCACCGTACGACCATTGCGCCGCCTGCCAGTACACCCCGTCATAGCCCCAATTGCGCTGCCCGGGGAAGGCATTCACGGGCATCAGTTCGATGGCGGAGACGCCGAGGGCCACGAGATCGTTCAGGTGCTCGATCGCGCCTTCGAAGGTACCCGCCCCGGAGAAGGTGCCGACGTGGAGTTCGTAAATGATGAGGTCGTCGAGGGGGCGACCGGCCCAGCCCTCGACGTCCGGCGGGAGCTCGCGGAGGTCGACGACCGCCGAAGCGCCGTGCACGCCATCCGGTTGCGCGAGGCTCGCCGGGTCGGGCCTCGGTGCATCCTGGAGATTGGTTCGCAACAGGTATTGCTCCCCTTGCGCGATCTGGAGGCCGTCGGCGACGTGGTACCCGGCCGGAGTCTTAGACAACTCGTAGACAGTGCCGCTAGCTAGCAGCTGCAGACTTGCCAACGTGGCCGCCGGAGCAAGGAGACTTACGTCAAAACCTGAGGCGCCGCGCCAGACGCCTGGTCTGCGTCGGGGATGATTCGGGTCGGTGCTCATGGTTTCGTCGACTTTACCTGCTCGAGCCAGGGCCGACCCTCTGTCCTGGAGCTGGGGACCCGCTCGCGGAGAAAGGCCACCACGGAGCGCGAACTGAGCGTGAAGGTCTCCTGCGCGGGGACGGGTACCTCCTGGGGGAAGAGGCCTCGACTCGTGTCCACGACGCATCGCCAGGCGGTGACCTCGGGGTTGCCCGGGAGCGTGAACTCAGCGTCTTCCCAGTGGGAGTTGAAACCCAGGAACCAGATGTCGTCCTTGATCGGCATCCCGCGTTCGTTCATCTCGGCGAGGGCTTCGCCGTTGAGGACGATACCGAGGACGCGGGAGTCGGGGTCGGTCCAAAAGTTGTCGCCTACCTCGCGTCCGTCCGCGCCGATCCAGTAAATATCCGAGCGTTTGTCGCTGGACACCGTACGACCGCTGAAGAAGCGCCGTCGGTGAAGTACGAGATTGTTGCGGCGCACTTCGATCAGGGTTTTGACGAAAGTCCGCAGTCCGACCTGCTCGGGCGTCCAATTCCACTTGAAGTAAGCTAATTCATTGTCCTGACAGTAGACATTGTTGTTGCCGAGCTGCGTGCGGCCGACCTCGTCGCCGTACGTAATCATCGGCACGCCCTGGCTGAGCAGCAAGGTCGCGAAGAAGTTGCGTTGCTGCTGGAGACGCAGCGCGTTGACCTCCGCATTCTCCGTCGGACCCTCGATGCCGCAGTTCCAACTCTCGTTATGGGATTCACCGTCATTGTTGTTCTCGCCGTTCGCCCCGTTGCGTTTGGCGTTATAGCTCACGAGGTCCCGCATTGTGAAACCATCGTGCGCGGTGACGAAGTTGATACTCGACCAGGGCTGTCGCCCGCCGGCCTCGTAGAGGTCGCTCGAACCCGTAAGCCGGTACGCCAGTTCGGGTAGCTTGCCGTCGTCGCCCCTCCAGTACTGCCGGACGTTGTCGCGGTACTTACCGTTCCACTCGGACCAAAGCACCGGGAAATTACCAACTTGGTAGCCCCCCGGACCGACATCCCAGGGTTCGGCGATAAGCTTTACCTGCGAGATAATCGGGTCCTGGTGAATAGTATCGAGGAAGGTGGATAGCTTACCGACCTCGAAGAGTCCGCGCGCCAGGGCCGAAGCGAGGTCGAAGCGGAACCCGTCGACGTGCATCTCCGTGACCCAGTACCGCAACGAGTCCATCACGAGTTGCAGCACGCGAGGGTGGAGCATATTCAGGGTGTTACCCGTGCCGGTGTAGTCCATGTAGAACTGCTCATTGCCTTCGACGAGCCGGTAATACGCTTGGTTGTCTATTCCCTTGAACGACAGCGTCGGGCCGTAGTGGTTGCCTTCGGCCGTGTGGTTGTACACCACGTCGAGGATCACCTCGAGGCCCGCTGCGTGGTAGGCCTTCACCATCTGCTTGAACTCCTTGACCTGGTGACCAGGCTCTTTGTCGGCGGCGTACTCGCTGTGGGGTGCGAAGAAGCCGAGGGAATTGTAGCCCCAGAAATTGCGCAGCCCTCTATCGACCAAGATCTGGTCGTGCACGAAGTGGTGCACCGGCATTAGCTCGATGGCCGTCACCCCGAGGTCGACGAAGTACGCGATCACCTCCGGGCACGCCAGCCCGGCGTAGGTGCCGCGTAGCGCCTCCGGTATCCTGTCGCAGAGCGCGGTCATACCCTTGACGTGCAGTTCGTAGATGATCGTCTCGTGCATCGGGGTCTCGGGCAAGAGGTCACCGTCCCAGTTGAAGCCCGGGTCGACGATCACGCTCTTGTTTGCGAACGGGGCCGAGTCCGACTCCTCCATCGACAGGTAGCGCGTCTTGCTCAGATCCGATAGCGGATAGCCGAACATGGCCGGCGACCAGTCGATCGGCCCGTCGATGGCCTTGGCGTATGGATCCAACAGTAGCATGTTCGGATTGAACAGCTGTCCGTGCACGGGGTCCCACTCGCCGTATACCCTGTAGCCGTAAAGCATTCCGGGCCGGATCCCGGGCAAGAAAATGTGGTAGACCTGATCGGTCCGCTCGATCATCGTGAAGCGGATCGCCTCCTCTCGTGGGCTGTCCGGATAGAAGAGGCACAGCTCGATGACGGTCGCATTCTCCGAGAAGATCGAGAAGTTAGTGCCTTTCTGTGAGTAGCTGGCCCCGAGCGGATAAGGGCGCCCCGGCCAGGGGATCAGTGAGTTGAGGAGTTGCGGGGAGAGGTGTTCGGGGGGCGTCACCGTTGCCCCTCCCGGCGGAGCTTGCGTATTAATCATACGCCCATGCAACACGCAGCCCCGCATGTGGGTGCGCGGGGATAAGTTGGCCGCGTGGGGAAGCCGAGAATTTGCCCTGGCGATTTGCGATGCCGCGGCTACATTTGCGGCCGCTTTCGACGGAAGGCGAGCGCGGGCCTCGCGGTCCGGCGCGCCGAAGTGGCGGAATGGTAGACGCGCTGGATTCAAAATCCTGTATGGGCAACTATGTGTGGGTTCGAGTCCCACCTTCGGTACCGTAGCAATCACACACCTGGCCCAGGTGGCGGAATTGGTAGACGCGCTGGTCTCAGAAGCCAGTGTCCGTTAGGACGTGCTGGTTCGACTCCAGTCTTGGGCACCCCGGAGAGGTCGCCGCGGCATTGCCCCGCGGCGGCCGTCCCGTGTCTTTGGATTAGCGTGGCGACCGCACGCCCATCCCGACTAGGTCGAGCACTTTGCCGTCCTTGACGATGACCGCCGGGAGGCGGTACTCCTCGGCGAAGCCGCACTTGGCGAGCACACTGAGGCTCGCTGCATTGCTGCCGAATACTTCGGCGTAGACCCGCTTAACCTCCAGCACCCGCCACGCGTAGTCGAGGGTCCACCGCACGGCCGCCGTCCCGATGCCCCGGCCCCACCAACGCCTCCCGAGCCAGTAGCCGATCTCTGCGTTGGTGCGCATGACGTCCTCACCGACGAACAGCCCCATAACTCCCGCGAACTCTCCGTCGGCCTCGATGACAAAGTTGCTCAGCAGACCATCCTGCTCGAAGGTTTTGTCGATGAAGGCGAGCGCGTCGTCGACGCTATACGGATGCGGGAAGTAGTCGCGGAGCCGCTCGGCCACCAGTCGGTCGTTGGCCTCTCGCGCCAGCGCCGGCGCATCCGTGATCCGCGGGCGGCGGAGTCGAATCTTCGGGGAGCTCACGGGCGCGGTGGTTTACCGCAAATCTATGCGGCGCCAGCGCGCCGGGAAGACGAGCGTACGTTCGCTGGCGAGAAATAGCGATCTCCGGTCTGGCGCTACCGCTACCGATTCGTATTGCGTAAGCGTAAACGGCGCCCTGAGTTTACGGACGCGGTAGTCGTTTTGGCGAAAGCCCGCCATCGAGGCACGATAAATCGTGGTCTTGGTGAACGGCAGCGGGCCGATTAGCTGAAAATTGTAGGCCAGGACCGCGATGTCCGTATCGTCCAGCCAGACGGCATCGGTTACACTGCGCCGCCGCAACACAAAACTATCGCGCAGTTGGAGTCCGACGGCGGGGCCGCCCGTGAGTGCGGCCTGGTAGACGTATGCCATGCGACACTTACCTCCGCCTAAGGTCTTCGCTTTCGTGATCAGCGTGAGTGTGTCGTCCCGCACGAGGCACGCCTCGCAGTCTAGGGCCCCGCGCGGGTACACGAGCGTGTATGCGCCGCGGAGCTGCCCGAGCCGGTCTACTCGGTAAGCGACGACATCGGACCTCACGCGACCGTTGTCTCCGATATCGCAAACGATAAACTCCGCCGCGCTCGAATCATACGCTACGGCTTCCCAATCTCTGTTAGGAAGGCTTTCGCCAAACCGCTCCGCACTGCCATCTCGGAGGTCGACCGACCAGAGGTATCCGGCATTGCCGCTGTCGTTGACGGCGACGGCAGTCGAGTCACTGGTCATCACCCAGCCGCTAATTTCGTCGAGACTATCGGGCAGCCGCCGTTCGGCCGGCACACAGGCCCCGAGCGAGATTACGAAAATCTGTGCCACGATCGCCAACTGTTGCGCGCTCGCTACGTTGGGATTAGCGATGTCGGACGAGCACACGGAACTTCCAGCAGATCTACAACGACAGCTCGCAGCTATCGAACGCGCGGCTAATGAAATGTCCGCCGGCGCGCTCGTGAAAGAGGCGTTCGACTTGCCCGCTGTACCGCGTAGACCGTTGCCGAATACCCCCGCCCTGCACGCCTTCCGCACCCAACTCAGGGGCGCGAGCCGCGAGGCCGTTCGCGTGAGGGACGTTTCGCTCTGGGTTATCGTCATCGGTTTGGGGCTCGCCGGGATCGGGATTGCCGTGTTGCGACTTGAATTCGTCTGGGTCGGCTTGTTGGCGTTAATCGCCAGCGGATTCGTGATCGGTTTTTCGGCGATCGCGCTATACAAAGCCAACGAACGAGTACAGGATGCCGCGCGACAGCTCGAGCGACACAGTTTGCGCGAGCGAAATTAGGCTCGCTGTACTTCGGGTATGAACCTTTTTCGATGGTCCGGCAATACTTTCGGTAATGTCAAGCAATCCCGAAGCCGACCCGCAGCCCGAATCCCACAAGTATAACGACGTGGAGATTACCGAAGAACTCCTTTGGCGCTTCATCGACGGCGACTTACCCGACGAAGAGGAAGACCTCGTGGCCGAAGCTATCGCCGACGACGAGGTGATCGGTAATCTTTACCTAGAGCTGCTCGAAACCCACGACCAATTCGCAGGCTTCTTCAAGGACCGTCAGAAGGAGCAGGGGGCTACTTCCTTCAGTACCATGCTCGGTACGATGAACGACACCGCCAATTAGCGTGACGGCATTGCACTCGAGCGACCTGTAACGACCCGGCCCGAGGCTCGATCACTACTTCGGCCTCTCATGTGCCCGCGCTTAGGACCTTTAGTGTACAGAACGTTTACGGCTCGACCTCAACTACGAAACCCGAGACGAGCGGCCACACCTGCGCTGAAACGCGAGGTGCTTCCATCGTACACTAGACTTCCGTTTACATACGTAGCGGTCACGCTACCCGGAAAGCTGTGACCAGCGAAAGGGCTCCAGCCACATTTGCTATAGAGATTACGCTCGTCGACGACGGTCGGACTGATCGGATCAAAAACGACCAAGTCTGCAGCGTAACCCTCCCTCAAGTACCCTCGGTCGACGATGTCAAAGCAGTCCGCCACGGCGTGACACATTTTCTCGACCAGCTTCGGCCAGTCAAATCGACCAGCGCGACGGGCTTCGTCCATCATGAGTAGACTGTGCTGTACCAGTGGCACCCCACCTGGGGCTTCCCAGTAGTGGGCAGCCTTCTCGGCCACGGTGTGCGGAGCGTGGTCGGTAGCGATCACGTCGATGCGGTCGGCGAGCAGCCCAGCCCAAATGGCGTCGCGGTCGCTGGCCTCCTTTACGGCGGGATTGCACTTGAGTCCGTTGCCCAGCGCCGCGTAGTCCTCCCGCGCGAAGCGCAAGTGGTGGACGCACGCCTCGGCGGTGATTCGTTTGCCCCGCACTGGCCCCGCTGCGAACAGGTCAACCTCGCCGGCCGTAGTGATGTGTAGTACGTGAAGTCGGGTGTCGTGGGTCTTGGCGAGGGCCACCGCATAGCTACTTGACTTATAGCAGCCCTCACGGGGCCGTACGACGGGGTGGTCGTAGGCGGTGGCATTCTGGCCTTTCGCGGCTAGGACCCGTAAGGTGGCCTCGCGCACGGTGGCCTCGTCCTCGCAGTGCGTGGCGACCAACGTGGGGGCCTCGGCAAATAGCGATTCGAGGGTCCGCGGGTCGTCGACGAGCATATTGCCAGTCGAAGAGCCCATAAACGCTTTAATGCCGCAGACGGTACGCGGGTCGGTGGAGAGGACCTCGGCTAGGTTGTCGTTACTCACCCCCATGTAGAAGCTGTAGTTGACCGCAGATTTCGCTGCCGCCAAAACGTAACGCTCCCCGAGCAGCGCCTGCGTGAGGGAGGCGGGCTTTACGTTAGGCATATCCATAAAACTGGTCGTCCCTCCGGCGGCGGCCGCGAGCGACTCGGTGGCGAGGTCGGCCTTGTGCGTGAGGCCGGGTTCGCGGAAGTGGACCTGGTCGTCGATGACGCCGGGCATGAGGATCTTGCCCTTGAGATCGATGGTGGTGGCACCGGCGGCCGAAACCCGCGGCCCCACCTCCGCGATCAGTCGCCCGTCCATCGAGAGCTCACCCTCGTACAGCCGGCCTTCGTTGACGATTAGTGCGTTCGTGAAGCGTGTTTTGCCCATAAGGGCGAAAATACCCGACCTAGGATACAGACACGCCCCCCAATCGCCAGGAGCTTTGCCCAACGCAAGTAGCTCATGGCAATTGCGGATTTTACTGTGTGTCCTTTCCGACGACTGCCCCTACCTGTAGGGGCAGTCGTTTGCTTGTGTGGGAATGTGGCAGCGGTCGCGCATCTTGCGCACCGATGCAGCAGGCCCCCCACAAGCTTACCATTGCCGTCCTCGGGGGCGGACAGCTCGGCAGCATGATGGCGGAGGCTGCGCAACCGTTGCGCCTGCGGGTCCATTGCCTGGATTCCGACGCGGCCGCCCCGGCGAGCTATAATGCCGCTGCCTTTGCCGAGGGCGACATCCGCGACGCCCGCACCGTGGAGGCCTTCGGGCGCCACGCCGACGTGGTGACGATTGAGATCGAAAATGTCAGCACGGAGGGGATGCGCCGCCTGCGTGAGGACCACGGTCGGCGGGTGTGCCCGAGTCCGGAAGCCTTAGCCATCATTCAGGATAAGGGACTACAAAAAGAGCACTTCCGACAACACCAGGTGCCGACCGCGCCATTCGAATTATACACCGACGAGGCGAACCTCCGTGCCCGGGTTGGGACGGGTGACCTCCCCTACCCCTTTGTCCAGAAGACGCGCACCGGCGGTTACGACGGCAGGGGAGTGGCGATCGTCCGCGACGAACGCGATCTACATCAACTCCTTCCGGGTCCTAGCCTCACGGAGCCGCTCGTAGCGTACACTAAGGAGTTGGCTGTAGTCGTGGCGCGCCGTGCTGCGGGTGAAGTCCGCAGCTTTCCGGTTGTTGAAATGGACTTTGATCCGCAGCAAAATTTGGTCGTGCAACTGCTGTCACCGGCGCGCGTCGACGCTGCGGTCGCCCGCAACGCACAGACGATCGCCGAAGAGCTTGCCGCCTCCCTCGGTATCTGCGGCCTACTCGCAGTAGAGTTTTTCCTCCTCGCCGATGGCTCGCTGCTTGTCAATGAGGTGGCGCCGCGTCCGCACAACTCCGGACACATCACTATGGACGGCTTCGCCACCTCGCAATTCGAGCAGCACCTGCGGGCGATCCTCGACTGGCCGCTCGGATCCACCGAGCAGTACCGGCCAGCGGTCATGGTGAATTTGCTGGGCGAGGAGGGCGCCACGGGACCCGCCGTGTACGAGGGCCTCGAAGCAGCGTTGGCGATGCCGGGTGTCCACGTCCACCTTTACGGTAAGCACACCTCGAAGCCCCACCGCAAGATGGGCCACGTCAATATCGTAGCCGAGACCTTCGACGTCGCCATGCGGCGGGCGGAGAAAGTGCGGGCGATTCTGCGGGCTTTCGCCAAAACCAACTGAGCTCATGGTATCGATCGTAATGGGGAGTGACTCGGACTTGCGCGTGATGCAAGCCGCGGTGGACGTGATGGAATCCTTCGGGATCACCTACGAGGTGGATGTCGTCAGCGCGCACCGCACGCCGCGCAAGCTCTACGACTTCGCCACCGGAGCGGCCGAGCGCGGGGTGCAGGTCATCATCGCCGGCGCCGGAGGCGCGGCGCACTTGCCGGGCATGGTGGCGAGCCTGACGCCCTTACCGGTGATTGGCGTGCCGATCAAAAGCTCGAATAGTATCGACGGCTGGGATTCCGTACTGTCGATTCTGCAGATGCCGGGCGGGGTACCGGTGGCGACCGTGGCGTTAGACGGAGCGAAAAATGCAGGATTACTGGCGGTACAAGTCTTGGGCGCCTCCGATCATGCCGTGCGAGCGAAGATTGCGGCTTACAAGCATGGCCTGGCCGAGGAGGTTTTGGCGAAAGCACAAAAAGTCCGTAAGCAGTTTAATGCGAAGGAGTAAGTACGGCGTTACTGCCCGCGCGTACAGCCGGTTCCGACGTATTTTCAGGTTGCGCGACGTCCTACCTAGGCCGATCGCATGGAGGCTAAATCTGCGGAGATCTCGCGGCGGAAGGCCTCGTAGGCGGACTGCAGGCGTTCTCCTTGCGACTCTACGCGCGTTTTGACCTGCCCTAGCTCGCTCGTTAGCCGCCGCTCTTCACCCTCGGCGGCGCTGAGACTGCGCTGGAGCTCATCTATTTGCTCTCGTATTTGCCGCTGCTGCCCGCGGACCTCTTCGATGGCGCGGCGCTCGGCGGCCAGGCCCTCGGTAAGGCGCGTCGCCATCGCGGCGAGAATCTTGTCGTGTTCGGTCTCGAGGGCGGCGAGGTGGCCCTCGGTGCTTTTGAGGAGGCTGTGGCGATCACGCCCCAGGGTTTCGGCGGTCACGAACACCGACATCAGGGCGTCCCGCTCGCTGAGGCCCTTTTCGACTAAGGAGCGGACGGCAGTTCGGAGCTCGATGTAGGTAAATGTCGCGTCATCCACCTGCGCGAGGGCACGTGCGTATACCTGGCTAGCCTCGGCATCGACGGAGTCGTCGAGGCGGAATGCTGCAGAGACGTTCTTGGACATAGGAAAGCGACTCGATGGGTGAGGCAAGGCTTAGGATAGCCCGTTCAGCGTGTGGGCGGCAAACTAGGGCCGCGCCTCGTGCAGTCCCGGCGAAGTTCTACCAAACTAAGTTCAGCATCGATAGTCACGACCCGTTACCAGGCAATCTGAGCCATCTTTTCCACGAGCACCCGCGCCTCGTGCCGAGCTGCTGCTTCGAAGTCGCTCCCGCCGGAGGCGTACAAGATCCCGCGGCTTGAGTTGATCAGCAGGCCGCCGCCGGCGATTCTGCCGTGGCGTAAAACACCCTCCAGGTCTCCGCCTTGCGCGCCGATGCCCGGAACGAGGAGGAAGTGTTCGGGCACCAGTTCGCGGATCCGGGAGAAGTCGTCGGGTTTGGTCGCGCCCGTCACGAACATCATATTATCGGGGGTCCCGAATTCGGCGCAGGTCACGAGGACGTGCTCCCACAGTGGCCGACCGGAGGCCATGAGACTCTGCTCGAAGTCGGCACTACCGGAATTGCTGGTCAACCCGAGCACCACAGCCCAGTGTCCGTCGATCAGGAAGGGCTCGATCGAATCGCGCCCCATGTACGGCGCAACGGTCACCGCGTGGCAGCCGTAGGTCATGAAGAAGGTTTGTGCGTAGCGTTCGGCGGTATTGCCGATGTCGCCTCGCTTCGCATCGGCGATGAGGAAGTGGGTAGGCGGGACGTGCGCGCACGTTTTGGCGAAAGCCTCCATCCCTGGCACGCCGAGGCACTCAAAAAAGGCGAGGTTGGGTTTGTAAGCCACGGCCAGATCCAGGGTCGCGTCGATGATCCGGCGACAGAAGTCCGCGACGCCGCCCGCGTCGCGTTTGATGCCAGCGGGCAGCTGATCGAGTACGGGGTCGAGGCCGACGCACAGCATCGATCCGGTGCGCGCGATGGCGGCTTCTAGGGTTCGGCGGTCCACGGGGCTACCGTTCCGGGGCGGGAGCGATGTACGCGGCGCTCGGGGCCATGCCGTTGACGGCCAGGATGCCCTTGATCTCGGGGACGCGATTGAGGACTGCCTCTTCGACGCCGGCGCGCATCGTCATAATGCTCATCGAGCAGTGCGAGCAGGCGCCGAGCCAGCGCACGTGCAGGCGCATATCCTCGTCGATCTCGACGATCTCTATGTTGCCGCCGTCGACGGCGAGATGCGGCCGCACCACGTCCAGGGCGGTTTCGACGCGTTGGCGGAGGTCGGGGGTAGGCATGGGCTAATTGACTTGGACGGCGCGGGTGGGGGGCAGGGCCTCGTGGCGCAGGGCGAGCTGGCGCAGGAGCTTGGCTGCAATATCGGCATAGAAACCCGCCGCCGCGTGCTTTGGATCAGTGGCCGGTGGCACGCCCGCGTCACCTCCTTCGCCGATGCCCTGCACGAGAGGGATTTGGCCGAGGAGTACGGACTTGGCCTCGCGGGCGAGACGCTTGCCACCACCTTTACCGAAGAGCTCGTAGCGGCGGTCTGGCAGGTCAGCCGGCGTGAACCAGCTCATATTCTCCACCACGCCCAGAATGGGCACGTTGACATTAGGTAGGAGAAACATATTCATCGCCTTGATCGCGTCGTCGAGGGCGACCTGTTGGGGGGTGGTCACCAACACGGCCCCCGTCACGGGCACGGTCTGGACTAGGGTCAACTGGATGTCGCCAGTCCCAGGCGGTAGGTCGACCACGAGAATGTCGAGCTCGGGCCAGACCACGTCGAGGAAGAACTGCCGGATGATGCCGGCGAGGCGGGGCCCGCGCAAGACCACCGCCTGCTCGGGCTCGATGATGCTCCCCATGCTGATGCAGGGCATGCCGTAGGCTTCGAGCGGGACGAGCTTCGGCTTGCCGTAGACGTCCTGGACTTTCGGGCGCTGGCCACGCAGGCCGAGCATCGTCGGGATGCTCGGCCCGTAGAGATCTGCGTCGATGAGCCCCACCTTCAGTCCGCGCGCCTTGAGGGCCAGGGCAACGTTGACGGCCACCGTGCTCTTCCCTACCCCACCCTTGCCGCTTCCCACGGCGATGATGTTGCGTACGTGAGGCATGGCCGCGCCCGTGTCCCCGGGGCGGGACTCGGTGACGAGGTGGATGTGGACCTCAGCCTCGCGACCGAGGGCACCGACGATGGCGGTCTCGGTAGCCTGGATTAAGGCAGGCTTAGCCTGGGGGTCGAGACCGGGCATCACGAGCTTAAAGCTAATCTGTCGGCCGTCCACGCTGAGGTCCCTCACCCGGTGTTCGGGTTGGATTGCCTGGCCCGTGAGCGGGTCTTGTACACGGGAGATGGCGGCGAG
Source organism: Saprospiraceae bacterium (assembly GCA_041744755.1). Taxonomy (GTDB): domain Bacteria; phylum Bacteroidota; class Bacteroidia; order Chitinophagales; family Saprospiraceae; genus CALDTK01. Next base: position 67,905 of record JBGTKC010000087.1, read on the forward strand.
GATCTGGTCGTGGGTCATTTGCGGGCGCAATTTAGGGAAGAGGCGGAGGTTAGGCCGGGGTGGGTAATTTTGCCGCCGAATGCAGGTGCACAGAGACATGTCGTCGATCCCGGCCCTGAGGCGACCGGTGGTGACGATCGGGAGTTTCGACGGGGTCCACCGCGGTCACCAGGCGCTCCTCACGCGGATCAACGACCTGGCGCGGGATTCGGGTGGTGAATCGGTGGTGATCACTTTTGATCCTCACCCCCGCACCATCATCGGGGGCGGCGGTCCGCCGGTGAAGCTCCTAACCACCACTGCCGAAAAGATCGAACGCCTGGAGGCCTGCGGGATCGACCACGTGGCCATCGTCCCCTTCACACGCGAGTTCGCCCTCCAGACGGCCGAGGAGTACCTGTACGACTTCCTGTTCGGGATCTTTTCACCGCGGGACGTCGTGATCGGCTACGACCACCGCTTTGGCGTAGGACGGACCGGCAATATCGAACACCTCCGCGAAGCGGCCGCCGAGCGCGGGGTGCTCGTCCATGAGATCGCCGCCGAAGACGTCGAGGCCCTCGCGGTATCGAGCACGCGGATCCGCAAGGCCGTGGAGGCGGGCGACGTGCGGCGGGCGAGCCGCCTACTCGGCGGCCCGTACCGGCTCACGGGTCGCGTCGTCCACGGGGAAGCCATCGGTCGCACGATTGGATTTCCGACGGCCAACTTAGATCTCGAATCTACGGAGAAGCTCCTCCCAGCCGACGGCGTCTACGCCTGTGAGGTTTGCCGCCTCGACCGGCCCAAACTGCGTATGGCCGCTATGCTCTACATCGGGGAGCGGCCGAGCCTCGCGGGGCGACGGTCGCGTTCGATCGAGGTCAACGTCCTGGACTTCTCCGGCGACCTCTACGGCGAGATGATGCGCGTGGAGCTCGTGGCCAGGACGCGACCCGACCAGGCGTTCGGGAGCTTGGAGGAACTCCAAACACAAATCGCTAGAGACGGCGCCGCGATCCGAAAAATCTTGCGTGTATGACGCCGCTTGGGCAGGTCGCGGTCGTGATCCTCAACTTCGATGGCGCCCGCCACCTGCGGACCTACCTCCCGAGCGTGGTCCGGTTCAGTCGCGGGGCCCAGATTGTGGTCGCGGACAATGGCTCGACGGATGAGAGCGCGCAGGTCGTGACGGAGTTCCCCGAGGTGCAGTGGTTGGCCTTGCGGCAAAACTTTGGTTTCGCGGAGGGCTACAACCAAGCTCTGGCGCTCGTCGATGCAGAGGTCTACGTACTGCTGAACAGCGACGTCCGTGTCACTGAGGGATGGCTCGTGGCGCCCCTGGCGAGACTCGCTGCCGACCCGAGGGTAGCGGCGGTGCAGCCGAAGGTCCTCGCTGATGCGCGCCCGACTTACTTCGAGTACGCCGGCGCGTCGGGCGGCTATCTCGATGCCCTCGGGTATCCCTACTGCCGCGGGCGAATCTTCGACGTCGTAGAGGAGGACTGGGGGCAGTACGACGACGCCGTCGAGGTCGACTGGGCCACTGGCGCGTGCCTGTTCGTGCGCGCGGAGGTGTGGCACTTGCTAGAGGGCTTCGACGGAGACTTCTTCGCCCACATGGAGGAGATCGACTTCTGCTGGCGTTTGCGGCGGGCGGGGTTCCGGTGCTGGGTCACCCCCGCGAGTGTGGTGTATCACCTCGGCGGGGGTACCCTCGCCTACGAGCACCCCCGCAAGACGTACCTCAACTTCCGCAACTCCCTGGCCGCAATCTACAAGAATCAGTCACCCGCCCGCGGTATCGCGACTCTCGCTGCGCGTCAGGCGCTGGATGCGCTGGCGGCGCTGAGATTCCTCGTTGGAGGGCGCGGCGGCGGCGCCCACCTCGCGAGCATCTGGCGGGCCCACGTCGACTTTTACCGCGGTAAGTCCCGCTGGCGAGCGCAGCGGCGGCGGTGGCAAGTTTTGGCGAAAGCCGCTAACGATTACCACGGTAAGCACGGCTCAAAGGCCTCAGCGCTCGCGGAGGCGGGGTCTACCGGTCCGAGTGAAGTCATCTTGGTGGATTTCTACCTGCGGGGGCGCCGCACCTTTTCCGAACTTCGCAGCTCTCGGGAGATATTTCGCGCCGGGGACTTGTGAGCTTGCCGCGCCGGTCTACATTTGCACCCGCTTCGAGTAGTCGGGGTTTAGTCACGTAAATCGCGGGTCGTTAGCTCAGTTGGTTTAGAGCGCTGCTTTGACAGAGCAGAGGTCACTGGTTCGAATCCAGTACGACCCACCCTTATTGGTGAGACGCTCGTCTTTATACATCGCGGGATGTAGCGCAGCCCGGTAGCGCACACGCCTGGGGGGCGTGGGGTCGCAGGTTCGAATCCTGTCATCCCGACCATACTGTAAAGGCGTGAACACCGTTGGTGTCCACGCCTTTTTTTGTCTACTCGAAGTCGCTCACATCCGCGGGGACGTCCCGCCAGTGGTAATGCTTAACGACGACCCCATCCTTGAGGACGACCACGCCCGGATTAGACCGAATGATGGTCTTGAGGAGGATGTCGTCGCCCTTGTAGATCGGGTGCGGGAACTGTACGGCGTGACGGAAGTCGTCGATGCGGGTGTTGTCCGTGAAGGCGGTCGCGGCGAAAACTTTCCAGCCGGCCCGTTCGGCGGCGTCGGCGAAGGGCACGATACGCTCCATCCACTTATTGACGTAGTCGGGGTCCCACTTGGTGATGTTGGCCACCTCGCTACGCTCCCGCAGGGCGGCAAACACGCGCGTGACCCGGCCGTCGGCGGTGGTGTCGGTGACGAACATCGAGTCCTGCACGATACGCTCGCCCTCGGCCTCGCCGTCGTCGTAGAGCCGGTAGGCCACTACCATAGCCGTGTAGCCGGGTTCCGCGAGGATAGATTCGGCCATGGGCATACCGTCGGCGTCCTCGAGCTCGAAGTCGCTGAGTTTGGTGCGAGCGACCGTGGGCTCGGTTTTGATCTGCTCGAGCTCGAAGTCCGTTTCCGGGAAATCCTTGTAGCGCTTCATGAAGTCGTCGAACGGCAGCTCCGTGTACTCACCCGTCGACCGGTCGGTGATGCCGTAAGCGACCACGTCGACGGCCTCGGCGGCCTCGGTCTCGGCAGCCTTCTTCGTGCGGATGTCGAGGCCTTCGGCGAAGGGACGGAAGTCGTGCACCGGTAGGCCCCAAACGAAATTGCTCATCGCAAAAACGGAGGCGATCACCACCGTCGCCCAGCCGACGACCGCGCGGGTCGTTTTGCTGAAAAGCTGATGCATCAGGTCAGGCCAAATGACGAACACAAGCGCCGGGACCATCAGGAAGCAATCTTTGAGGAAGCTCGTGTACGGCTGCAATTTGAGAAAATCCCCGAAGCAACCACAGTCCGTGACGCGCATGTTGGTCTCCGCATACTTGCCCCACTCCGCGAAGGCGAAGAAGTTGCCGCCGCTCGGCACGTAGCCCGTGAGGAACGTGAAGCCCGTGAGCACGGTAAAAAACGCCATGACGCCGAGGAAGATCCAAGCCGTGACCCGAGGTCGCTCCCCGACGATGAGCAGTACCCCGAGCACTACCTCGAGGACAACCATTGCCGTGGCTACGTACACGCTCACCTCGCTGCCCCACGAAAATATCGGCGCGAGAGATCCCCACCCAGCACCCGCAGCCGTGGCGCCAAACTCGTCGAAGTACTGGGCCATCTTATAGGCCGTCCCGAGCGGATCAACCACCTTAACGTAGCCACTAAAGAGAAACCAAGCCCCGCAGAAATTCTGCAGGAAAGACACTCCGAGATTGCGCGTGGCGCGGAGCCAAAAGTGTGTAGCGAGCGTGAGGAGCACAGCCGCCAACGCGATCGCGAAGACCAGAACAGTGAGCGTCATATCGGAGAGGGGCTAACGGGGCAGCTACGGCCGTCGGTTTGGATACGCGAAAGTGGGGACAAAGGTCACCCGCCGGCGGCCAGCTTGATGAGTGCGAAAAGTGAATAGTTTGCAATGTCTGCGTAGCCGCCCCGCACACCCTCGCTAGCGATCGTGAGGCCGGCGTTGTCCTCGATCTGCTTGATGCGGTGGAGCTTCATCAGGATGAGGTCGGTGAGCGACGGGATCCGCATCTCGCGCCAGGCCTCACCGTAGTCGTGGTTCTTGGCCTGCATGAGTCCTTCGGTCTCGGCGGCCGCCCCATCGTAAAGGCTCAACGCGTGCGCTGAGTCGAGGTCGACCTCGCCCGCGGCGCCGAGTCGCTCCTGCACGAGCGCGAGGAAGGCGTAGTTGACGAGCGCCACGAATTCGCCGTGGATGCCCTCGTCGATGAGCGCCTCCCCCTGCTCGAGGCTCCTGATGCGCTTCGCCTTGATGTAAAGTTGGTCGGTGAGGCTCGGCAGGCGCATAATCCGCCAGGCGGTGCCGTAGTCGGCCATCTTGCGGGCGAACAGATCGCGGCAGGACTGGCGCTCGCGCCTGTACTCGGCTAGGGTGTCGGACATGGGGCGAAAGGTATTCGACGGCGCGAGAGTCGGCGGGTCGGGCCGCAGTCGGCAGACCTAACTTGCCCCCCGTGCTAGCCCTCCTGTTCTGCATCCTGGCGAGTACATGGATCTCGCTGTTGTTCAAGCTATTCGCGCGCTACGGGGTCCGCAATCTCCCGGCGATCGTGGTCAACTACTTCGTCTGCGTGATCTCCGGAAGCCTGTTCGAAGGTCGGTGGCTGGTGACCGCAGCGGTCTTCGACGCGCCCTGGATCTGGCTCGCCTTCGGACTCGGATTCTTCTTCATCGGCGGCTTCAACCTCAACGCCACTTCGGTGCAGCGGGCCGGGATAGCGGTGACGAGCGTCGTGCAGCGCATCTCCCTGCTGCTTAGCGTGGCCTTCGCAGTCATCTACCTCGGCGATCCGCTTTCGCCAAAACAGGCCATCGGCATTGCGCTGGGCGTGCTCTCGGTGTTTCTCGTCGTTCGACCGCGTCCCGACGCGGGCGCGGTGGTTGACCCAGCGGCCGTCGACCACGACACCGTCGTAGGTGCGGCCCGCCCCGCGCGAGTCACCTGGCTGCTGCCGCTGGCCGTCTTCCTCGTGGCGGGTGCTATCGAGAGTGGATTGACGCTCGGGCAACGCGAGTACGGCGGTGGAGAGAGCGCCGCCTACGCCGTGACGCTGTTTCTGTGGGCGGGAGTCTTGGGGCTTGCCTTCGCCCTGCTAATCCCGAATCCTTCAGGAAAGGCCCGCTTCCAAGCCCGCGACCTCATCGGAGGGGTCGCCCTGGGAGTCCCAAATTTCTTCAGCATCTACCTAATCCTCGTGGCGCTTGAGGGAGGCCTGAAGCCTGCGACGGTCTTTCCGGTCCTAAATATTGCTACGATTGTCCTTGGAACCCTTGCCGCGGTCCTGTTCTTCGGAGAGCGGCTTTCGCCAAAACAATGGGCCGGAGTGGCGGTGGCCGTAGTAGCGATCGGATTGATTACGACCTGAGGTGGCGCTCATCACCGAGCGTACGGAGCGAAGGCGCTGCCCTCAAAGCCGAAAGGAGAGTGATGCGAAGCCTAGAACCCGTGACGGGCCCCGCTCGCCGCCCCACCGGTCGACTGCCAATTGATTGAATCGACGGACTACGGCCGCATGGCCCACTTTGTGCAGGCGAGCAAGGCCGCACGTTGGCGTACGGTCGCACAGAAGATGTCGGCGCGCGTAACCCAAACCTTAACCTGTCCGGCTAGCCATTCGACGCGGCGCATGCCGCGGTTTGGCTCGCCCTGGCCGGCACTTGCCCCGGCGAAGCGGGCCTGGACCATTCCACTCCGAGATTTGACCTTCCCCGTTTGGCGAGGCCAGCTTGACGTAAGACCGCTACGTATGGCACGCTTTTTACAAGTCGGATTGACAAATGCCCACCCCTCGCCTCGCCTTGTTGGTAATTGCCGCATGCAACTTGATCGCGTGCCGCGGCGATGGGGAGATACCCGAGGAGAGGCTCGCGGTAGAGCTCACGCGGACGATCGCAGCCAGTACCGGCGAGTCGCTCGCGGCTCTACGATATCCTTCGGAGGGCGACTTGACTGGCATTCCGCAAGACCCGCGGAACGAATTGACTGCCGACAAGGTAGCGCTGGGTCGACTGCTCTTCCACGAGACCGGTCTTAGCGTAGCCACCGTTGATGTAGCACTGCGCGGTACGGTCTCCTGTGCGAGTTGCCACAACGCGAAGGCGGGTTTCCAGGCTGGACGTTGGCAGGGGGTCGGCGAGGGGGGGGAGGGTTTTGGCGAAAGCGGAGAGGCGCGTCTCCTCAGTCCGGCCATCAAGCCGAGTGATATCGACGTGCAGGCCGTGCGCACGCCGAGCGTCCTCAACGTCGCCTACCAGCGCCAACTCCATTGGAACGGGCAATTCGGAGCCACCGGGGAAAACGCGAACCACTCGCCGCAGTGGACCACCGGTACCGCCAAGGCCATCAACCATCTCGGGTATGAAGGTCCGGAGTCGCAGGCGATCGCCGGCCTCCGGATCCACCGCATGGCCGTGGACAGCGCCCTCGTTCACGAGCTCGGCTACGGGAGCCTGTTCGACGCGGCTTTCGCCGACATCGCGTCGGGGGATCGCTATACGGAGGTCAGCGCGGGACTGGCAATCGCCGCGTACGAGCGGACGCTCCTCCCCACGCGATCACCCTGGCAGCGGTGGCTGGCTGGGGAGGCCCTGGCGATGTCGGCCGCTGAACTCCGAGGGGCGATCCTATTCTTCGGAGACGGGGGGTGCGTCAACTGTCACGCCGGACCCGCCCTGTCGAGTGAGGATTATTACGCCTTAGGTATGTCTGATCTGCACGACTCGCCCCGCGAGGTAATCGGCTCCTCGCCGGAGATGAACGCCCACAAGGGGCGCGGGGGCTTTACGCAACGCGCGACGGACATGTACAAATTCAAGGTTCCACAGCTCTATAATCTCACGGACTCACCTTTCTACGGACACGGGTCGAGCTTCGAAACCCTCGCCGAGGTGGTGACCTACAAGGTGAGCGCTGTCTCGCAAAACCCTCGCGTCACACCCGCTCATCTCTCGCCCGAGTTCCGCCAGCTCCGACTGAGCGCCGCCGAACAAGCCGACCTGGTGAGCTTCCTCGCGGGCGCGCTGCGGGACCCGGCACTCGACCGCTTCGTACCCGCATCGCTACCGAGTGGCCGGAGCTTCCCGAATGCCGACCTCGCGAGTCTCTTCGAGTGGCGCGGGGTCCGACGACAGCTTGCGGGCAACTAGCGAGCGCGGTACCGGAGGCCCACGTTCCGCCCATATCTTCGCCGCCGTGAACACCGACGTCCTCCACGCCCCACTCCCGACCGCACGCCAGGGCGAGACCTTAGCCCCGGCTATCGACGTCTCCCACGACGGCCCCCGCTTCTACATCGAGAGCTACGGCTGCGCGATGAACTTCTCGGACTCGGAGATTGTGGCAAGTATCCTGGGTGAGGTCGGGTACGCCGCGACCCGCGACATCGACGCGGCCGACCTGATCCTCATAAACACCTGCTCCATCCGCGAGAAGGCCGAGGACACAGTGCGCAAGCGCCTGCGGGTGTTCGACAAGCAAAAACGCGCCAGGCCGGGGACGCTGGTCGGTGTGCTCGGCTGTATGGCGGAGCGGCTGAAAGGCAAGTTCTTAGAAGAGGAGCGACTAGTCGACATGGTGGTCGGGCCGGACGCCTACCGCGACCTCCCGAAGCTCCTGGCCGAGGCGGGAGGCGGTGACAAGGGCATCAACGTGCACCTAAGCCGCGAGGAAACTTACGCCGACATCGCCCCGGTGCGTCTGGACAGTAACGGGGTGACGGCGTTGATTTCGATCATGCGGGGCTGCGACAACATGTGCTCGTTTTGCGTGGTGCCCTTCACGCGCGGCCGCGAGCGGTCGAGGGACCTGTACAGCGTTTTGGCGGAAGCCCAACAACTGTTCGAACGAGGCTTCCGCGAGGTCACCCTGCTCGGGCAGAATGTCGACTCGTACAAGTGGACCAGTCCCGAGGACGGTCGCGTGGTCAACTTCGCGGAGCTGCTCGCCGCTGTAGCCACGGTCCACCCGCGGCTCCGCGTCCGCTTCTCGACGAGCCACCCGAAGGACATCACCGACGAGGTCCTCCACACCATCGCTCGCCACGACAACATTTGCAACTACATCCACCTCCCGGCGCAGAGCGGCAACTCGCGGGTGTTGCGACTGATGAATCGAACCTACGACCGGGCGTGGTACATCGACCGCGTAGCGGCCATCCGGCGGATCATCCCCGGGTGCGCGATCAGCTCGGACATTATCACCGGCTTCTGCACCGAGACCGAAGCTGAGCACGAGGATACCCTGAGCCTCGTCGCGCTCGCGCGCTACTCCATGAGCTACATGTTTTTTTACTCAGAGCGCCCCGGGACGCTTGCCGCGCGGAAGTACGCCGACGACGTCCCGCTGCACGTCAAGAAGCGCCGCCTGCAGGAGGTGATCGACCGACAACACGCCATATCGCTCGAGGACAATCTGGCCGAGGTAGGGCAGGTGCAGGAGATCTTGATCGAGTGTACCGCTAAGCGCTCGGACCTGCAGTGGCTCGGCAAAAATTCGCAGAACAAGAAAGTGGTCTGGGAGCGGGTCGGGGGTGAGCGCCCCGGCGATTACGTGCAGGTGCGCATCGTTGCTGCCACGAGCCAAACCCTGAGCGGCGAGCTGGTCGTGGCGTAAGCCCCGGCGCTACTCTACCGATAAACCCAAGTTGCCGGTCGGCACCTGGCGCACGTCGGACTCGACGAGGCCGTCGCGCATCCTGACCACGCGGTGGGCGTACTCGGCGATGTCGGGCTCGTGCGTCACGACCACGACCGTATTGCCGCGGGCGTGGATTTCGTCAAAGAGCGCCATGATCTCGATGGAGGTCTTCGTGTCGAGGTTGCCGGTCGGCTCATCTGCCAGAATAATGGCAGGATCGTTCACCAGTGCCCGCGCCACGGCTACCCTCTGGCGCTGGCCGCCGGAGAGCTCGTTAGGTTTGTGGTGCATACGGTCGCCGAGTCCGACGGCCTCGAGGACGCTCGCGGCGCGCTCGGTTCGCACCCGGCGGCTCTCGCCGGCGTAGACGAGGGGCAGGGCAACGTTGTCGAGGGCGCTCAGGCGCGGCATGAGGTTGAAGGTCTGGAAGACGAAGCCGATCTCCTTGTTGCGAACCTGGGCCAGCTCGCCGTCCGACATTCGGTCGACGCGTTGGCCATTAAGTGAGTAGGTGCCCGCCGAGGGCGTGTCGAGACAGCCGAGCAGATTCATAAGCGTCGACTTGCCCGACCCGGAAGGCCCCATCAAGGCCACGTATTCGTTGCGGTCCACGGCGAGGGTCACGCTCTGCAGTGCGTGGATGGTCTCGGCACCCATGGTGTATGTGCGCCGCAGCTGGTCGGTGACGATGATGTTGGCGGAAGACTTGATGGTCGACATACAGTAGGCGTTGCGCCGAATGTAGAGCGCGGGTTAGCGGAGGCTTTCGCGAAAACGATGAATCACGGGATTCGTAAGACCAAGGATAGATAAGGGCTATTTGGTGTTGCCCATCCCTGCTCAGTCGGCAAGCGCAGCTAGCGCCCGTAGATACTCGACCGCAGCACGTTTATTTGCCGCATGGCCACTCCCCCCAACGTGCACCCGAGGTACATCGCCGTGAGCGGCAACATAGGCGCCGGCAAGACGACTCTCTGCGGTAGGCTCGGAAGGTATTTCGACTGGGACGTGCACTACGAATCAACCGAGGACAACCCCTACCTCAATGATTTCTACGAGGACATGAACCGGTGGTCGTTCAATCTGCAGGTCTACTTCCTCCACAAGCGGTACAAAGGCATCGTCGACATACTCGCCGGGGAGAAGACCGTGATCCAGGATCGGACCATCTTCGAGGACGCCGAGATCTTCGCGCCCAACCTGCACGCCATGGGGCTGATGTCGGAGCGGGACTTCCGCAACTACTTCGAGCTCTTCGAGGCGATGCAGTCGCAGATCCAGGCCCCCGACCTGCTGATCTACCTCCGGGCCGGGATCCCGACGCTCGTCAACCACATCGAAAAACGTGGCCGCGAATACGAAGGCTCGATTTCGATCGACTACCTCAAGAAGCTCAACGGCCGCTACGATGAGTGGATCGCCGGCTACGCGGCCGGCCCGAAACTGATTATCGACGTCAACGAGGTGGACTTCGTCAACAAACCAGGAGACATGGGCCTAGTGGTCGAGCAGGTGCAAGGGCATCTCGGCGGCTTGTTCTGATGGGGCTTCTCCCCTGAGGACATTTATTCGAGCTGCCCGCAAACCTTACCTTCCGCCCATGTCCTACGTCAATATTGAGAATTACCAGACCATCCTCTCCGCCACCGAAATCGCGGGTGCCACCTTGGTCGCGGTCTCAAAGACGAAGCCGGCCGCGGCTATCATGGAGCTATACGAGCTCGGGCACCGGCACTTCGGCGAGAACTACGTGCAGGAGTTAGTGGACAAGGAGGCGCAGCTACCGAAAGACATACACTGGCACTTCATCGGGCACTTGCAGCGCAACAAAGTCAAGCAGATCGCCCCCTTCGTGCACCTCATCCACGGGGTGGACACGATGCGCCTGCTCAGGGAAATCGACAAACGCGGGATGGAGGTCGGTCGCATCATCGATGTCCTATTGCAGGTCCACGTGGCTCGGGAGGACACGAAACACGGCTTTTCGCCAAAAGAGCTCCTAGAAGAGTTCGAGGGAACCGAACTCCACCGGCAGGCCTGGGCGCGGCTGTCGGGCATCATGGGGATGGCTACCTACACGGAGGATACGGCGGTCTTGACTCCGGAATTTGAGACTTTGAAACAGACTTTTGACACGATCCAAGAAACTTACTTCGACCGTCGACCGGAGTGGCATACGCTGAGCATGGGAATGAGCGGGGATTACGAATTGGCTCTGGCGAAGGGGAGTAATCTGGTCCGGGTGGGGAGTAAATTGTTTGGGACGAGAGCTTAACTTTTCAATTTCACCCAAGACTCCTCCCACACTCACCTTAGCGCCCGCCCCACCACGATCCACTCCTGCGTCCCGTCGTGGTGCCGGCCGATCGCCTCCCACCCCAGCGCCGAGTGCGCATTCCAGGACCGCGTATTGGATGCCGCGATCTCGGTGACGCCGAGTACGTACTGTTCGGCCTCGGCCTCGAACCAAGCCTCGTACAGTCGCCTGAAAAGTCCCGTGCCGCGGTAAGGTCCCGCCACCGCGACCTGGCCCATGCAGACGTAATCTGTTTTGCCGACAGGCGTACCCCTCCATTCCTGCTGCTCCACGACAGTCACGAAACCTTCGGCCTCCGGCATCAGCGAACGGTGGCCAGGGTCCATGCTCAGGGCATACGCCACTACCCTACCGCCCTCGTCGACGGCGACGGTGTGGGGCACGGGCGCGTTGAAGGTCGAGAGAGACTCGACGGTGTGGAGCCAACTTACGAAGCCCTGTTCGCGGGCCAGGTCTGGACTTACGTTGGCGCGGTGAACCTGGCGCTGGAGCTCGAGGATGCCGGCAAAATGCTCGGGCGTACAAGGGATGACATCGACCATGACGGGTGTGTTGGCGGACAGACGGCAACCTAGCCGACGGCCGTCGGTTGGACCGTAAAGATGTCCTACCGCAACCTTCAAGCCGCCGTCGACGACCTCGATAAATCTGGGCAACTCCTCCGCATCCGCACCGAACTCGATCCGAATCTCGAGATTGCCGAGGTCCACCGCCGCATCTTCGAGGCCCAGGGTCCGGCACTGCTGTTCGAAAACATTAAGGGGAGTCCCTTTCGTGGGCTTAGCAACCTCTACGGCACCTTCGAACGCACGCGATACCTGTTTCGCGACACGCTGGACCGTGTCCAACGCATCGTCGAGCTCAAGATTGACCCGGCGCGCCTCGCCAAAAATCCTTTGCGCTACGCGACGACCCCGCTGACGGCCTACACCTCACTGCCGAAGAAGCGCTGGCGCAAGGCCCCTATCCTCGCCGGACGAACGACCGTGAGTCAATTGCCGCAGATCGTATCGTGGCCTATGGACGGCGGAGCCTTCGTGACCATGCCGCAGGTCATCAGCCTGCCTCCTGGCTCGCGCAAGGCAATGGACACCAACGTCGGAATGTACCGCGTCCAACTCAGCGGTAACGACTACGCGCGCGACCAGGAGATCGGACTCCACTACCAGCTCCACCGTGGCATCGGCGTGCACCACCGCCAGTACCTAGACTCACCTGAGCCCTTCCGCGTGAGCGTGGCCGTCGGCGGACCCCCGAGTTACGCCGTGGCGGCCATCATGCCTCTCCCCGAAGGGCTGTCCGAATTCACTTTCGCCGGCATGCTCGCCGGGCACACGGCTGAATACGTGTGGGATAACGGCTACTACCTGCCGGCGGAGGCCGACTTCGTCATCGCTGGGCGCGTTCGCAAGGAGGGCCTCATGCCGGAAGGACCTTTCGGCGACCACCTAGGCTACTACTCGCTACAGCACGACTTCCCCGTCATGGACGTAGATGCCGTGTACCACCGTGCGGATGCGATCTGGCACTTTAGCGTCGTCGGCCGCCCGCCGATGGAAGATTCAAGCTTCGGCTATCTCATATCGGAGATCGTTAAGGATCTTACGCCGACGGAGTTCCCGGGCGTGCGGCAGGTCAATGCCGTCGACGCGGCCGGCGTCCATCCGCTACTCCTCGCAGTCGGCTCCGAGCGCTACATGCCGTTCAGGCCGGATGAACGCGACAACACCCGCGGCCCCGAAGAGCTGCTTACTCAGGCCAATCGACTCCTCGGTAGCGGCCAGACGAGCCTCGCGAAGTTTCTGCTTATCGCCGACGGGAGCGGGGATCCAACAGTCGACTGCCACGACGAGGCCGCCTTTATGCAGCACGTCCTGCGTCGGGTGGACTGGCAGCGGGACGTTCATTTTTACACCAACTGGACGATAGATACGCTAGACTACAGTGGCGAGGGCTGGAACGCCGGCAGCAAAGTGGTGTGGGCGGCACGTGGAGCCGCGAGACGAACACTGGGCCACGACGTGCCATCCGCCTTGCTCGGACGCCTTTCGGCAAAACGTGTCACCGTCCCGCTCCCGGGCATCCTCGCTATCGAAGTCGGCCCCTTCCAGGAAGATCGGTCAGACCTTTCGGCCTGCCTCGGTGAGCTTTCGCCAAAACTCATGAACTCCTTCCCGCTCGTCATCCTCGTGGACGACGCCGAGTTTGTGTCGGCAACGCTGAATAATTTTCTGTGGGTCACCTTCACGAGGTGTAACCCGAGCCACGACATTCACGGGGTGGGGTCGAGTACAATCAATAAGCACTGGGGCTGCACCGGTCCGCTGGTGATGGATGCGCGCTCGAAGCCACATCACGCTCCAGGCCTCGTGCCGGATGAGGCGGTAAGCCGGAGGGTCGATTCGTTGTTCGCAAAGGGAGGTGAGCTACACGGCGTTTTGACGAAAATCTATTGACGACCAGCTTCTCCACCTAACTTTAGGAAGCCGAGAAAAGCAGCTCCCGACACTGGTCGGTGCCCACGAATTTCTCAACGTAGGCGCTCACTAGCGGATTCTGCATCGCGCGGTCACGGTCGCGAGGGTTGGGGCTGGACGTCACTATGGTGATGCTAGGGGAGCACTTCCCGTGTTCGTTGAGCGCCATGTACTCCTCGAGGAACGACCAGCCATCCAGCTGTGGCATCTGCAGATCCAGCCAGATGTGGGTCGGGCACACCGCGTGCTCCATCCGTGCGCGCAAGAGGTAATCCAGCGCGTCGCGACCATTCATCACCGAGACCGTCATGGCCCCGGGAGCTGCCTTCCCAATGACGCGTTTGTGGAGGAAGTGCGTGGACGGCTCGTCGTCTACGAGGAGGACTCGGATGGATTGGGTGGCTTGCATGGCGGAACGTCTAGCTGGCGGGCAAAGTGACGAACGCCAATACTTAAAAAATTGATCATATCTCCACGAGATTGAAGCGTGATAATTCTTTGGATCATCGTAATTGTTGTGTGGAGAATAATTATTTCGACGTACCTCTATGGGGCATTACGGGGCGGAATTCACGGGCCGCCCGTGTCGCTCGCATAACAACCTGGAGCCCGTCGTGCGGAGTGTGGCGAGTGAAAACTCCCGCGGGCCGCGACCGCGCGAGCCTAGCTTCGCCGCATGGATTTAAGCAAGGTGCGACTGATCGCCGTCGATATGGATGGCACGCTACTCAACAGCGAACACGCCGTATCACCGGAGTTCTGGCCGCTGCACCGCCGCCTCGTCGAGTTCGGGGTCACCTTCGCCGCAGCGAGCGGGCGCCAGTACGCAAGTATTCTCGATAAGCTCGGGGCCATCGAGGCCGACCTCACGGTCGTCGCCGAGAACGGAGCACTCGCACGCCACGACGGCGATGAGGTCGTGAAAACGGTTTTGCCGAAAGGCGCACTTCCCGAAATCATAGACCGGCTGCGAAAGCTACCCGAGGTCAAGGCCGTCCTCTGCGCTGCGGACCAAGCCTACATCCACAGCGAAGACCCAGACTTCATCGCCTTCGTATCGGAGTTCTACTCCAGCTACGTCTGCCTCGACGATTTAGCCGCCTTCGAGGGGGATCTCCTCAAGGTAGCGCTCTACCATCCCGAAAGTAGTGAAACCTTTATTTATCCGCACTTCGAGGACCTGGCCCCTGAGCTCGTTGTCAAGATCAGCAGTCCTTTCTGGGTCGACATCTCGCATCCCGACGCCAACAAAGGTCACGCCCTTCGGATGGTCCAGGACCGACTAGGGATTACGCGTGCAGAGACCCTCGCGGTCGGGGACTTCCTGAACGACATCGAAATGTTAGGCCGAGCCGATTTCAGTTACGCCATGGAGAACGCGCACCCGGACGTAACTGCGGCCGCGCGCTTTCGGACCGGGAGCAACGACGCACTCGGCGTAGAGGAGGTCTTGCGAGCCGTCATCGAGGCCTACGAACACGCTTTAGTGGCAGGGCAGTAAAGCATCAACCAAGCAGCGCTACACAGTCTCCCAATGGACCGACGATAGCTCATCAACCGCACCAGACTAAGCACGGAGGTAGCCTTCTTCGCGGGAAGAAATACTAGATACGAACCTCCGAACAACGGGACCGTCGACAATGGGGAACATCGCTACCGCGTAGAGCCGGCCTGACACCAGCACCGGTTTGTGCCGATCGAGCACGGTCGCGAGATGGTGCAGGCGCCCGATGGCCATCTGTTACTGCTCACCAATCACACGAAGAATAGCGCTTTGGTGTCCGACACCTCCGACAAGGTGCGCGAGACCTGGAGGAGCAAATACCCCCGCACGCTCAGGCTAACGCTATTCAATGACGTCGCCGAATAGTTTCTGTAGATCATGGACGACAAGTTTGGCGCAGTCGGAAAGCACTCGCTGGATGGTCGCAAGGTTCTCGACGCTAGATGCCTTTCGACCGCGGCTAAAGCCCAGCGCGGGACCACGGCTAGACATATATCGGCGGCGGTCGGCGGGCAAGGTTGTGCGCTTCCAGAGCTCTCCGCTCCTCCTGGGCGTCGTGCACAGACGCCAGCAGAAGCGCGCTGATGAGTGCCCTTCGGAGATATAAGGTCCGGTGTGGGCATACCAACCAAGCTGTTCGCTTCGTGTCGGGATGGCGCTAAGGTAAACTGTATAGTGGTTTTGGTGAAAACCGAACTCGCCCCCGCGGCCTTTCTTCAGCCATGCCTACCGATCCTTACTCCATCTCTAGTCCCGTGCCACGGCGTCGCCTCGGCGAGACACTACTCGTGGTCGCCGCCGTCGGCATCGGCGGGGCCTGTGCGACATCCACGCAGCCGAGCGTCGACGAGGTCTTCGAGGCCTACACGGAGGGCGTCGTGACGGAAGTCGTCGAGGTGGCGCCCAACGAGTGGCGCATCAGCGACGAGCGCGTCGTGGCCGACACCAACGCCACCAGTCTCGTGGCCCGACGCCTCGACGGTACCGTAGATACGATCAGCGGTGCGGCTCTCGACAATCTCGCCAGCCAGGCGCAACCCGAGCAGCAGCGTGCCAACGGCGGCTTTGGGCTCGGTTCTCTGCTGCTGTACAGTTATATCGGCCGGCGACTATTCGCCGGCAGTGCCAGGGGGTACGCCGGACCGTCCTCGCAGGCGTACGTCAATAATGGTACGTTCAACCGCGTACAGCAATCCGCCGGCCAGCGCCTTACTGCGACTTCGCGGACGCGCACCGTGTCACGCCCGGCCGGTGGTCGATCGGGCTTCGGAAGTGGACGCGCAGGTCGTGGCTTCGGTGGGTAAGGCCGTAGTCGACAAGCGACTCGTGCCAACGCGTTGCCCGCGCCCGGAGCGCCTGCGTACACTGGGCTTGCGCGGGTTCGCCGCCTCGGTTGAGCCGGAGTACTGGGGCGAGCATGCACTGCAAGTCACGCGCGAAGAGGCCACCGCCTACAGCGCAGCTGCCGAGGAGCTTTATGGCCTGTTCGAGGTTTCTACCGCCGAGTTGCTCGACGGGCCTTACCGAGCACACTTCGGGCTTTCGCCAAAACTCTGGTCGCTCGCGGCGCACACCTGGCGCGAGCGCGATCGCCACCCGCACCTGTACGGGCGCTTCGACCTGAGCGGCGTCATCGACGGGACGCCCGCCAAGCTCATCGAATTCAACGCCGACACGGCGACGGTTTTGGCGGAAGCCGCACGCGTCATGCCCTGGCAGAACCGCGGCTCGGCCTATTGGAACGACATCGACCAGGCGCTGGAGGACCGCATCCGGGAGACCGTATTGCCGGGCGGTGTCCCCGCCTCCTCGCTGGCGCTCGTGGTCACACTCGGCTATCCCGAAGACGACGACAATGCGCTGGTGATCCAGCAGGCGCTGACACGCGCCGGGGTCGAGACGCACGTAGCGCACCTGCCGGGCGTCACCTTCGCACCTGGCGAGGGCGTCTTTCGCCAGCTCAACGCCGAGGAGTGGCTCCGCTACGATATCGTGGTCAAGATCGTGCCCTGGGACTGGATCGACCGCGAGGAGCCGGAGTTGCTCGACCTTCTGGAGACCCTCATCCGCGGGGACCAGGTCCGGGTGCTCAATCCACCTTACGCCGCGCTGATGCAGTCGAAAGCGATGTTGACGCACCTGCACGAGCGCTTTGCGGGACATCCGCACTTGCTCGCCGCCGGGCTCGGCCTCCCGCCTGCGTCCGTCGAGGATTATGCCTTGAAACCGCTGTGGGGCTGTGAAGGGGCGGACGTGCAGGTCCGGCGGGCCGGCCACGCGCCCCAACGCTCGGCGGGCGATGGCTCGGGCGGGGCGCCGGTGTGGCAGGCTTTCACCGAGCTCCCGCGCGACAGTGCAGGTTGGGTGTACCAGGCTGGCGTCTACTGGGCGGGCGTCCCCTGCGGGCTGGCCTACCGACGTTCGGCGAGTCTGATCGTCGATGCGGAGGCGCAGTTCATTGGACAGGTACTGGGCTAAGGCCGAGGGCCTCGCCTTCCTTCAGCATCAAGCCCCAGGCCGCCTCCCGCTCATTTGCGATCTCCCCCTCGAGCACGGCCTCGCGGATGGCGTTCTTGATGAGGCCGACTTGCTTACTCGGTCCGATCCCGAAGGCCTGCATGATGTCCTCCCCGGAGACGGGCGGCTGCCAGGCGCGTAAATGGTCTCGGTCTTCAACCTCGGTGATGCGGCGGCGTAGGTCGGCGTACTGCCGCAGGTAGCGCCTCACCTTGCGCTCGTCGCCGCTCGTGATGTCGGCCTCGCAGAGGGTAAGGAGCGCGTCGATGTCATCGCCGACCTCGAAGAGGAGTCGCCGGATGGCCGCGTCGGTGACGACCTCCTGCGTGAGGGCGATCGGCTGCTGGTGGTAGCGGACCATCTTCTGCACGAAGCGCATCTGGTCGTCGAGCGGGAGCTTGAGGCGCTTGAAAATCTTCGGGACCATTTTCGCGCCCTGCACCTCGTGCCCGTGGAAGGTCCAGGTGCCTTGCTCGAATTTTTTCGTCCGCGGCTTGGCGATGTCGTGCAGGAGGGCCGCCCACGTGAGCCAGAGGTCGTCCGAGCGATCCGCGAGGTTGTCGACCACAGCGAGCGTGTGCCAGAAGTTGTCCTTGTGCCCGACGCCGGCCAGGCGTTCGACCCCGTGCATGGCCTCGAGTTCAGGGAGGACGAGATTGAGCAAACCTGTCTCGCTGAGCAGCGCCAGACCGACACTAGGTTTTCGCGAAAGCAGAATCTTATTGAGCTCGGCGTGGATGCGCTCAGCGGTGATGATGTCGAGCCTTTGGGCAAAACCCTTGATGCCCGCCTTCGTCTCCTCGTCGATGTCGAACCCGAGTTGCGTGGCGAAACGCACAGCTCGGAGCATTCGCAAGGGATCGTCGTCGAAGGTTTTGTTCGGGTCCTGCGGCGTACGAATCAGTTTGCGCTCGATATCCCCGAGGCCGTCGAATGGGTCGACGACCGTCCCGAAATCCGCCTCCGCCAGGCTCATGCCCAGCGCGTTAATCGTGAAGTCGCGCCGGAGTTGGTCCTCGGCGAACGTCCCGTTCTCGACGACGGGGTTGCGGCTCTCCGGTGAGTAGCTCTCGCGCCGGGCGCCGACGAACTCGATCTCGTCGCACCCGATCCGTACCATGGCCGTCCCGTAGCGACTGTAGATCTTGGCTGCCGAGGCGCCGGGCAAGGTTTGGGCGACCGCCTCCGCCAGGGCGATTCCGCTCCCGACGCAGACGATGTCGATGTCGCCGCTGCTGCGCCCGAGCACCTTGTCGCGCACGAACCCACCCACCGCGTAGGCCGGGTAGCCAAGCGTTTTGGCGCAAGCCCCGATCGCGCGTAAAAGCGTGTCTTCGTGCGGGAGGAGGTCGAGGTTCATGAAGGGGTGCGAAGGTAGGGGGGAAAGGGCGCCCGCTTCACTCGCCGAAGAGCCGAGCGAAGTTCTGAAGATACCGCTTCGCCTGAAGGGGCCCTATCCCGGGGCGGCCGTTTTATGGTGCCGGGGGTTTGACGCTCGAATCGTTGGGTTCCTAGTCGAGGGAAGCTGGTGGATTGGGATTACTGAAGAATTTAAGTTTTTAGTAAGAGTTTCGACGGATCGTTACGCTTAAGTTTACGCGTGTAACCAAACTGAATTTAACCGATGAAAGTCCTCTACTTATTTTGCACAGTACTTATTGGGACCAGTTGTGGCGGCTCGCTGCGGACGACGAGCAATGGGTCACTACCGGATCTTCCCGCCAGGCCGCGCGTCCTGTTGATCGCCCAGGATGCGAATGCGCAGGGCTTTATTCAGGAGGTGTCGAGGTCTCTGGAACTGGTCGGTATGGAACCCTACCTTGATGGCGCTATCCTCCGGGCCGTCGACGGGCCGAATAAAACCGTAATCACTGGCGACACCACCTTTCAGTCCCGTACTCAGGTCCCGTATACGACCTCCTTGTATCCCACGCCCAACACAGACTTAACAGTCCTTCTTGCGGCTAATGTCGTCACCTTCTCCCGTTATACACTGAATCTCAACTTCGTGGACAGTAAGTCGGGGAAACTATGGTACAGCGTGTCTATGACTACGCCCAACATTACTAATCGATCGAGCTTCAACTCCGCGCTCAACAGGGAGCTACGGCTCGCACAGGCCAAAGGGCGGGGGGTCGCAAGCGACCGATTATGAAGCGGGTCTGTATCGTCTCGGCAGTCGCGCTGGCGACTACGATCGTCGCCTGGCTCGCCCCTGACCAACTTAACAGCTTCGCCGCCGTCCCCGACCGGTAGGCGCGGACTACCGTGCTCGCCGAGGTCAACTACGCGGACAGTAAGCAAGTCGAAGACCTCATCGTCTCCGTCTTTCGGAAGTAGGCCACTTGATCGGATTTAATAGCTCGATCATCGGTACCGCTCAAGACGATCAGTTAGTGCCCTAGCAACGGCGACTACCGCCTTCGCGAAGTGTGATTGAGAAAAGAATGCAGCAACGGGTAACTCAAGGCCAGCAAGCGTTGAAGAGCGCACTGTGTCCTCAAAGCCCAAAACCGAGTGGATCGCGTACGCAGAATCTTCATTCAGGTACTGTTCTACCTTCTCCTTGTCGACATCAACGATCCAAAATTCAGTAATTCCGGCTTTGGCGTAGTTGATAAATTTGGACCCCCGGTCGGTTTTAGCTGTTTTCTTCGAAAGAACCTCGACTACTAGATCGCAAGGGGGATATATTATCATTTCATCTTCAAACTCGCTATCTAGCTCCACCCAGACAGCCACATCTGGTTCGTAAAGATTATCCATAACTTTCATCATGGCCTTTTCGGAGCTCACTTCGTTACGCAGATCTCCGGCACAGAGAATACCGAGTAACGTTTCTATGGCATGACGCGTAGCGTTATGTCCACGACGGGCCGGCGAGTGATACACAGGCTCACCGTCTATCCACTCTGCCTTTGTCTCCGGGCTAAGCTCGTCGACAAAGGCTTGCTTAGCTTCCTCCCGACGCAGCAGGGCATCTCGGAATGCAGTCATGAAGGCGGTTGGATCATCCACGTGCTGCAGCACGTCCTCAGCCGAGTAGCGTTCCTTAGGCGAAGTCATACGCTAAAGTTAGTTCTCGCTCGCTATAGCAAGCGTACAGATCGTCCAACACTTCCTCCAAAACCGCCGGATCAAACTCAGTCACGAGCCTACTCCTGAACACCTTCACGTTTTCGAGCCCCCGGAAGTAGTTGCCCCAGTGGCGCCGCATCTCCACCACGCCCACGTGTTCGCCCTTCCACTCTACACTGTGGCGCAAATGCTGTCGGGCGGCAGCGACGCGCTCTGCCAAGGTCGGTGGGTCGAGCAGCTCCCCGGTGGCCATGTAGTGTTTGATCTCGCGGAAGATCCACGGGTAGCCGATGGAGGCGCGTCCGATCATGATGCCCTGCACGCCGTAGCGGTGGCGGTAGGCGTGGGCCTTCTGCGGCGAGTCGACGTCGCCATTTCCGAAGATCGGGATGTGGATCCGGGGGTCTTGCGCGATCTCGCCGATGAGCCGCCAGTCGGCCTCGCCTTTGTACATCTGCTTGCGGGTCCGCCCGTGGATCGAGAGTGCTTGCACGCCGACGTCCTGCAGGCGCTGGGCGACTTCTTTGATCTTAATGGTAGAATCGTCCCAGCCGAGACGCGTCTTCACCGTCACCGGGAGGGCGCTCCGCTTCACGACCGCCTCGGTGAGCGACACCATGCGGTCGATGTCCTGGAGGATGCCCGCGCCAGCCATCTTGCAGACGACCTTCTTAACTGGGCACCCGAAATTTATGTCTAGGAACTCGGGCTGCGTCGCGTTGACGATGTCGGTGGCCTCGAGCATCGAGTCCAGCTCGGCACCGAAGATCTGGATCCCGATCGGGCGCTCCTCGTCGTAGATGTCCAATTTCTGGACGCTTTTCTCCGCATCGCGGATCAGTCCTTCGACACTGATGAACTCGGTGTACACCACGTCCGCCCCCTGCTCCTTGCACAGTGCCCGGAACGGCGGATCGCTCACGTCCTCCATAGGCGCGAGAAGGAGGGGAAATTCGCCGAGCTCGTGCTTGCCGATAGAAACCATTTGGCAAATATCTTCCGCTCAGGTTTAGCATTGTAATACCTTCCCCCCAACTCGACCCACACCTGACCCAATGGTAGCTATTCTCGTCGCAATCTTCGTCATCGGCTACCTCGCCATCGTATTCGAGCATCCGCTGAAACTCGACAAGACCGTCCCGGCGCTCATCATGGGCTCGCTGATCTGGGCGTTCATCGCCTCGGGCGGTCTAGAGGTCGTGGGCGCGGATCACTCCGACGCCGAGGCTGTTTCGGCGGTGCTCGAGAGCAGCGCCATTGATCAAACACCTCAATTTACCCCCGATGGCGACGGCGCCGTATCCACCGGCGAAGGGGAGTCCGAGGACGAACACAGCGCCATTGAGCCAGTCCTGCTCCACCACATCGGCAAGGTCGCAGAGATCCTTTTCTTCCTCATCGGCGCGATGACCATCGTGGAGCTCGTCGATCTGCACAAAGGCTTCGCAGTAATCACGAACCGCATTAAGACGACCAAGAAGAAGACACTCCTACTATTGGTCTGCATTTTGGCCTTTTTCCTAAGTGCCACGCTCGATAACCTCGCCTGCACCATCGTGCTCGTGAGTCTTTTGCGTAAGCTCGTCCCGGTTAAAGAGGAGCGGCTGTGGTTCGTCTCGCTCGCGGTCATCGCCGCCAATGCCGGTGGCGCCTGGTCGCCAATCGGTGATGTCACCACAACAATGCTGTGGATTGGTAAGAAAGTCTCTACCGTCGGGCTGATCGAACACCTCATCCTCCCGTCGATCGTCTGTGTCGCCGTACCCTACCTGATTGCCACCCTCCTTCCGGCCTTCAAGGGACACGTCACCTCGCTCGTGCACGACGAGGCCGCAGAAGCCGAGGAAGAGCGACTGCTGTCCAGCAAAACTATGCTCCTGGTCGGTGTTGGCGCCCTTATCAGCGTACCCGTCTTCAAGACCATTACGCACCTCCCGCCTTACATTGGGATGATGCTTGGATTAGGCGTCGTTTGGCTTGTGTCGGAATTCGTCCACCCCTCGGAGGACTTCGACAAAGCCGTCGATGGACACATTTACAGTGCGCACAACGCCCTGAGCCGCATCGAACTCTCGAGCATTCTGTTCTTCCTCGGCATCCTCGTGGCGGTCGCCGGTCTCGAGAGCGTGGCGGTGACGTCGATGATGAACGGGGAGACCGTCGGCCTGCTGCAGGGCCTCGCCGAGCGCCTCGACACCGCCGTCACGCTCTTCGACAGTCCACTCGCCAACCAGAACGTGGTGATCATGTTACTTGGCTTCCTCTCGGCCGTCATCGACAACGTGCCCCTCGTGGCCGCATCGATGGGGATGTACGCCTTCGGTGAGGACGCTACGCTGTGGCACTTCGTGGCGTACTGCGCGGGCACGGGTGGCTCGATGCTCATCATCGGCTCCGCCGCCGGCGTAGCCGCGATGGGGATGGAAAAGATCGACTTCATATGGTACCTCAAGAACGTCTCCTACATCGCGCTGGCGGGTTTCCTCGGTGGTGCTGGGGTCTTCTTGATACAGCAGCGCTTCTTTTAGGACTTGCTTTCGTCTCATGTACTGCGGACCGGACTCCTGAACTCTTCGGTACCTGGCAGGCGCAACTCCTTCTGGAGCAAGGCGACACGGTAGACGTCAACCTTGAGAACGTCAGCCTTGCCTTCGCGGAGGACGAGCGCTACATCTACACCTCCACACTCGACCACCTTGAGGCCGGTCGGTACCGGCTCGAGGGTGATCTGCTCACCACGACGGCGGATACTACCGCGGGGACGGGACCCCAGCGCGTGCGCGTTGTCCTATTGGACAGCGCGCGGCTCCACCTCCTGATGATGGACCGCGGCAAGGAGCGCCGACTCGAATTCGCGCGCATTAATCTGACTGCCCCGCCGCCGCCGTCCGCGGTGAAACCCGATGCACTACTCGACTCCACGCTACTGCAGTCCGAAGAGAACTTTGACGAGGAGGATTTCGGCGGAGGCGAGGCCGTCGATGATGACCACGGCCACTGATGGCAACGAGGACGTCGAGTCGTAGGAACGAGCCCTTCACAATCGGGGATTGACGGTTTTCCGGCGGTTATCAGCCATGGTCGGACATTTGTACGAAGGGCCACATCCCTGCCTCCAAATCACGCTGCCACCGCCTCGGGACGATCTGTTGTCTAGATAAACGGTGCTCCGTATCCAAAATAAAACACAAAGTGTAGGTCGTCGAGAGACGTAGATTATTCCACCGGGATCCGCTCGAGCACCACGCCTAGGCTTCCGGTAAAGTTGATTTCCGCGGTCAGGCCTTCCTCGGTGACGAGTGCCTCGCTGACGCGCACCTTATCGGCGGTTCCGCGCAGGCGTTCGCCTGGGCTCACCGCGGCGCCGTTGAGCTGATCGGCAATGCCTGAGCGCGCGGCCTCGAGCTGGGCGGCGACCTGGTCTCCGATCTGCTGGTCGAGCGCCTTGGTGATGCGGCCGCGGAATAGCACTCCGATCGTACGGTAGAGGAGATTCTTCGTATCGAGCGTCACGTCGACATCGCGCAGCTCCATGCGCTCGCTATCCGCATCGAACACGGGCCGCGCGCGGAGGTACGCCCAGCCGGTGTAGTCGCCAGTCATCCGCAGGCCGATCACGAGGCGTACGCCCTGACCGTAAACGTCCACTTCGCGTATCGTGGCGCTTCTTCCGCTCTGGCTAAGTGTGGTATCGACCATGGCTTTCGCCAAAACCTGCTCGATGTCTCCAAACGCCAGCAGGCTTTGGATGCTGAGGTCGAAGCGCTCTTTAGCATCCGTGACGCCGGTATTCGCGGGGAGCCTGGGGGTTTTGACGGAAGTCGGCGCGATACCCAGCCCTAATCGGGGCCGAAGCTCGACCTGCAACACCGTACCGATCCCACCCTCCCGCTCCGTGAGCGCCGCCATCCCGATGCTCGAGGGCTGTGCCATTAGGTAGCCGCCGAAGTCCGCACTCAGGACCTGCGGCTGGGATAGGCCCGCGAGGGTAGCCTCGAGCGCCGGTCGTAGCGAGACGTTGTCCTGGATTCCTTTGTCGATCCCCGCGGCGATCTCGCGCTTGGCACGCTCGATAATCTTACTAGTGAGTCCTTCGATCGGGATGCTCAACCCGCCGACGTTGAGCTGCGGCTGGCGTGTCCACTGGTAGCCGAGCAACTCCGTACGGGAGGTGACCTCCCAGGTGGGCTTGAGTCCGAGCGCGGTAGAGAACTTAATCGTCAGTTCGCCGTCGGCCTTAAGGGTCGTAATGAGTGCATTTTTACGAATGGCGATCCGGAGGGGCACTTCGTAGAAGAGCCGCGGGGACTCCCCCGCGACATTAGGGTTTTGCCGAAAGGCGAGCTCAAGCCGACCCGCGCGTGCCACCTTCATCTCCACGCCGTAGCCCCCGAAATCGGCCTCGTCGATGAGGACGGCCGGGAGTTGCGCGTTGACCACTTCGACGAGCGCACCGCGGGTTACGTGTACCGGGATGTGGAGTAAGCTCGGGGCAGTTGGGGCCATGTGGTTGTAGGATTCGGAAGGGCGATCGACTTCGGCGGTCTGGTGCTTACACGCGCCACAGGCAGCGAACAGCAGCAGGCACACCGCCACGGGTGGGAAACTCACGAGCTTAGGCATACGTAAACGCGAAGATGCGGGCGGCGGCACGGATTATTTTCTAATTACCTTCGCGCCGCTCATGACTACCCTCCCTGAGCAAGGCAAACCCTCCGTATGGCGACGATAAAGGAAAACAAGACCGCTCCGACCACTCCTCCGAGCTCACCTACGCTCGGCACGGACGTCGAGTACGCAGAGGTACGGTCAACTGGACCGGCTGGGCCAAATTGGTTCGAGAAGAACGCTCAACTCGTCCTTGGCATCGTGGGCGCCGGCTTGCTCATCGCGCTCGGGATCTTCCTGTACAATAAATTTGTAAGCGAGCCGGCGCGCGCCGAGGCGGCGGCGGACATGTGGCAGGCGGAACAGCTGTTCGAGCAGGACAGCTTCCAGGTCGCCGTGCAGGGTCGCCCGGGGGTCGTAATGGGGTTCCTTAATATCATCGACGACCACGGCGGCACGCCCTCCGGGAATCTCGCCAGGTACTACACCGGCGTGAGTTACCTCCACCTCGGGCAGTACGACGCGGCCATCGACTACCTCGAAGACTTCGATGCCGACGGGACGCTCCTGCCGGCTACTAAGGCCGGCGCCCTCGGTGACGCCTACGCGCAGAAGGGAGACCTAGCCAAGGCTGAGTCCTACTACGAGGACGCCGTGGACGCGGCAGCCGACAATTTAGTCACCGCGCCCTACTTCCTAAAGAAGCTCGGAATGCTCCGTGAACGCAATGGCGACAAGGCGAGCGCGAGTGAGCTCTACGTACGTATTCGTGAGGAGTTCCCAAACAGCGAACAAGCCGGCGACATCGAGAAGTTCGTCGCGCGCGCCAGCGCTCAGTAGCCTTTCGGCAAAACGCCATCCTGCTTTCGCGAAAGGCGCCTCGGTCGCGCTACCCTACCTTTCCCTATGGCTTCCGCCCTCAAGAACCTCTCCGCTTACGACGCCTCCACCATGCCGGACGGGGCTAAATTTAAGATAGGGATTGTGCTGGCGGAGTACCACACCGACATCACCCACGCCTTGTACGACGGAGCGGTGGCCACGCTCTCCGAACACGGTGTGCCCGAGGGCAACATCCACACGATTCAAGTCCCCGGAGCCTTCGAATTACCCGCTGGCGCGCGCATGCTGTCTAGCAAACACAAGTGCGACGCCATCATTTGCCTCGGCTGCGTCATCACGGGCGACACACCGCACAACGAGTACATAAATCAGAGCGTCGCCAACGCCCTGCAGACGATGTCGGTCGCGACGGGTCGCGCCTACATCTTCGGTCTGCTGACTCCCAATACCCACGAGCAGGCCGTCGACCGCGCCGGCGGCAAGCTCGGCAACAAGGGCATAGAGTGCGCGGTAGCCGCCCTGCGCATGGCGAGCCTGAAGCAGACGACGACGGAGCCCGAGAAGCGGATCGGATTCGGAGGGTAAAGAGGGGGGTAGGTGCATGTGGTGTGTGATGTACATTTCGCTTAAGCCGTGTAGCCACCGCAGGTTTTCTCGACCGAAATGCACCAGATGCAAATAGACTTCATCGACGCAGGTCGTTTTAAACTCGACGGCGGAGCCATGTTCGGCATCGTGCCACAGACGATGTGGGCGAGCAAAAACCCGCCCGACGCCGACAACCTCTGCACCTGGGCGATCCGTTGTCTGCTCATCCGTACCGACGGGCGCGTCATCCTCGTGGACACGGGGATGGGCGACAAGCAAGATGCGAAGTTCCGGAGTCACTTTCACCCACACGGGGAACACGATCTTCTCGGCTCGCTGTTGGCTTTAGGCATCACCCCCGCCGACGTTACCGACGTGCTGCTCACGCATTTGCACTTTGACCACGTCGGCGGCGCCACTTGTTTTGACGAAAGTGGACAGATCGTGACCACCTTCCCCAACGCGACGTACTGGAGCAACGACGCGCAGTGGGCCTGGGCCGAGACCCCGAATGCGAAGGAGGCGGCGAGCTTTCTCTCCGACAATCTTGCGCCCCTTAAAGCCAGTGGGCAGCTGGATATGCTGCCGATCCAACGCGGCAAGGACTTCGACTGGCTCCCGGGCATCACGCTGCGCCCGCTCTACGGCCACACCGAGGCGATGATGATGCCGATGTTGGACCTCGGCGGGGGCGAGCGCTTCGTCTACTGTGCCGACCTCATCCCCTCCGTGGCGCACGTGAGGCTACCCTGGGTACTCGCCTACGACGTGCGACCACTCGACACCCTAGGCGAGAAAGCACGACTCATCGAGGAGGCCGTGGGCGAGGGTTATCGACTGGGTTTCGAACACGATCCGGTGTATCCCTCGGCGACGCTCACCCGAGATCCAACCGGGCGTGTATCGGCCGAGCCTCTGGGATAAGACAAGCGCACTTGATCATTCAAACAGCTGTCGCATTCGCGGCTCGTGTCACGCCCAAAAAGCCCGAGATCTTCCCGAGCACGTAGTCTACCTCCTCCGCTGTATTTAGGTGCGAAAAGCTAAAGCGTACCGTCACCATATCGTCCTGCGGGCCGTACATCGCACTGATCACGTGGCTGCCGGCGTCCGCGCCCGAGCTACAGGCCGAGCCACCGCTGGCCGCGATGCCGGCGATGTCGAGGTTGAAGAGCAACAGCTCCGACTTGAGCGTGTACGGGAAGCTCACGCTCAGGACCGTGTAGAGATTAGCGCCCGCGAGATCAGTGTTTACCCGGATCTTGGGTTCTAGTTGCCGCAGGCGATGCACGAAGTCGTGGCGCAAGTCCTGGATGTACGTCCGCCGGTCTTCCAGGTGCTCATAGGCGAGCTCGAAGGCCTGCGCAAGTCCGGCGATTCCGTAAAGGTTCTCCGTTCCGCCGCGCATGTTGCGCTCCTGCGATCCGCCGTCCACGAAGGGGCGTACGATCTGCTCGTTGGAGACGTAGACGAAACCGACGCCCTTGGGCCCGTGAAACTTATGCGCCGCCCCGGTGATAAAGTCGATCGGGAGTGTCTGGAGGTCAATGTCGAGGTGACCCGTCGTCTGAACGGTGTCGCTGTGTAGCAAGGCCCCGTGCGCCTTGCACAACTCGCCGAAGGCCTGGAGGTCGATGAGGTTACCGGTTTCGTTGTTTGCGTGCATCAGGGTCACGAGCACTTTCCGGCCAGCCAGCTCTGCGAGTTTGGTGTCGAGCGAATCCAGGCTCGGCCGACCCCACTCGTCTAGTGCGAGCATGTGGAGGCGGACCTTACAGTTCTGCTGGACGTCCCTGAGACTGTGCAGGACGCAGTGGTGCTCGGTAGCGCTGGAGACGATGTCGGTGACGCACAGGTCGCGCACGCTGCACTTGATGGCCATGTTGGTCGCCTCCGTCCCGCCGCTCGTGAAGAAGATTTCCCCGATGGAAGCATTGAGTCGGGCGGCCACGCGTTTGCGGGCCGACTCGATGATGGTCCGTCCCTCGCGGCCCTCCTTGTGGATAGAGCTAGGATTGCCGTAGGCCTCCCGCATGAGTCCACTCATGGCTTCGATGACTTCCGGGAGTACTGGCGTCGAGGCGGCATTATCGAGGTAGACACGCATATCGTAGATTTTGACGCAAGCCGGAGCTCGCCAGAGGGAGTAGAACTTGAAGACTTGCGGTGAAGGTCCGAAAATCTAAGCAAGTGCCACGCGCAGTCGGTCCATCGCTTCACTCGCGAGCCGCAGGGCCGCCGTGGCGTCTGTGCTCTCGGCAATCACCCGCATGATGGGCTCGGTGTTGCTGGCGCGCAGGTGGACCCACCCCTCTGTCAAGTCGATCTTCATCCCGTCCTGGTGGTCGATCTCTGCACCCGCGTAACTCTCCGCTACGCGCGCCAGGGCCATTTCAACTACGTCGGCGTCCGGGACATCGATCTTGTCTTTGACGATCTCGTAGTCGGGGAAGCTTGCCCGCAGGTCGCTGGCCGACAAGCCAGAGGTAGCCAGGTGACTCAACAGCAGTGCAATCCCCACGAGGCTATCACGACCGTAGTGTAGTCCTGGGTAGATGATGCCGCCGTTGCCCTCCCCAGCGATCACCGCGCCCACCTCGCGCATCTTGCTCACGACGTGGACCTCACCCACGGCAGCCGCCGCGTAGGCCTGCCCGACGCGCGCGGCAACGTCCTTGAGGGCACGACTGCTCGACAGATTGCTCACCACCGGGCCCGGCGTGTGGGCCAGGACGTAGTCCGCCACCGCGACCAGGGTGTACTCCTCGCCAAACATGCTCCCGTCCTCGCTCACGAGCACGAGTCGATCCACGTCGGGGTCGACGGCTATCCCGAGGCCGGCGCGCGAGTCGTCACGGACGGCTTTCGCCAAAACTGCCAGATTCTGTGGTAGCGGCTCGGCCTCGTGAGCAAAATCACCGGTCATTTCGGCAAAAAGCAATTGGTAGGTGACCCCGAGCGCGTCCAGGAGTGGCGGGACACTGATGGCCCCGGTGGAGTTGATGCAGTCGACGATGACGTGAAAACCGGCGGCGCGAATAGCCTGCACTCGGACCAGCGGCAGGGCACACACCTTAGCAACGTGGTCCGCGATATCGTCGGTAGACCGTCGGTAGCCGCCGAGCTCTCGCACCTTGGGGTAAGCGATCTTGCCGGCCTCGATGATCGAGAGGATCACCTCGCCATCGGCCGCCGAAAGGAACTCGCCACTGGCATTCAGGAGCTTGAGGGCATTATAATCGTAAGGGTTGTGGCTCGCCGACAACACGATCCCGCCCTGGGCCCCGTGCCGCACGACCGCCATCTCCACGGTCGGTGTCGTAGAGAGGTCCAGGTCGATCACATCGATGCCTAAGAACCGTAGGGTCGCCGTCACGAACTGCGCGACCACCGGCCCGCTCATCCGCCCGTCGCGCCCGATGACCACAGCCGGCCGAGGCCCATCGTGGCCGCCTAGTCGCTTCAAGAACGTCCCGTAGCCACTAACGAAGTTGAGCAAAGTCTGTGGCGTGAGATCTCCGGAAGGATCCAGGGAGGTGCCGATGGTGCCGCGGACGCCCGACACGGAAACTTTCAAAGCCATGGGGCGGAAGGTAGGGGCGATACGGTGACCGTCTCAGAACACATTCACTTCCATCTCTAGCGCCACCCCGAACTTCGCCTCGACGTCCGCCTGTATCTCGCGCGCCAGGGCGAACAGCTCCCTACCGCTCCCGCCGCCGTGGTTGACGAGCACCAGGGCCTGCCGGTCGTGCACGCCGATCGCGCCGCGGCGGTGCCCCTTCCAGCCCGCCTGCTCGATGAGCCACCCCGCCGGGATCTTGCGTCCGCCAGCTGGCAATTCGTAGCTAGGGGCACTAGGATGGAGGGCGGCGAAGGACTCGTAGTCGCTTAGGCTCAACTCCGGATTCTTGAAGAAGCTACCGCTATTACCGATCTCGGCGGGGTCGGGCAACTTCGAACGCCGGATCGCAATCACGGCGGTCGAAATGTGTTTTGGCGAAAGCCGTGACTGTCCTGGCGCCTCGCCCACGCCCTGCGCCACAACGTGCTCACGGACGTCCCCATAGTCGGCCCGTAGGTCGTGCTCGCCGACACTCAGGCGGAACGTCACCTCGGTGATGATATACTGCCCGGCCAGCTCTCGCTTGAACACACTGTGGCGGTAGCCGAATCCGCAATCCTCGGCGCGGAACTCGCGCAGGTCAAGGGTCTCACGGTGGAGGGCCTTCAGTGACACGAAGCGGTCTTTGAGCTCGACGCCGTACGCACCGATGTTCTGAACTGGGCTCGCGCCGACGCTCCCGGGAATGAGGCTCAGGTTTTCCAACCCTCCGTAGCCGGCGTCCACGGTGTACGCCACGAACTCGTGCCAGTTCTCTCCGGCGGCGGCCGTCACCTCGACGTAATCGCCTTTCGGCAAAACGCGCACCCCGCGTAGGTCCAGGTGAAGCACGAGACCCGGCACATCGCGCGTCAGCAGCAGGTTCGAGCCTCCCCCGAGCACCAGTGTCGGCAATTCGATCCTGAGTGCCTCTCGCAGGCTCCCGAGACTCGTGGCGCGGAAGTAGCGCTCGGCGCTGGACTCCAATCCGAAGGTATTAAATCGACGTAGCGAAACCCCGTGAAGGAGCGTACTGGCGGGAGGAGAGTCGGTCACGGAGGAAAGGGTATGGCCTATTCGAAGGAGGGCAGTAGCGTCGAGTCCACGGGCGCTAATTCGTATAGCGGATACCCCCAGTAGCCCGGGTTGCGATAGACGGGCAAGCTGCGGGTTGCGGTGATCTCGGGGGCTTCGCCACCCTGCTGTCGCAGGCGCAGCAGGCCTTCCGGCGTCTCGACGTAGATAGAGTAGCCGTCGGCGGGTTGGTCGAGGGTCTCCCTGGATAGACCCCGGCCCGACCACTCCGCGGTGACCTGCTTAACGGGCAACTGCTGCTCAACCGTAGCTGGCGCGCCGAGCTTACGATTGGTGATTAATGCGAGCAGGGGCGCCGCGACGGTGCAGAGGATCACCGCCGTGGCGATCGCCTGAAAGCGCGCCAGGAAACTTCGCGAGAGAAAACTACAAATTAGTCCGATGACGAACCCCGTACCCGCCCCGTAGGTCGCGGACTTGATAATGAGTTCTCCAGCGTTGACGGTCGCGTCAACGGTGGGGAGCTCGACGGTCCACCCGACGATACACGCGATGCCGGCAACCAAGGCCAGGACGACCAAACTTCCACGTAGCATAGAGAGTCGTATGGGGACGTGAGGACTAGACCTGTTCGAATTGGAGCTTTGCGAGAGATGCGTAAAGGCTGTCGGGTTGAGCGATGAGCTCGTCGTGCGTCCCAGACTCCACCACCTGCCCGCCGTCGATCACGAAGATGCGGTCCACGTCGCGGACGGTCGCCAGGCGGTGGGCGATCACGAAGCTCGTACGACCTTCCATCAAACGGTCGAGCGCCTCCTGAACCACGCGTTCGCTTTCGGCGTCGAGGCTCGAGGTGGCCTCGTCGAGCAACAAAACCTTCGGGTCTTTTAGCAATGCGCGCGCGATGGCGATGCGCTGGCGCTGGCCGCCGCTCAACTTGACGCCACGCTCCCCGACGAGGGTGTCTAAGCCTTCGGGAAAGCGCTCGATGAACTCGAGGGCATTTGCCTCGCGGGCGGCTGCCTCTATCTCCGGGCGGGACGCCGTCGGCCGCCCGTACCCGATATTCTCCGCGATACTTCCGGCGAAGAGCAAGACTTCCTGAGGGACGATCCCAAGGTGTCCGCGGTACACCGATAAGTCCAGGTCGCGGATCTCGATGCCGTCGAGGGTGATCGACCCCTCGTAGTCCGCGTAGAACCGGAGCAATAGCTGGAGTACCGTCGATTTACCCGCACCACTCGGACCCACCAGCGCGATCCGCTCGCCGGCCTGCACCGACAAGGACAACCCACGCAGCACCTCCATGTCGGGACGACTCGGGTAGCGAAACTCAACTTCTTCAAAACGGATGTGGCCTTTGATCACGGGCGTCGATGACGCGGGGGAGGATTCGTTATGCAACGCTTCCATCGGCTCTCGCAAAATGTCCCGGATGCGCTCCGTCGCGCCGACGGCCCCAACGAGCTCTGTGTAAAAGTTGCCGAGGCCCGCGATCGCACCCCCGAGGATCGCGGTGTAGAGGGCGAACTCCAACAGGTCGCCGGATTCCATCTCGCCACTCTGCACCAACATTGCGCCCCGGTAGATGATAAAGAAGAGGGCCCCGAACAGGAACGTGATGATAAAGACACTGAAGGCCGCACGGACGCGGGCGAACCTGAGACTCACCTCTACGGTGCGGTCCTGTGCGAGGGAATAGCGCGAGCGCTCCAGACCCTCGTTGACGTACGCCTTGACGGCCTGGATGCTCTGGATGGATTCCCCGAGGATATTGTTGGTCTCCGCGAGGGCCTCCTGCCGCTGCTTGGATAGCTTGCGGACGTAGCGCCCGAAGAAGATTGCCCCCACCACCACCACCGGAAAGGTGAGCAGCATGATTAGGCTAAGCTTCGGCATGCGGATAACGATGAAGGTGACGCCGAACACCAGGATCAGCACCTGTCGCAGGAACTCAGCGATCGTGATCGAGAAGGCGCTGTAGAGCTTCTCCACGTCGGCCGTGAGGCGGCTGATGAGTTCGCCGCTACGATTCTTCTCAAAGAAAAAGATCGGCAGGGCGACGAGGCGCCCGAACACGGCGCGACGTACGTCGGCGATCCCGAGTTCGCTTACGCGGGCGAACAGCAGCACGCGGAAGTAGCTCACCACACTCTGCGCGATAAGGATGGCGAGCATGGCCAGCCCCAGCTGCTCAACGCTAAGTCCGAGGGTGGCGGCGCCGTTGGCGGCGCGCACCATCTCGCCGATAAGGTATGGGAAGGCCATGAACACGAGGCTGCTCAGCGACAGCAGCACCATGCCAATAATCAGTGACCATTTGTACGGACGGATGTACTCGAAGATCCCGAGGGCTTCCTTGAGCTGAGCCTTGCTGACGGTGCTGCGCTTGCCCGGCGCCACGGCGGCATCGGGTGCGGCCGTCGGCGCGAGCGGCGGCGGGGGGGAAGTCGGGGGGGCTGCGGCCATGTAGCTCGGAGAACCAGTGGTCTCTCGTTTGGGTCGAGGGCCGAAGGTAGAGCACGCGTCCCATGGCGGGTCGGATGCTTGCCACCAATTCGCAGGGACGCCTTTCGGCGAAACGAGCGAGCCGATTCCGTGGATGCTGCCCTATAAAAAAGCCCGCAACCGGCCGTATATCAGCGGATTGCGGGCTATACAAGTGGTCTCGGGTGGAATCGAACCACCATCCCAGGCTCCGGAAACCTGTATACTATCCGTTGTACTACGAAACCGAAATAACTTCAACCCTACGTCTCGTAGGGTGTCGGGAATCGACGGGCCAAAACTACAGCACCAGCGCGACTTACGTTCCTGTAGTTTTGGCGAAAGCCGGATGAATCACTCTCTCGCTCTGCGGCTCCCGACTCAAATAAAAGCAGGCCATCCGCATTAGGTGCGACTGGCCTGCCCGATGCTCATTTACGTAAACGCCAGCCACTAGCTCACGATGCCTACCCGGCTGGGGATGGTGGTAAACTTAAGCTGTAAAGTTGGATCTGGCTCGCCGAATCCGGCCAGTTTGCCATTCATCTCGGTGGCGAGTTGGCGGGCGTACCGCAGCTCCGCGGCCTCGTGGCTGGGTGAGGACTGGCGACCCGAGAGATCAGCAACATTGAGGGTGGCGTTGTTGCCTTCCTTGGTCAACGTGACCTTAAGTGCGGTGCTCCCCTGCCGAAAGGCGTACCCGACTACCTCGGCGAAGAGCATCGTGAAGGGAATGGCCTGGTCCAGCGGGAGCCGCAGGGGCATGGAATCCACGTCCAGGCGACCGCCGTTCGGGGCAGTAAGTTCGACGAGGCGATCCTTGTACTTCTCGAAGAACGACTCGACCGCGACCTCGAAGCTCGTCCCGGAGTCGAACCCACTCTGCATCATTGCCTGAATCCCGGCCTCGTGGGCGGCCAGTTGGTTTGCACCCGAGCCGGGGGCCTCGAGCGGGATGCGGGCCGCGTAGACCTTCAGCATGAAGCGCAGCCGCTTGAGGGATGCCTGCGAGGCGCCGGCGGTCTGGGTACGGGCCTCTGCGAAACCGGCCTCGGCATCGACCTGAGCCGCGCGGGCATTCGTGATGTCGCCGCGGAGTTTACGCACGGTGGCGATGAAGATGAGGATGAGCGCGGCCACGATCGCAGCGGCTATCCCGATGGCGGTGAAGAGCTTCGCGTTGGCCGCGGAGCGGGCGCTCGACAGTTCCTCCGCAATCTGGTCGCGTTCGGTAATGGCGTCGGCCTGGGTCGCGGCGGCGACTTCGGCTTTGGCCTGGGCGTCGGTGAGGGCGCTGGCCTGCTCCTTGAGGTCCGCCTCCGCGTCGAGCGCCTGGGCTCTGGCGAACTCAGGGATGGATTTGGTACGTCGGTTGGCGGCCGAGTCCGCCCGCGCGAGCACCCGCATCGCGCGCGCCTGGAGGCGTAGGTCGCCACTCGCGTCGGCGGCGGCGATCGCGTCACGGACCGCGTAATAGTCGACACTATTGCGCTCGTAGCTGGCCTCGGCCTTGCGGACGAGCGCCTCCGCCTGGGCGGCCGACTGGGCGGTAACGAGTTTTGGCGAAAGCCCTATGGCAAACAGGGCGGGGATGCTGACGCGTAAGAGAAGCAAACGGAAGGGCATAGGGGGGGAACTGAGTACTGGAAAGCCTAACGAGGTGGTAACGAGGGTCGGGGAGATTAGGTGTTCAGCCGACACACATGTTCAAAACCTGACAAATGTCCTCGGTCAAAGTGGCTGCGATAGGCCTCAATCCTCGATGTTGTACACCTGCGAAATTTTGCCGAGGATGGCCTCGAAGTCAATCTTCAGGTCAACGACTTCTCCCGTCGCGAAGTCGAACACCCAGCCGTGTACCGTGAGCCCGCGGCGCTTGATCGCCCGCTGGACGACGGCGGTCTTGAGGACGTTCACGGTCTGCTCCTGGACGTTGAGTTCGACGAGGCGTCGGTAGCGGAGCGGCTCATCGGCGATGGACTCGAGCTCATTCTGGTGAGTCCGGTACACGTCGCGGACGTTCCGTAGCCATGGGTTGAGCATCCCGAGGTCGGCGCTCTGCATTCCTGCTTTGATCCCGCCGCAGCCGTAGTGCCCACACACGACCACATGGTTTACCTCCAGGTGCATGACGGCATACTCAATGACCGACATCACGTTCAGGTCGGTATTCGGGACCATGTTGGCGATGTTGCGGTGGACGAAGACATCCCCGGGTCGCGCGCCGATGATTGCCTCGGCCGGGACCCGACTATCGGAACACCCGATGTACAGCAGCTCCGGATTTTGGCCCTTGGCGAGCGTCTCGAAAAAATCCACGTCTTCGTCGAGGCGTTCCTTGATCCACACTTTGTTGCGGTCGAAAATCGATTTGATGTCCATGCGCGCAAGGATACGGGACCAAGCCGGGAGGTTACGGTTGTTTGGTGAGTTGATTAGAAGATTGTTTGGTAGCCCACAGCCGGCGAGTGACGATCTCGCCAATCATTCCCAACTCTTCCACCATTTTGTTTCAACTTTACCGGCGTGAACGTCACTGCTCCACGAGAACCCACAGTCGAGTCCAACCCCTTGCGCGACAGTTTCGTGCTCACCGATATCGGGCGACAATACCTTGAGGTCGTGGCGTGGAGCCTCACCGCCGAAGCACCCCTTCCGGCGCGCTTGGCGCAGCTCGCCCAGCAGGTGAAGTCTTTCTTTATCGACCTCACGGAGTCGGGTACGCAGAGCTTCTCCAACCACTTCGCGCGCCTCACTTACGTAGCGCAGACCG
Organism: Saprospiraceae bacterium; assembly: GCA_041744755.1. GTDB lineage: Bacteria > Bacteroidota > Bacteroidia > Chitinophagales > Saprospiraceae > CALDTK01. The sequence goes on from JBGTKC010000087.1 coordinate 104,473, forward strand.
CCCGCCTCGACGCGCGCCTGAGCTACTACCTCCACCAGTTCGACCGCGAGGCGTCGAAGGCCCTGCGCGGGGAGGTCACCCGCCTCAGCCCGGACGAGGCACTGCTGCTCGGTGCGCGCGCCTTGGTCGATGCCATCGTAGGCGTGACGAAACTCGACTGCCCCGACACCTTACTCGCGCTCCTCCCGGAGGGTTACGACGGATTCCGGCTGCAGGGCTACACGGTGACCGAGTTCAAGCAGCAGATCCGTGCCCTCGTGGTCGAGGACCTGGAAGCTAAACAGGTGGTGCGCGTACGCTTGGTAGACAGTCCAGGACTGGATCACTACGTCCACTACGCCCGGCCTGGCTACAACGAGCAGTTCGTCGGGCCGGCCGTAGCACTTCTTCGGCGCCATTTCACCTGGCCCGTGGAGGTCAACCTACTGGGGGTCGAGGTGGACGCGAGCGGCGAGCTGAACCCGCAGCACCTCGTGATCGACCCCGACTTCCTGGTCGACGTGACGGCGGTGGCGAAGTGCTTCGACGCGGAAGGCGCCGAGCCGGTCAAGTACCTGCTCGGCCGGGTGACGCCGTTCACGGGCTCCGTCGCGGTGCTCGCGGGAAACGTCGCGAACCACTTCCTCGACAGCGCCCTCATGGGCGTGGGGCAGGACTTCCGCGAGAGTTTCCGCGAGACCTTCGCGGCCTACCCCCTGGAGTACGCGAAGCTCACCGACGACGAGGTCCGTAAATTGATGGAGGCGTGCGTGAATCACCACCGGGTGATCGGGGAGTCGGTAGCCAAGCATCTGCCGGACGAGAACATCGGCCGGGAGGATTGCGTCGTGGAACCGAGTTTCTACGCCGAGCGCTACGGCCTGCAAGGTCGACTCGACGCCTTCCGCCCGCCGACCGGCAAGCACGCGGACGCAGCCATCGTCGAGCTTAAGTCGGGGGGCATCTTCCGCCCGAACCAGCACCAGATCGTCCAGGAGCACTACGTCCAGACCTTGCTCTACGATCTGCTCGTCAAGGCGGTGTTCGGGGAGCGTACTAAGCCGCGCAACTACGTGCTCTACTCCCGCGACAAGGAGCAGCCCCTACGCTACGCTCCCATCAACAAGGCGCAGCAGTTCGAGGCCCTCACGGTCCGCAACCAGATGATGGCCATCGAGCGGCTCATGGGGGAGGCGCGCCCGGGTGCCCCCTGTCCGCTGGACTGGCTGCGGCCGGACCGCTACCCGAATGTGACAGGTTTCGTGCAGCGCGACCTCGCGGCCTTTCACGCCAAGTGGAGCACCCTCTCCGAACTGGAGCGCGACTATGCCCGCGCCTACGTCGGCTTCATCGCTCGCGAACAACGCCTCGCTAAAGTGGGCGCCCACAGCAACGACCGCATCACGGGGCAGGCGTCGCTGTGGCGCGAGGATCTCGAGGTGAAGGTGGAGGGCTACGCGATCCTGCACGACCTCACCCTTGTGGCCGTGGCGCAGAAAGACAACTTCCCGGTACTGAGCTTCCGCCGCACGGTTTTGCCGGAAGGCCAAGCGGCCCTGACGAGCTTCCGCCGCGGCGATATCGTGGTGCTCTACCCCGGTGATGCGGCGAGGCGGGCGGTGCTACACCACCAAGTGTACAAAGGGACCATCACGAAGCTCACGCCCGAGAGCGTGGACGTACGCCTGCGCGCCAGCCAGCCGGACCTCACGCGCTTCCAGCAACACGATCGCTTCAACGTCGAGCCGGACCTGTTCGACAGCTCCTTCACGCGGCTGTACCACAACTTGGCGGAGTTCGCTTCCGCAAAACCGGAGGTCCGTCAGTTGGTCCTGGGCCTGCGTCCTCCGATCCAGCCGGGGAGTCAGCGGATCCGCAGGCCGGCACGGCTCACTAAGGAGCAGGCCGATATCTTCGAGGCCATCGTCAACGCTCGGGAGTACTACCTGCTGTGGGGTCCGCCCGGCACAGGCAAGACGAGCATGATGCTGCACCATTTGTGCGAACACTTCGTCAACTCTACCCGGGAGCGGATTCTCGTACTCGCGTTTACGAATCGCGCGGTCGACGAGATCTGTAGCGCCATCGAGCAGATCGGCGGCCCGATCACGAAGCAATACTTGCGTATCGGCTCGAGCTTCGGCTGCGCGGAAGCATATGGCCGACAGCTACTACAGGCTAGGATCGGACACCTGCAGACGCGGCAGCAAATCCGTGAGCTACTCGAGTCCCAGCGGATCGTGGTCGGGACGGTTAGCTCGGTGACCGGCAAGGGGGAGGCGCTGTTCGACCTGCTGCAATTCGACCGCGTCATCATCGACGAGGCCTCGCAGCTTCTGGAGCCCTCGCTCGTCAGTCTCCTGGCCCGCTTCCCGCGGACGGTCCTCATCGGTGACCACTGCCAGCTACCGGCCGTCGTGACGCAGGCCGAGCAGCAGACCCTCGTCCAGGACGCTGGCCTGCGGGCGATCGGCCTCACGGATCTACGTAATTCGCTCTTCGAGCGACTCTACGCTCGCTGCCAAGCCAAAGGCTGGCACTGGGCCTGCGGGCAGCTCACGCGGCAGGGCCGGTCCCACGGCACCCTCGCGGCCTACATCAACTCCGCGTTTTACAAGGGGACCCTCCGGAACCTCGGCCAGTCGGCCCCGACAGCCGACTGGCAACTGCTCAGCAACGTGTGGGCAAAGCGGCCCGAAGACTGTTCGGTGCTGGAGCACCTCTACTGCGAGAAGAGCTACGTGTTTGTGGATACACCGGTTGATTTGTCCGATAAGGCCTTCCGGACCAACCTGCACGAGGCCAACGCCGTGGTCGATTGCATCCGCTCGCTCATCCGCCTGCAGGCCTGCGTGCCCACGACGCTCTACCCGCGGCAGCTCGGCGTCATTACGCCCTACCGCGCGCAGATCGCGAGGATCCGCCACGCCATTGCGACCTCCGATCTGCCGAGCGAGTGGACCGACGTCACGATCGATACCGTGGAGCGATACCAGGGCAGCACTTACGACTATATTTTGCTGAGCCTGTGCGCGAACCAAGGCTCGACCGTGGCGCGCCTCAGCAGCGAGAACGCCGAGGGGATCGACCGTAAGCTCAACGTTGCCCTGACGCGCGCGCGCCACCGAGTGATTGGCTTCGGGAACGTGGAGCTGCTGCGGGCCTACAACCGGTCGTACTGTGCTTTTCTGGATCACTGCGAGGGTGAAGGGGGCGTGTGGAGTGGTTCTTGAGGACGTTTTGCGGGCCGCCGCGATGTTCACATCTCTTTGCGCCGATTTCGGGAATTGACCCAGGCGCCAGCAGCCTCGCGCAGCAAGTGCTTTTAGGCCTCCACGACTTGCTTGCCCAAAAATTCCTCCGCCAGACTCAGGAAGTTCATTGCCCCCTTACTCCCAGCGTCGTATAGGATTACCGGGACGTGGAGGTTGGGCGCCTCCCCGATCTTGGAGTTGCGGTGGATGATCGTCTCGAAGACCTTGCTGCCGAAGTGCGTCTGGACCTCTTCCACGACGATGCGCGCGAGGCGTAGGCGCCGGTCGAACATCGACAGCAAGATCCCCTCGATCTCGAGCTTCGGGTTGAGCTTCTGCTTGACGACACGTATCGTGTTCTGCAGTTTGCCGAGGCCCTCGAGGGAGAACACCTCGCACTGGACCGGGATGAGCACCGTGTCCGCGGCGGTGAGGGCGTTGATGGTCACGAGTCCGAGTGAGGGCAGGCAGTCGATGAAGATGAAGTCGTAATCGTCGCGGACGGCCTCGACCACCTCGCGCAGTAAGAACTCACGACCAATGCGCGAGACCAACTCAACCTCGGCGCCGACGAGGTCAATGGAGCTAGGCATCAGCCAGAGGTTGGGCGTACCGGTCTTCACGATCGCGGCCTTCGGCTCGACGTCACCGATGAGGCAGTCGTAGAGCCCGTGGGTGAAGCGGTCCGGCGTGACCCCGACGCCGGAGGTGGTGTTGGCCTGCGGGTCGGCGTCGATGAGGAGGACGCGGTGCTCGAGCACCGCGATGCAGGCCCCGAGGTTGATCGCGGTGGTCGTCTTCCCGACACCGCCTTTCTGATTGGCGAGTGCGATGACCTTGCCCATGAAGTTTGTGCTACCCGGCCGCCGACGTGCGACCGCGCCAAAGGTAGGGGTCGCCCGTTTTGTGGCCGCGCCCGACCTTTTCAACGGCGCGACTGTTGGTGCCGACATGATCGCCGTCATTCAAGGGAGCAACCGCCGCGACAACTCCACCCTGCCGTTCGCCCGCCTCATCACCGAGATCATCGCCGACGCCGGCGAGGCCTCTACCCTCATCGACCTCGAGTACCTCCCGGGGGAGATCCTCCACGCCGACATGTACGCCTCGGACGTGGACAACGTCTACCTCGAGGCCGCGGAGGAGACTCTAAAGCAGAGCGCTAAGTGGGTCTTCGTCTTCCCGGAGTACAACGGGTCGTTCCCGGGTGCGCTAAAGCTCTTCATCGACGCGCTCAGCGTCCGCGACTACCAGGGCATCTTTTCCGGGAAGACCGCGGCCCTCGTGGGAACCGCGAGCGGTCGGTCGGGCAACATCCGCGGCCTTGATCACTTCACTGCGGTCCTGCAGCACATGGGCACGAACGTGATCCCGGGGAGTCTACCGATCTCGATGATCGATGGATTATTGGGTGGCGATCCTAGCGCCGTGACCGACGCGGCAACCGTCAAGACACTCACCGCTTACGTGCACCGGCTGATGGACTTACAAGCGGTAGTGGCGTAAGCGAGCGTGACGTCATCACTGCCTCAAGACGGGCGGTCGCGCGTCCTCGCGAAGCACCCCGTCGCGCATCGTCCCTATCCTATCGGAGAGCTGGGCCAATTCGAGGTTGTGGGTCACGATGATGACTGTCTGTCCGAAGTCATCGCGCAACTGGCGGAGGAGCCGGTGGAGGTCTTCGGCGTTCTCGTGGTCGAGGTTGCCGGTCGGCTCGTCGGCAAAGATTACCGCGGGCCGGTTGACGAGTGCCCGCGCCACGGCCACGCGCTGCTGCTCGCCTCCCGAGAGCTCGCGCGGGCGGTGCTTGAGGCGAGCGGCAAGTCCGAGGTAGTCGAGCCACTTGAAGGCTTCCCGCTCGGCGGCGGCGGGGTCCTTGCCGGCGATATAGGCAGCCATCGCAGCGTTTTCGAGTGCCGTGAACTCTGGTAGCAAGTGGTGGAACTGAAAGACGAAGCCGAGTTTACCGTTGCGGAACTCGCCCAGCTGTTTTGGCGAAAGCCCGAAAGGGTCCACGCCGTCGATGGCGAGCGTGCCGGCGTCAGGCCGGTCGAGTGTGCCCAAAATGTGGAGTAGCGTACTCTTCCCGGCGCCGCTCGCCCCGACGATCGCCATCATCTCCCCGTGGCCGACGCTAAGGTCGAGCCCCTGGAGTACCCGTAAACCTTGGTACGCCTTGGTGATGTTTCGGGCCTCGATCATGGCCGCAAAGTAGCTTCCGCCAGACCGTACCTTCGGCCGCTCAAAAAACGATCGCGCGATGGCCCAGGGGATTCAGGTGTATAAGTTCGGCGGCGCCAGCGTGAAGAGTGCCGACGGTATCCGCAACGTCGGCCAGATCGTCGAGAAGTACGGACACCCGCCCCTGGTGATCATCGTATCGGCGATCGGGAAGACGACCGACGCGCTCGAGGGCGTGATCGAGGCTTTCGCCAAAACCGAGTACGCCGTGGCCAAGGAGCGTTTCGACGCCATCAAGCTCACGCACTTCACCTTAAGCCAGGAGCTTGGTGGGAGCGAGGAGAGCTTGTCGCGACTGAACGATGCCTTCGTGGAGGTCGACTGGATCCTCGAGGGCGAGTACGACCAGAAGTACGACTACGTATACGACCAGATCGTGAGCATCGGTGAGGTGGCCTCGAGCATCGTGCTGGCGGGCTACCTCACCACCCTCGGGCTCCCCGTGACGTGGATGGACGCCCGCGGGATCATCCGCACCGACGACCTCTACCGCGAGTCCTGGGTAGACTGGGCGATTACCGAGCAGAACATCACGCAGCAGGTCGCCCCCGTGCTGGTGGCCGGTGGGATCGTCGTGACGCAGGGCTTCATCGGCTCGACGGCCGACAACGAGACGACGACGCTGGGGCGCGAAGGGTCGGACTACTCGGCGGCGATCTTCAGCTACTGTCTCGGGGCGCAGTCGATGAGCATCTGGAAAGACGTACCGGGCGTCCTGACGGCCGACCCACGGATCTTCAAGAACGTCACGAAGCTCGACCACCTGAGCTACCGCGAGGCGATCGAGATGACGTACTACGGTGCCAAAGTCATCCACCCAAAGACGATCAAGCCGCTTCAGAACAAGAACATTCCGCTGTTCGTGAAGAGCTTCGTCGACCCCACCGCCGCCGGGACCCGCGTGGACGCCGATGCGCCGCTGGCCTACCCGCCGATCATCACCGTCGAGCACGACCAGGCCTTGGTGCAGATCCAGACCCGGGACTTCAGTTTCGTGGCCGAGCACCACCTGAAGGACCTCTTCAACCTCATCGCCGACCACCGCCTACAGGTCAACTTGATGCAGAATACCGCGATCTCGTTCGCGATCTCGGTCAACGACATCGACGACCGGGTAGACCGCTTTGCGGAAGCGATCCAGAAGGACTTCTCGACCGAGATTTTGCGAGGGCTGGAGCTATACACCATGAGGCATGCGGACAACTACGTCATCCAGGAGCAGCGACGCGGGCGGCTGGTCTTGATGGACGAGCGCGCGGGCAATACCGTGCAGATGGTGATGAGCACGGCGCCGATACCGAGTCGGAAGGAAACGCTCTAACGGCGGGCGCGTTTTTACCCCCAGTCCTCACCCCAATTCGACCTTTCCCGCACCCTCCACCATCACACCAATCGCCTTTAAGCGCAGCCCCCGCTCAAGGCCGATAGCCTCAACCTCTGCGGCGCTCCCAGGCGCCACTGCCACCAACAGCCCCCCACTCGTCTGCGGATCGGCCAGCAAGTACCGCTGCTCTTCAGTCATTTGCCCGATCTTGTCGCCATAGCTGCGCAAATTCCGCTTTGTCCCACCCGGAATCGCCCCGGCACGCAGGTAGTCGACGATTGCAGAATCATGCAACATCGGCACGCTCCCGAAGTCGAGTTTTGCCGAAAGGCCACTCGCGTCACACATCTCGCTTAGGTGACCGAGCAGGCCGAAGCCCGTGACATCCGTCATCGCGTGCACCCCCTCCACCGCGGCGAAGTCCATACCGATCTTGTTGAGCTGCGTCATGCTGTCGGGACCGAGCTGGGCGTGTTCCCCCCTGAGGATGCCCTGCTTCTGGGCCGTCGAAAGTATGCCTACCCCTAGCCCCTTCGTGAGGTAAAGCACGTCCCCGGCCCGCGCCCCGCCATTGCGCTTCAATTGATCCTCGCGCACCCGCCCATTGACCGCCAGCCCGAAGATCGGCTCCGGACTATCGATCGAGTGACCGCCCGCCAGCGGGATACCCGCCGCCTCGCAGGTCGCCCGCGCGCCCGCGATCACCTGGCCCGCCACGGCAGCCGGCAATTTGTCAATCGGCCAGCCCAGAATCGCGATGGCCAGCAGTGGACTCCCGCCCATGGCGTACACGTCACTGATCGCATTCGTCGCCGCGATCTGCCCGAAGGTGAAGGCGTCGTCGACGATTGGCATGAAGAAATCGGTCGTCGAGATCAGGGCCGTCCCGTCGCCGAGGCTCAAGACTGCGGCGTCATCTCGCTCGGCATTGCCGACCAAGAGCCCCGGGAAAGCGGTCGGGACCGTTCCGCTCGCGCCGATGATTTCGGACAGGACGTCCGGGGCGATTTTGCACCCGCAGCCCGCGCCGTGGGAGTATTGGGTGAGGCGAATGGCGTCGGGGGCTTGGGCGTCGGTCATGGGCACAAAAGTAGATGTCCTACCTCCGCGTACCGCGTCACTCCCTCCCCCACTCCGCGCCCAGCGCCCCGAGCGCGCCAAACCTCACCTCCCGCCGCACCACGCCCTCCGGCAACTGCCGCGATGAATAGTGCGCGTAAGCCTTGTCGTAATACCCCAGTGCTATCTCCGCGGCCGTTCTCAGATCGCCTGCGTCCACAGCTGTGATGGCCCGCTGCGCCCCTTCTAACCCGAGCCGCTTCCGCAAATGGTGAAAAGTGTCCGCGAGTTGTGCGCGCGGGTAGCGACCGTACTGCGCAACAATATGGTCGAGCCGATCCTCCGTGGGTACGACAATCTCGTAGCGCTTTGCCGCGGCGAGGGCGTCCACGAGGTGGCTCGGGAGAAAGACTTTCCCGACGTTGCGACTTTCGTTCTCTACCCACACAGGTCGACTTTCGTCAAAACCGGACAGGGTTGCGAAGATTAGGTTCTCCGCCTGCTCAGTACTCGGCTGTACGTCCCCGGGCGAGAGCCCGAAGGCCGAACCTTTATGGTTTGCTATGCCCTCGAGGTCCAGCACCTGCGCACCGGCTCTCGCCAAGGCGTGCAACAGCACCGTCTTACCCGATCCCGTCGACCCGTCCACGACCCTAAAGTCATACGCCAGGTCGTCGAAGCTTTCACGTACGAAGTGGCGATAGGCCTTGTAGCCACCCTTCAAGCGGTAGACTTCGAAACCCGCGGTGTCCAGTAGCCAGGCCACCGAGCTCGACCGGGAGCCGCCGCGCCAGCAGTAGACTCCGATGGCGGGTTTTGGCGAAAGCCCTCCTCCACCGGCGCCTTCGCCGCCGCTTGAGAAATCTGCGCTACTCAGCGTGGTCGCTCCTTCGACGATCGCCCGCATCTTCGGTCCGACGATGTCGAGCCCGCTCAAGAGTGCCTCCCGCGGGTTGACCTGCTTGTAGAGCGTCCCGACGGTGGCCCGCTCGGCGTCCGTGAAGAGCGGCAAGGACCTTGCACCGATGAGGTGCCCGAAGCCGAACTCTCCCGGGGAGCGCGTGTCTAGTATCACCAGGCCCGCGCGCTGTCGTCCGAGTAGCTCCGCGACTGCTATTTCGTGTATCACGCTTCGCTAAACACGCGACACGCCCTGACGGCTCGCTTCCACCCGGCGTAAAGCTCGTCGACGTAGGCCTCGTCCTGCGAGACCTCGAAGGCCTCAGTGCCGAGGTCGAGGGCGTTGATCTGCTCCAGGGTCCAGATGCCGGCCCCTAGCCCCGCGAGGAACGCCGCCCCGAGTGCAGTGGCTTCGCCGAATTTGCGTCGCACCACCGTGCGCTGGATCACGTCGGCTTGGAATTGCATCAGCCAATCGTTCGCCGAGGCGCCACCGTCTACTTTGAGTTCTACGAGGTCCAGGCCGCCGTCGGCACTCATGGCTTCGATCAAGTCTCGGGTTTGGTATGCCAGGCTCTCGAGCGTGGCGCGCGTGAGGTATCGCCTGTCGGACCCGCGCGTCAGTCCGAACACGGCGCCGCGGGCATGCCCGTCCCAGTAGGGCGCCCCGAGTCCCGCGAAGGCCGGCACCACGTACACGCCGCCGTTATCGTCCACGCTGCTGGCGATCCCTTCGCTCTCGGCGGCGTCCCCGAAAAGCTTGAGTCCGTCGCGCAGCCACTGTACGGCCGCGCCGGCCACCAGGATGCTGCCCTCCAGCGCGTAGTGCCGCTCTCGGTTCACGTTCCAGGCGATGGTGGTGAGCAAGCCGTTGTAACTGCGGCGGGCCTCGGTGCCAGTGTGTAAGAGTAGGAAGCAACCCGTGCCGTAGGTGTTCTTCGCCTGCCCGGGCCTAAAGCAGCGCTGCCCGAAGAGCGCCGACTGTTGGTCGCCGGCGATGCCGGTGACCGGGATCGCAGCCCCGAAGCTAGCCGCATCCGTTACAGCGATCTCGCCACTACTCGTCCGCACGGTGGGCAACTCGTTTTGGCGCAAGCCAAATACGTCCATCAGTTCGGCATCCCACTCGCCACTGCGAATGTCGAGCACGAGCGTCCGCGAGGCGTTGGTCTCGTCGGTGAGGTGAGCCCCGCCCGCGGTCAGCTTGTGGATGAGCCAGGTGTCGATGGTCCCGAGGCGCAAGTCGCCCTCCTCGCGGGCTTTGCGGACCTCCGGGCGGTGGGCGAGCATCCACTCCCACTTGCTGGCGGTGAAGTACGAATCGACGATGAGCCCCGTGCGCTCGGCGAAGGTCTCGCCCTGGGAGGCGCGCAGTTCAGCGCAGCGCTCGGCAGTACGCTTGTCCTGCCACACGATGGCGTGTCCGATTGCCTTGCCGCTGCTCGCGCGGTAGGCCACCGCCGTCTCGCGTTGATTCGTGATCCCGATGGCCGTGACGTCGGCAATCTGTTTGCCGGCATTCGCCAAAACCTGCGTCACCGTGGCCAGTTGCGCCTCCCAGATCTCCTCGAGGTCGTGCTCGACCCAACCTGGCCTCGGGTAGTGCTGCGCGAACTCCTGTTGCGCGAGACCTACTAAGTTGGCCTTGCCGTCGAAGAGCAAGCTCCGACAACTCGTCGTGCCTGCATCCAAGGCCAGGATTAGGGGTTGCTTGTTCATTTTGGGTCCTTCTTTGCCGTGAAGCTAACCGCCTATGACCGTTAAGCCGCCCGTCCGCGTCGATCTCCTGAGTTTCCGCGAGAGCGGCCAGTTCGCCAACAGAGACATCGCCTACGCTGAAGCGGAACCGACTCTGCTCGCCTTTGCTGCTGCCGCGCCGACCTTGGAGGCTTTCGCCAAAACGATCTCCGCGCGCCGCGATCAAGCCGTAGACCGGCAAGCCTTGGTCGAGGTCGTCACGACGCAGTACCAGACGTATAAGGTCACGCCGCCCGCGGCCCTGGCGCGCCTCGCTGAGTCCAACACCTTCACGGTCGTGACCGCGCACCAGGCCTCGCTGTTCCTCGGACCGCTTTACTACGTGTACAAAATCTTAAGCGCCGTAAGTCTTGCGCGCCAGCTCAACGACCGCTACCCCGACACGCACGTCGTACCGGTCTTCGTCCTCGGTGCCGAGGATCACGACCTTGAAGAGATCGACCACACGTTCATCGAAAGCACGCGCATTCACTGGGATGCTCAACAAAACGGGGCTACTGGCGCGATGCAACTCGACGGTATCTCGACCGCTCTCGACGAAGTCGCGGCTGCCCTGGGGGACAGTTACGCCGCCCAGCAAGTGGTGAGCATCCTGCGCAAAACCTACTGCGCCGACCGGAGCCTTGGCGTGGCGACGGCGGCCTTCGTGGCGGAACTGTTCGTGGACTACGGCGTCGTGGTGGTCAACCTTAATGATCGCCGCTTCAAGCAGGCCTTCGCGCAGGACATCGCTCGCGAGATACTCGGCCAGGAGAGCCGCGCATTGGTAGAGGCCACGCAGACCGAGCTTCACGCGGCCGGTTTTGCCGCGCAGGCCTACGTACGAGAGATCAACTTCTTCTACCTCCAAGACGGGCGCCGTGACCGTATCGAGCGCGACACAGAGGGCTTTCGGATCGTCGACACGCGACTGCACTTTTCCGAAGCCGAAATGTGCGCCGAGATCGAAGCACATCCAGAGCGTTTTAGTCCTAATGTCGTGATGCGCCCGTTGCTACAAGAGCGGTGTCTCCCCAATCTCGCCTACGTCGGCGGCGGCGGCGAACTGGCCTACTGGCTCGAACGCCGGCGCCAGTTCGCGCACTTTGGGCTCCCCTTCCCCATCCTCGTGCGGCGGGACTCGGCCTGGTGGATCGAGGCCACCGCGGTCCGCAGACTCGACAAGCTCGGGCTCCGACCTGCCGACCTGCTCGGTGACCCGGATGCCCTCCTGCGTCGGTACGTAAAGCATCACCACGAATGCGACCTCAACTTCGCGACCGTCTCCGCGCAGATCAACGGGTTACTTACAGACGTGAGCGAGCGTGCCGCAAGTGTCGACCCGACGCTGCGCCAGCGACCACTGGCCACGGCCGCTTACGTTGAGAATCGCCTCGCCGACCTCGAGACACGCCTCGTGCGCCTCTTGAAGCGCAAGCATGAACGCGAGGTGACCCTCATCCGCTCACTCGCACAAGACCTCGTGCCCAATGGCGGACTGCAGGAGCGGCGCGAGAGCTTTCTGCCGCTCTATGTGCGGTACGGCAAGGCCTTCTTCGACGTCCTGCTCGAGCACTTCGACCCGCTCGCCATGCGGCTCAAAGTCTTTACCGAGGTCCCGGCCGGCTCCCTACCTTCGCGCCATGCCGAAGGGTAAGTTCGTTTTTGTGGCCGTTGTACTGTTGGGTTTCCTCTCGCGCGTGTTGCCGCACCCGCACAACTTCACGCCCATTATCGCGATGGCCCTGCTCGCGGGTGCTTTCGCTAGCCGGCGGGCCGTCGCGGTTATACTGCCCCTTACAGCGATGCTGCTCAGTGATGTGATTCTTAACAATACGGTCTATGCGCAATACCACGACGGGTTTGCGGGCATCGGCGCTGCGCTTGGGAACGGCTTTAGCTACGGCGCGCTGCTGTTGTTGACATTAATTCCGATGCTTTTCAGCAAAACGACCCGTACGAAGTGGTCGACCTTGTTTGGCTTCGCGGTCGGCGGCCCGATCTTATTCTTCTTTGTTTCCAACTTCGGCGTTTGGCTGATGGGTGGGATGTATCCGCCGACTGGCGCAGGGCTGCTGGCGTGCTACGCGGCGGGATTACCGTTCGTGTCGGCTACCTTCTACAGCACGCTTGCCTACGGTGCGGTGGGGGCGGCGACGCTGAAAGGTTTTGGCGTAAGCCCTGACACGGGTCGGGAACCTCAGGTAGCCTAAAGTAACAATCTTGCGTTGGCACAGACCAGTTTAACTGACTCCCGCCAATGGGGCTCTATTCGGCGGTATCTCGTGTAGCTTGAATGAGAGCCAGTCGAAAGCCCTAATCACATCCGTGTTAGCCGTAACTTGCACGTCCTAACCGACCACAACCACATGACTCAATTCGCCGAGCGCATCGATTCGCTAGACCTCATCCGCACCTCCGCGCGCGATTTTGCCGAGACCTACATCCGCCCGCACATCATGGAGTGGGACGAGGCGCAGATCTTCCCCCGCGACCTTTTCACCGCACTCGGGGAGCATGGGTTTCTTGGAGTCTTGGTGCCGACCGAGTACGGGGGCTCCGGACTTGATTATCAGGCCTACATCACGATCATCGAGGAGATCGCCAAGGTCGACCCGTCGATAGGACTCAGTGTGGCCGCGCACAACAGCCTGTGCACGAACCACATCCTGATGTTCGGATCCGATGAGATAAAAGACAAATACTTGCCGCTGCTCGCCACCGGCGAGAACGTCGGCGCCTGGGGGCTCACCGAACCCAACACCGGCTCGGATGCCGGTCGCATGAAGACCACCGCCGTACGCGACGGCGACCACTACGTACTGAATGGCGCCAAGAACTGGATTACGCACGGCAAATCCGGAGAAGTGGCGGTGGTGATCGCGCGCACAGGAGAACTGCTCGACTCCCACGGGATGACCGCCTTCGTGGTCGAGCGCGGGACCCCGGGTTTCCGGGGCGGGAAGAAGGAGAACAAGCTCGGGATGCGCGCCTCCGAGACGGCCGAAATGATCTTCGAAGATTGCCGCATCCCTATTGGCAACCGCCTCGGTGAGGAGGGCCAGGGATTTATCCAAGCCATGAAGATTCTCGACGGCGGACGGATTAGCATCGCGGCGCTCTCGCTCGGGATCGCCAAGGGCGCCTACGAGGCGAGCGTGGCCTACAGCCAGGAGCGCGAGCAGTTCGGGCAGCCGATATCGGAATTCCAGGCCATCGCCTTTAAGCTGGCCGACATGCAGACTAAGATCTACGCCTCCGAAGCGCTCACGCGGCACGCCGGTGGACTCAAGGACGCCGGGGAGAAGGTAACCAAGATCGGCGCCATGGCCAAATTGCTGGCCTCCGAGACCTGCGTCGAGGTCAGCACCGACGCCGTGCAGATCTTCGGTGGCTATGGGTACACGAAGGATTATCCTGTCGAAAAATTCTATCGCGACTCTAAGCTCTGTACGATCGGCGAGGGCACGAGCGAGATCCAGAAGTTGGTGATCAGTCGGGAGGTGTTAAAGGGTTAGGCCCCTGGGACTAGTTCTCGCTATAGCGTCTCCTGTAGAGCTATCTCTTCATTGCACCACCAGTCTCGCCCGACCCGTCGCTACTCCTTTCTCGTCCCTCGTAAGGATTTCGTATACCCCGGCGGCGAGCGCAACACGGATTACCTCTTCACCGGGCTGGTCGCGCGCGATCAGTTGGCCAAGTGCGCTGTAGATGTCCACGCGTAAATCGGGCGGACAATCAAGGATGCGAAATTCTCCATACGCTGGGTTCGGAGCGAGAATTACTTGGTGGAGTAGGGGCGTCCTATCCCGCAGCCCGACCGTCGCATCAATACGGTACGCCTGCAGCCCGCCGCGCCGATTCCCCATGAGGACCACTGGCAATTGCCGCGTCACGTCAAACCCGATACACGGGTCGAGCTGGTCTCCCGCCCGGACCGAGAGTTCAGCGGCGAGCCTGGCCGCACCACCTGCGCCGCGTGGCAGGTCGGAGTAGGCGGCGAGTCGACCGTGTCCGGAGCCTACGTACAACACCGATTCGCCAGCCACCGTGGTGAAGGCGGGCCGGCTCAGTGTCGACCCATTGATTCCCGGTGTCCTCAGGTCGATCCGCCCGTAGAACTCATCGTCCGCCGCAGCGGAGAAGTTGGGCTGGGTACGGGTACCTCGATTCAGGAAGAGGTTAATGTTTCCAGCTCGCTCGCCGATAAGCAAATCTGGCAGCCCGTCGCCATCGACGTCTCCAACGGCCGGGGAGGCCTGTACTCCATTGATTTTAAGCAAGGTCTGCAAGGCGAGCTCAAATCTTACGGTGCCGCCACTGCTCACGTTACGCGCGTAGGTCACCCCGCCGTCGCTGTTGCCAATGAGCAGATCGAGGTCGCCGTCGCCATCCATATCCGCGAGCGCCGGATCGAGGCTGGTCACCGTCGGGCTGAGGAGTTGGTTGAGTGCTTGGAGCCAGGCCGGACGCTGCTCGGTGCAAGTCTCGCCCTCGCTACACTGGTAGTAGCGCAGGGTGGACTCGCGGTTGGCTACGGCGCCCCGGGTGTAGATCGACTCGACGCCGACGATGAGGTCCTCCAGGCCCGCGCCATCGAGCTGCCCCATCGCGAGGTGGGTGCCCGAGCCGTGGTCGAAGGCCGCCTCCGTGAGGAAGTTGCGTTGCCGCAGCACGAATTGCCCGCCGGGAGTGCGGTCGTAAAGCCAGACGTTTTGGTAGTCGTCGCCAGCGGCCGGATTACTCGGCGTGACGATGAGAGCCGGGGTGTGGCAGCCGTCGGGGCAGAGGAGATGCTCCAGGAAGTACGCCGCCGGGAAAAAGTCTACGTCGACCGGGGTCGCGTCTCTAGTTGCGGGCCAGTTCTGAACGAGGGAGGAGAAGTAGTCGGTTTTGCCGGAAGGCGTATTAATGAGTGCCGTGAGGAAGCTCGTCTGCACATCGCCGACGAGGAGGTCTAGATCTCCGTCGCCGTCTATGTCGTAGCTGCTGAGTGTCGACCCGCCGTGGAGGCCGCCCAGAACCTTCGCGACGGCGTCCGTGTCGCGCGGCGGATCTGCGAATGGGTTGCCGCAGCCACCCGCCGCCGGGGCCAACAGGAGGTCCGAAGTGAAATTGTCCTCGTAGATCCCGCCGTAGCAGGTGCTCGCCAATTCGAACCTCAGGTGGTTTTCGGGTTCGGGCCCAACGCCCGTAGCGAGGTTGCGGTAGTAGTACACGAAGCTACCGTTCGGGTCGAAACTCAAGATGTCGAGGTCGCCGTCGCCGTCGATATCCGCGATGGATGGGATGTCCGTGCGGGCCACGAAGATGAGCTGGTCCCCGCTGTCGGTCCGGTACCCGAGCACGCTCCCGAGGCGCCCGGGCAGGGTCACCAGCGAAAATTGAAGTCGCCCCCCCCGGCGGGAGCCACGGTAGACGAGCAGGCCCTCCCTGCCGGTCTCTGAGCTGGACGTAAACAGGTCGGGTACGCCGTCGTCGTCGAAGTCACGAAGTAGGACGAAGTGCTGTGTCGCAGGCCAGTCCCGCACGTAGGCTGACTTGTCGACATATCCGGAGGCTGGTTCCGCGGACTGTCCGACGGCGAGGTGGACGTCCCCTGCGCGGTCGAAAAGGTAGTAGTCGAGTGCACCGTCGCCGTCCACGTCCACCCTGCTCACCTGGGGGTTGTTGAGACCGCCGAGCTGCAGCAGGGTCTGACGCACTCCGTCCTTCGTGATTACGGGCTGCCAGTCGTCCGCAGGCAACAGCGTCAATTGGGCTTTAGCCAGAACTAGCGTTAACGTAGTCGTGACCAGGAGGGCGATTCTGCGCATGTGGGCAATTGAGCGGGGCGACTGCCGAGGCGCGATTCGCGGAGTCGGCTACCTTACCCCTCCAACACCCCCGCCTTGAGGAAAGTCTACCGACCCCTACAAATATTCTGTTTCGCGATCGCTTGCGTCGTCTGCCAGACCGCGAGCGCACAGGCGTCCGGCCAGGAGGCTGCGCAAACGATAGGCATCGGGGTGGGGGATAGCGTCCGGTTCGACGACCGGTGGCAGACCGGCGCCGAGCTCGGCGAGCGGCTGGACACCGTGGACGCCGCAGGCGTACTGTTGCTGTACAAGACCGCCAGCAACGAGGGCCACCTCGTTCACGCCAGTCGCCACCCCGGCGAGGCCCTGCGTTTGCGAAGCATACCGATGTGGCTGTCAGTTATCCCCCCGCTGGTAGCGATAGGGCTGGCCTTGGTGTTTAAGGAAGTGATCAGTAGCCTTTTCTTCGGCATCCTCTCCGGCGCATTCATCGCCGGCGGTATGCGGGTAGAGAGCCTCTATTATCTGCTGCGCAGCGTGTGGGACGTGGGGGCCCGGTTTATCATTAGCGCACTCAACGACTCCGGCCACCTCTCGGTGATCGTATTCTCGCTACTGGTCGGGGGTATGGTGTCGGTCATCTCGCGCAACGGCGGCATGGCGGGCGTGGTGCGGCGCCTGGCGGTGTTCGCCAAGGACCGTGTCAGTGCGCAGATGAGCACCTACGTGCTAGGGATCGCCATCTTCTTCGACGATTACGCCAACACCCTCATCGTCGGCAACACCATGCGAGAGGTCACCGATCGTTTTGGCGTAAGCCGCGAAAAACTAGCATACCTCGTAGACGCCACCGCCGCACCGGTTGCTTCGGTAGCTTTCATCACTACGTGGATCGGCGCTGAGCTCGACTACATCGACGGCGGCCTACAGGCGATCCCGAATTTCCCGCTCGACGTCACGCCCTATGCGGTGTTCCTGAGCTCTCTGCGTTATAGCTTCTACCCTATCCTCACCTTGATTTTTATGTTCCTGCTCATTAGAAGCCGCCGTGACTTTGGCCCTATGGCGAAGGCGGAGGCGGCTGCGGCACGGAACTACGTCCGGCGTATCGAGGTGCAGCAGCTGGAGGCCGAAGGGGAGTCACCGGTGGTTGTGATCGAGAGCGACGAGTTCACACCAGTCGAACGAGCCCCACTCAAGGCCCGCTACGCGATTCTGCCGGTGATGACGGTGGTACTCGTGACCATGTACGGCCTGTTGGACACGGGACTAACGAGCCTCGCCGCCGGCATCGCCGAGCTTGGACTACCCACCGCATCCATCGGCGACCTCTGGGCGGGGGTGGGACGCGACGGCACGGAGACTCTCGGCTTCTTCCGCAAGCTCGGGGTCGTGATCGGGGCGGCGGACAGCTACGTCGCCCTGCTGTGGGCCAGCCTGAGTGGGGTGCTGGTGGCGCTGGCGATGACGCTCGGTGGTCGGATCATGTCGCTCGAGAAGACGATGGAGACCTTGCTCCACGGATTCGGCACGATGCTGCCGGCCCTCGTGATCCTTACGCTGGCGTGGAGTCTCGCGAGCGCCACGGAGCAGTTGCACACCGCGGACTTCCTCACGGAGCTGATGTCGGGCCGGGTGTCACCCTACCTCTTGCCGGGGATCGTGTTCGTGATGGCGGCGCTGATCTCTTTCTCGACCGGTAGCTCTTGGAGTACCATGGCGATCCTTTACCCTATCATGATCCCGGCCACCTGGAACCTCGCCACTGAGTACGGGATGGACCAAAGCCACGCCTACTCACTATTGCTCAACGTAATCGCGACCGTGCTGTCGGCATCGGTACTGGGGGACCACTGCTCGCCCATCAGCGACACGACTATCCTGAGTTCGTTGGCGAGTCGGTGCGACCATCTTCAGCACGTCAAGACGCAGTTGCCTTATGCGCTCACGGTGGGGGCTTTCGCCCTGACGTGTAAGATGGTGACGGCGTACATCGACGGCGGGTGGTTGCTGAGCATTGGGTTGGTCGGGGCGTCGACGGCGGGGTTTTATGTCCTCATCCGGAGGGTGGGTCGCGAACCTATGGAGCTCCCACTGCCTTCCCGGTAGCATGGTGTCGCTTCCGCTGGCTACTACCCTCCCCGACGATGCCCTCGCCGCGGGTCTCGCCGCCGCCCACAGTTGCCGCCTCTGTGAACCGCACCTTCCGCTCGGACCGAATCCCATCGTCCGGCTATCGTCAAAACTGCGTGTCCTGCTCGTTTCCCAGGCCCCCGGCGCCATCGCGCACCGCAAGTCGGTCCCGTACCTCGACCCGAGCGGGAGGCGACTGCGGAATTGGCTTGGCGTCGACGAGAGGCGCTTTTACGAGAGTGGCGAGTTCGGGATTCTCCCCATGGGCTTCTGCTACCCCGGTAAGGCTGCGGGCGGGGATATGCCACCGCGGCCGGAGTGCGCCCCGGAGTGGCACGCGCGTCTGATCCGGCTTGCGCCAAAACCATTGGTCACCCTGCTCATCGGGGGCTACGCCCAGGCCGCTTACCTCGGAGAGCGTAGACATAAGACCTTGACATCGACCGTACGCCACTTCCGTGACTACCTGCCGGAATATCTCCCACTGCCCCACCCGAGCCCGAGAAACAACATTTGGCTTGCGAAAAACGGGTGGTTCGAGGAGGAGGTGCTGCCGGTCCTGCGGGAGTTGGTTGGTCGTTGAGTCTTTCGGTAGCTGCATCGTTACAGCAGAGCGTGCCACAGCGGGCATATGACAACTCGCAGGCTCGAGATCTCAACAATCGGTACCCCCTCTCGTTTTCCCCACGTGCCGAAAGCTACCGCTAAACGCAACCTCGCGACGAAAGTCTGTCCGGTCTGTGGACTGTCCTTTATGTGGCGCAAGAAGTGGGCGCGCGATTGGGACCAGGTCAAATACTGTAGCGAACGCTGCCGGAGGGCCGCCAAATCTACCGATGCATGAGTGCGAGTCGAGAAGCTTCCAATTCCTACATGCCAGGCGTGCGCGATATCGACGAATCGCGCATCGCCTTCCACCCGATGAACATCATCATGGTACTCACGCTCGTGGGTATCGCCGTGCTTTTCCTTGCCTTCTCGGGAGCGTTTATCTACTCACGCTTTCAGGCGTCCCTTCCGCCGATTGACGTACCGTGGATGTTTATCCTTAACACCGGCGTCCTCCTCACGAGTTCCTACACGATCCACTTAGCCAAGAAGGCCTACAAAGGGGACGATACCGAGGGCTACAAGCGTGCCTTGTTGTTTACGATGGGCCTGAGCCTCGCTTTCCTCGTGCTGCAGATCATCGCGTGGCAAACGCTGTTCGCCCAAAACATTCTACCGAGCACCGATAATTCGGCGGGATATCTGTATGTCCTCTCTGGATTGCACTTCGCCCACGTCATCGCGGGCCTACCGTTTATCCTCGGGTTTTATCTCGTCGCCCGCAGGCGGATGCGCGAGCCTGTGAGCGTTTTGGTCTACTTCTCAGACCCCGAAAAGCGCCTTAAACTGCGGATGCTAACCCTCTATTGGCACTTTATGGACGCTTTGTGGATCTACTTAGTCGTGTTCTTGCTTGTAAACAGATTGCTGTATTAGTAAATGTTTGGTGAGATGCAAGTTTGCCAACATCATTCTGCAGTTTTCGGTTTTGACGGAAGTCTGTAGCGAATTTTCGCCGCACACCACTCAGCTCCTCTCGCCAATACCTCCGAAAGGGGCTAATTTGGCCCCATGCGAGAGACCAGATCGGCCCCCTCCCAACCAGTCCTACCACGCAGCCGCATGCTCACCGGCGCTGGCGCCATCGTCGACGGGCTGCATCGCCACGGGATCAAGACGGTTTTCGGTTACCCCGGCGGAGCGATCGTCCCTCTGTACGACGCGTTCTACGCCGACGGCGAAATCGAGCACATCCTCTTCCGCCACGAGCAAGGCGCCATCCACGCCGCGCAAGGCCGCGCCCGCGTGACCCGCGAGACGGCGGTCGTCGTGGTGACCAGCGGTCCGGGCGCGACCAATATCATCACCGGCCTCGGGGACGCCCTACTCGACTCCACGCCGCTGGTCTGCATCACCGGGCAGGTGCCGAGTAGTCTCCTCGGATCGGACGCTTTTCAGGAGACCGACGTGGTCGGCTGCACGATGAGCGTGACGAAGTGGAACGTGCAGGTCACCCGCGCGGCTGATCTCCCGGCCGCGCTCGACAAGGCCTTCCACGTGGCCAACAGTGGTCGCCCCGGGCCCACCCTTATCGACATCACCAAAGACGCGCAGCTCGAGCTGTTCGACCTCGCCGACGCCGTCCCGTTCCAGTCGCGGGCTTACGTGCCGAAGTCGCGCGTCGACCCACAGGCCATCGCGGAGGCCGCCGAGGTCCTCAATGCCGCCGAGCGCCCGCTGATCTTTGCCGGCCACGGCCTCCAGATCGCCAAAGCCGTAGGCACGTTTCGAGAGTTGCTCGAGACCTACGCCGCGCCAACCATTATCACCCTCCAGGGCCTCGGCAATCTGCCGGGCGAACATCCTTGCAATTACGGTATGGCTGGCGTCTACGGCCACATCGCCGCGAATCGTTCCATGGACGATGTCGACGTCATCCTCGCGCTCGGAATGCGTTTCGACGACAGAGTCACCGGCCGACTGGCGACGTTTGCGCCGAATGCGAAGGTGGTTCACCTCGACATTGACGCCTCCGAGCTCAATAAGAATGTTCGCTGTGCGGTGGCCGTCCTCGGGGACGTCGGCGAGGCTTTAGATCAGCTTGCGCCAAAACTTAAACCGCGGACCTTTCCCGAGTGGCACGCACGCCTGCGGGAGCTGGACAAAATCGAAGAGACGGCCATTAGAGTGCCCGTGACGGCCATGCGACCCGGGCAAACCCCGACCATGGAACAGGTCGTCGCTGAGGTCTCTAAGCAGAGCGAGGACGACGCCATCATCGTCGCGGATGTAGGTCAGCACCAGATGGCCGCGGCGCGTTACTACAACTACACCGTGCCCGACACATGGGTCTCGAGCGGGGGCGCCGGCACGATGGGCTACGCGCTCCCGGCTGCCGTCGG
Source organism: Saprospiraceae bacterium (assembly GCA_041744755.1). Lineage (GTDB taxonomy): Bacteria > Bacteroidota > Bacteroidia > Chitinophagales > Saprospiraceae > CALDTK01. The sequence continues at coordinate 125,849 of JBGTKC010000087.1, forward strand.
GGCGCAGTTCGCCAAGCAGCGGACCCAAGTCTTCTGTATCGCCGGTGACGCCGGCTTCCAGATGACGGCCCAGGAGCTGGGCACGGCTCATGAACATTCATTGCCGGTCAAGGTGATCGTGATGGACAACGCGCGCCTCGGGATGGTGCGCCAGCTTCAGGACAACGTCCTGGATGGCAGGCAGTATGGCGTGGAGATGGTCAACCCCGACTTTTGCGTTTTGGCGCAAGCCTACCGCTGGGAGACCCGCAAGCTCTCTAAGAGTGAGGACACCCCAGCGGCCATCTCGTGGCTCATCGAGACGCCCGGCCCCTGCTTGCTCCATGTGGAGATTAATCCGGCCGACAACATCTTCCCGCTCGTGCCGGCGTCCGGGCGCCTCACCGACATCCAACTCCACATCGACGAGGAAGTATGAGCGACAAGACCACGACGATCCCCTACACCTTCGTCATCTTCACCGAGGACCTTACAGGTTTGCTCCAGCGCGTCGTGTCGGTCTTCAGCCGGCGCCACGTGAATATCGCCAGCCTCACCACCTCCAAGTCCTCCTCCCCGGATATCTACCGCTTCACGATTCAGACCAATGTGACCCCGCACATGATGGAACACCTCATTGGCCAACTCAACAAGCAGGTCGATGTCATGCGCGCCTTCGCCTACGAGGAGCACGAGGTCGTCCAGCAGGAGATCGCCCTTTACAAGGTCCCAACCGCGGCCTTCGCCAACAGCGACACCGTCGAGCAGCTCATCCGCGCGCACAATGCCCGCATTCTCTCGATCGAGCCGGAGTACGTCGTCATCGAGCGCACGGGGCACAGCAACGAGACCGAGGCCTTCCTCGAGGCCCTCAAGGAGATCGGCGTCTACGAATTCGTCCGGTCGGGCACCATTGCCATCGTCAAACCGATGGAAAGATTGAACACCTACCTTAAGGCACTGAGTGCCGAGCAAAATTGAGCTAATGCCAACTCTAGATTTCGGTGGCGTCCACGAGCACGTCATCACCCGCGAAGAGTACCCCCTCGCGAAAGCCAAGGAAACCCTCGCCGGCGAACGCATCGCCATCATCGGCTACGGCGTTCAAGGCCCTGGCCAGGCGCAGAACTTGCGCGACAACGGATTCGAGGTCATCATCGGACAGCGCGAGGGCGGTGGCTCGTGGGATAAGGCCGTGCGCGACGGATGGAAGCCCGGCGAGTCCCTTTTCCCGATCGCGGAGGCGGTTGAGAGGGCCACCATCGTGATGTACCTACTCAGCGACGCCGCGCAAATCGCACAGTGGCCCTCGGTGAGGGACAACCTGAAGGCCGGCGACGCGCTCTACTTCAGTCACGGCTTCGGGATCACCTACCACGAGCGGACGGGAATCGTACCACCGGACGACGTGGACGTCTTCCTGGTCGCGCCGAAGGGTTCGGGTACGTCGCTGCGACGGATGTTCGTCGAGGGAAGGGGCCTGAACAGCAGCTTTGCCGTCTTCCAGGATGCTACGGGCAACGCTCGCGAGCGGGCCGTGGCCATCGGGATCGGGATTGGCTCAGGTTATCTGTTCGAAACCACCTTTAAAAACGAAGTCTTCTCCGATCTCACCGGTGAGCGGGGTAGTCTTATGGGCGCGATCCAAGGACTGTTCGAAGCGCAGTACGACGTGCTACGTAAGCACGGTCACTCCCCGAGCGAGGCCTTCAACGAGACGGTCGAGGAGCTTACCCAGAGCCTCATGCCTCTCGTCGCCGAGAACGGGATGGATTGGATGTACGCCAACTGTTCCACCACGGCGCAGCGCGGCGCGCTCGACTGGAAGGATAAGTTCCGCGACGCCGTCAAACCCGTGGTCGAGAGCCTCTACGAGGAGGTCGCCAGCGGCCGCGAAGCTCAGCGCTCGATCGACACCAACTCCAAGGACGACTACCGCGAGAAACTCGAGGTCGAGCTGGCCGCCATGCGCGACAGCGAAATGTGGAAAGCCGGCGAGGCGGTAAGGAGTCTGCGGCCGGAGCGGGCGAAGGTTTAACGCAGCGATCCCATTGGAACCCTGCCTCACGGTAGCCGACCGGTGTGCGCTCACTATCGATTCCAGCGATTAGCCAGCGCGTGAAGCACTTTCGCCTTTTACTTGCAGGGATGAAATGTGCACCACGCGCCAGCGCCAAATTCGCATCAGCCTTCTCAGCTATAGCCTTGACCGCCAGCACGGTAGCAGCTCAAAGCAGCGTTGGCGTGACCTTCGGCGGCGAGTTTGCCAACCGGACCGTGCGCACGTCGCTCGAAGGCGTCGCACCGCGGGTAGACTCACTGACTGATCGCACGAGTTTTGCATTTGGACCGGGGCTTGGACTCTCTTTTGATCGGCAGTTGAGTCGTGGGCTCGCGTTCAGTGTACAAGTACGCTACCAGACGGCGGGTTACAAATTCAAAGGGGGTGATCCGTCGCTCGACGCTCAGACCGGAGAAGTGCGACGGGAAACGTTCACCACCGAGACCATCCGTCACGATTTCGTCGCACTTCCGCTCGGCGTCATCAACACTTGGGGCTCCAGCGCTCTACGCTACTATACTGATATCTATGTGACGCCCATGTTGTACGTCGCCACTACCGCCTATACAAAATACGAGATTATTGAGGCGAGGCGGCGCTCCCGTGCGAATATTGATCGCGTCAATGACTTCCACCTCGGCGTACGCGCGGGAATAGGTGTCGAGCGCCTGCTAAGTGACGTATTGCGGTTACGAGCCGGCATTGGGGGCGTCTACCACTTTACTCAGACCAACGATGGACTGGATTTGAAGGAAGCGCTCTTCAGCTTCGGCCCCCAGGTCTCGATAGCGCGGGTGTTCGGACAGGCGTCTTCACCGACGGGGAAGGCCGACGAAATCTACTATTGACGCGGGCGCGCGTCCCACTGTATCCGTAGGACGTACGCCACGATGCCTGCCGCGACGCTGACGTTGAGGCTGTGCTTCATACCGAATTGCGGGATCTCGATTGCGCCGTCTACGCTCTCCAAAGTTTCCGCAGACACGCCCCTAACTTCGTTACCGAGCACGATCGCCAGGGCGGCGGCGGCCCCTAACCCGTGCTCTTCGCCCGCCGAGACGTCTGGCCCGCCGCCGAATCCCAGCCCCGCGAGCGGTACACTTCCCGTCGTCTGCTCGAGGGCGTATACCCGGGTCCCGTTTTGCCGCAAGGCTTCCAAACACGCCCGCATGTCGTCGAAGTGGCGCCAGGGTACGCTCTCCTCGGCTCCGAGGGATGCCTTCAGGATCTCTCGGTGCGGTGGCGTCGGCGTGAAGCCCACGCACACCACCTCTTGGACGGCGAAGGCGTCGGCGCTGCGCAAGACGGCGCCGACGTTGTTGCCGGAGCGGACGTTCTCGAGCACGAATATCAACGGCATCCGTTCGGCGGCTTTCGCGGAGGCGGCGTCCGGACGCTCGAGTTCGGATTGCGACTTCTGTCTCACGCCTCGATGACTTCCGCGGCCGCGGGGGCGGCGGCGTCCTTGCGGCGGCGGAAGTCGCGCACGGCCGCCACGAAGCTCACGAACAGCGGGTGCGGACTCTCGACGGTGCTCTTGAGCTCCGGGTGGAATTGCGCCCCGAGGAAGTACGGGTGGTTGTCGAGTTCGACGATTTCGGCGAGGCCGGTTTGCGGGTTGGTGCCCGTGACCCTGAGTCCGGCTTTCGCCAAAACCTCCCGGTAGTCGTCGTTGAGCTCGTAACGGTGGCGGTGGCGCTCGTCGATCTTTCGCTTGCCGTAAGCCTTCGCGGCGATGGACTTGGGGACGATCTCGCACGCGTAGCTGCCGAGTCGCATCGTCCCGCCCTTCGTGGTGACGAGCTTCTGGTCTTCCATAAGGGCGATCACCGGGTGGGGCGTGTCCGACATGACCTCCGTGGAGGCGGCGTTTTCCAGACCTGCAACGTTGCGGGCGACCTCTACGGCCGCGCACTGCATCCCGAGGCAGATCCCAAAAAATGGCACGCCCCGCTCGCGGCAGTAGCGGATCGCGCGCAGCTTGCCCTCGATCCCGCGTTCGCCGAAGCCCGGTGCCACGAGGATGCCGTCAAATTTCGCCAGTGCCTCGGCGACTTCCTCCATCGTGCCCTCGAGCGACTCCGAGTGCACCGGCCGTACTTTGACCTTGGTCTCGTTGACGGCGCCAGCGTGGACGAAGGCTTCATAGATAGACTTGTAGGCGTCTTGCAGTTCGTTGTACTTGCCGACGAGACCGATGCGGACCTCGGACTTCGGGTTCTTGAGTTTCGACAGAAACGACTTCCACTCCCTGAGCTCCGGGGCTTTGCGGTCGAGCAGGCGCAGCTTCGTGATCACGATCGTGTCCAGGCCCTCCTTAAGCATGTGGATGGGGACGTCGTAGATGGTGTCCGCGTCCCGGGCTTCGATAACGCTGGCGACGTCGACGTTGCAGAAGAGGGCCAGCTTGCGGCGGATATCCATCGTGATCGGGTACTCGGTGCGGCACACGAGGATATCGGGCTGGATGCCCGTGTTCTGGAGTTCTTTGACGGAGTGCTGCGTCGGTTTGGTCTTGAGTTCGCCGGCGGCGCTCAGGTACGGGATCAGCGTGAGGTGGATCACGAGGCAGGCCTCAGTGCCGAGCTCCCAGCGCATCTGCCGCAAAGCCTCCAGGAACGGAAGACTCTCAATGTCGCCGACGGTCCCACCCAGTTCCGTGATGACGATGTCGTATTCATTCTTGGCGCCCAAGAGCTGCACGCGGCGCTTGATCTCGTCGGTGATGTGCGGGATCACCTGGACGGTTTTGCCGAGGTAGTCCCCACGACGCTCGCGCTCGATGACGGTTTTGTAGATCCGGCCAGTCGTCACGTTGTTGGCCTGGCTTGTGGGCGTCCCGAGGAATCGCTCGTAGTGCCCGAGGTCGAGGTCGGTCTCCGCGCCGTCATCGGTCACGTAGCACTCGCCGTGTTCATAAGGGTTAAGGGTCCCTGGGTCGACGTTAATGTAGGGGTCGAACTTCTGTATCGTGACGCTGAAGCCCCGGGCCTGCAACAGTTTGGCCAGGGAGGCCGAGATAATGCCCTTCCCGAGGGAAGAAGTCACCCCACCGGTGACGAAGATGTATTTGGTCATGGCCCGCAATGGTCGTTACGGAGCATAAAGGTACGGTAACGCAGAGGCTGGTTTTGGCGAAAGCCGTGGTATCTCAGTGTCAAATGTCCACAGGCCCTCGGGACCGGCACTCAATCGCTCGGGTGCTATCGGATGTATAAGCGCCGACGTGCATAATCGAGCGTGACTACGCGTTGCTGCATCCACTCCTTGCCGAGGAGGCCGTCAAGCTGGGCGCCAATGGCCTCTTCGGCGGTGGGGCTGTCGCGAAATCGTGTCAGGTCGGCGAAACCATAGGGCAGGTTGACCCAATTGGCATGGGAGGTGGTGGTGAGCGCGACGCTGCGGCGGGCGATGGTCTCGTCGGTGGCGCCAAGGCCCCGCACCCGCATCTCCGGGAGCTCGGCGCTGCTAGAGGCAAGTTGTCCGAAGTAGGCTTTATCGAGGAGATTGACGCCTGATCCGGTGTCGAACCCGAGCGTAGCCTGCCGACCACCCACTTCTGCCTCGACGAGTGGCAGGTGACCCGACAATTCGAAAGGCAGTGCGATGCCCTGGACTTTGGCTTCGCTGTGCTTTCGCAAAAACGTGATGACGCGCTTGGGGTAGTCGATGGTGATCGGGAGCTGCCGGAGTTGCTCGTAGCCAATGAGGCCGCTGATGGGCTCGCCGAGACTACGTTCGAGGTGGGAGAGATCGAGTACGTAGGCGATTGCGGCGCGCTGCTTAATCGGTCCCCACCGCAGCTCGCCTACGTTCCGCTGACCGATCATGACGTAACGGTCGAGCGCCAGCGCCGAATCGACTGCTATTGCGACGGCGCCATTGATAACCAGCCCTGGAGCACCGCTGTCGAGGATGTAGCTACCGACGACGCCCCCGACCGTGGCCGTCACGAGAATGAACGGTCCGACGGCGCGAAACGGCTGCGTCTGAATCTGGGGGGCACCCTCGAACGCCAGGGTGGTCGCGCTCGGGATTGCGCGCAGGTGACTTAGGACACACACCTCCTGTTGTGCCGCGGCCGAGAGGCCGAGCAATGCAAACACAAGGAGGAGCTGGGTGCGGGAGGTCATGGGTGGGGCGAGGGAGGTTTTTAACTCAGGGGAAAACGTAAAGTTACCTAAAGTTAACCTGCAAGTAACATACCGCGCTCTTTCACAGCCAAAATATTTGGTCATTTCTGTATTAAAGCTGGCTATGCAATACTGGATTGCTAAATGCTAACATCTATATATCAAACGGTTATAACCGTAAAGCTCCCAACCCACACAAGCAAAATTGTTCTGATCTTGACATGCTATGTCCAGATTTGGACCTCAAACATGGCTGTATACAAGTACAGGTGGCCTGAGACGACGCTTAATGGCCATTTAACCTGACGGAAAAGCATCACTGCGACCTTTGCGCTCGACAAGCAGAAAAGCTGTCACTCAAAACCGTGTAGACCATGAGAAGACTCCTTACGCTCCCCCTTTGCACCGTCGCGCTCTCGGCCACGGCGGTGGCGCAGTCGGTCGTTAATGTGACGGACGCGACGCTGGTCGCGGGCCAGACGTACAACTGGACGGCGAACAATATTTACCTCGTCAACGGCCTCACCTACCTTGAGACCGGTGGCACACTCAATATCGAGGCCGGTACTGTGGTCAAATTCCGCAACGTGCCCACGGGCACCGCCGCGGCCGACAACACGAGCGCGCTGATCATCGCCAAAGGCGCCAAGATTTTTGCAAACGGCGAGCGTATAGCACCTGTGATCTTCACCGCCGAGGTCGACGACGTCGCCGACCCCGCCGACCTCGAGGAGCCGCAGTTCCAACGCGGGCTCTGGGGCGGGTTGATCGTGCTGGGCAACGGCACCGTCGCCACGCAGGGCGGGGTCGCCCAGATCGAGGGCATCAGCGCCGGCGAGACCCGCGGGTCCTACGGCGGGGGCGCCACCCCGAACGACGCCGAGTCGAGCGGCCGGCTGCGGTACCTCTCGATCCGCCACGGCGGGCGCGCCCTGTCGAGCGACAACGAGATCAACGGCCTCACCCTGGCCGGCGTCGGCCGCGGCACGGAGGTCGACTACGTCGAGACCTTCGCCATCGCCGACGACGGCATCGAGATCTTCGGCGGGACTGTCGACGTCAAGCACGCCGTGGTCTTCTCATGCGACGACGACTCGTTCGACTACGACCTCGGGTGGCGCGGCCGCGGGCAGTTCTGGCTCTCGGTCCAGCCCACCGACATCACTGGGCGCGCCGGCGAGCACGACGGTGCCATCCCTGACGGCCAGCAGCCGTTCGCCAACCCGACGATCGCCAACGCGACCTACATCGGCTCTGGCGCAGCTACCACGGGCGTGGCCGGCGAGGGCAATGACTTCGCGATCCTGCTGCGCGACGGCGGGGCGATGAAGTACTACAACTCGATCTTCACGGACTTCGTCGGCGGCCTGCTCAACCTCGAGGACGTACCGACGGCGTTGGGGGTCGACTCGTACCAGCGCCTCCTCGACGGCGACGTCCAGTTCCGCGGCAACGTCATCGGCGCCTTCGGGGCCGGCAGTACGCTCGCCTCCCTGATCCAGCTCTACCCGACCGGCGACCAGCCCACCGGCGCGCGCACGCTCCAGCTCGTCACCGAGGGCAACCGCTACGTCGCCAAC
>JBGTKC010000088.1:0-6023 GCA_041744755.1 Saprospiraceae bacterium
GCGCAGGCGAGTACCGAGCCTGCCGACGCACCCGACACCGACCTCGACGAGGTGCTTGGCTACCGACCGAATGGCGAGGTGGTGACTATTCGCCAATCCGTGTCTGGTTGGGAGGCTGGTCTTGATGAGGTACTACATGGCGGCGGGCATTCGACCGAGGCGGTACTCGAGTTCTTAGCTCAGCGCCGTCGCTCCAAATGACGATCGTACAGAGCACTCTCGCCAGAGATCGACTGGCTGAGATCGAGGATTACTGGGCATTGGTGAGCAGTGCGGAAAAGGGAGCAAGATTTGTGGACGAGTTGGCTTCTCTTCCGCAACGGGTACTGAACTTCCCACTTGCTTTCCCGATCTTTTACCGTCGGACTACACCGCCGCCACCCCGTGCATTCAGGGTACTGAGGTACAGAGCCTACAAGATCGTCTACGTCGTGGTCGAAGAGCTCGACGAGGTGGCGGTAGTCGACTACTGGCATGACGCCCGCGATCCCGACAAGCTCACCGAATCACTCGATGGCTTCGTGGTTTGAGACAAAGGTGAAGATTCACGACTCCACCGGCTCCAGCCTTACCGAGAAGCGTGCCGGCGTATCACCCAGGCTCCGAAAGCCTTCATGCAGCTCAGTTTGAGCCACGTCGTACGGATAAAAGCTGACAGGTTCGACGCAGATCATACTCGCCACCGGCGACCAGAGCATGAAGCTCCCGAAGCCTTCGGTCGTGAGTCGAAGGCTGCCGTCGTCGCCACTGCGGAGCGTGACCTCCTTGCAGTCCTTCACTTGATAGGCGCGATCGCCGACCGCTATCACGTTGGCCAGCGCAATCGACTCGCCGTTCGCCTCCACCGTCACGGCATCGGAAGTGAGCCGGAAGGCGGGATGGTAGCCGAGCATGTACGGCATCCCCGCCTCCCCGCTGATCTCGAAGGCGACCTCCAGGCCGTCGGCACCGAGCGTGAAGGTTTTGCGGAAGCGGAAATCATACGGCCAGGACAGATGCTCGGCGCTTGACTTGGCGGGGAACTTCGAGTTCGCGATGCGCTTCCCGGCAGGGTAGGTCTTCTCGTATACGGCGTGGACATCGGTAGCCTCGGTGAGGGTGTACGCCATCTCCCGCAGGAGGCCGTGCTGGTCCTGCGTCGCACTCCCGCGCGGGGTATCGACCCGGAAGCCCGCCTCCGCTGTCGGCCCGATGATCGGGAACATCTCCGTGTCGGAGCTGCGCCACCCGGGACTGCCTTTCTGGTGGATGTACTCGTGCGTGCCGCGGAGCAGGGCGATGAGTTCGCCGTCGTCGATGCGGACGGTGAGGTCGTTGAGGCGGAGGGTGGTGACCACGGGTATAAGTGTTGGCTTAGCCCGGGCAACGCCTTTACCTTGCCTCCCGTGCGATACTCGACCCTCCCCATTCTCGGCGTCCTCCTGCTCGGCGTCGCTTGCTCGCCCCGCAGCCCAACCCGCGGGAAGACCCTCGTCTGGGCCGACGAGTTCGACACGGCGGGACTGCCGGATGCGGGTCGCTGGGATTACGCCGTCGGCGGGGGCGGCTACGGCAACCACGAGCTACAGTTCTACCGAGAGGGCGAGAGCCGCAACGCGCGTGTGGAAGACGGCCACCTCGTCATCGAGGCTCACCGCGAGCCGCACGAGGGCTCCGCCTACACCTCGGCCCGGATGACGACCAGCGGCCTGGCCAGTTGGACCTACGGCTACATCGAGGCGCGCGCCAAGCTCCCGACCGGCCGCGGGACCTGGCCGGCGATCTGGATGCTGGGCGCCAACATCGACGCGGTGGGTTGGCCGCTGTGTGGCGAGATCGACATCATGGAGCACGTCGGCTACGAGCGCGACTCCGTCTACGGCACCGTCCACACGCAGGCCTTCAACCACCGGCTCGGCACGCAGGTCGGCAAAGCCATCGCCGTGCCTACCGCCGAGGTGGATTGGCACACGTACGCCGTGGACTGGGATGCCGAGCGGATCGTGTTTTTGGTCGACGGCAAGCCCTACCACCGCTTCGACAAACGCGCCGGGGCGACGGCGGCGGAGTGGCCGTTCGACGCGCCGCAGTACCTCTTGCTCAACCAGGCCGTCGGCGGGGATTGGGGCGGGCAGCGGGGCGTCGACTCGACGATCTACCCGCAGCGCCTGGAGGTCGACTGGGTGCGGGTTTGGCAGTAGGGCAATTGTTGAATTTTTGAAGGTTGAATTGTTGAATTGCTGCCGCGGGGGATGGGGCGCGGGGCGTTTTGGCGTAAGCCGTCAACGCAACTTCGGGAAGCTTGTTAGACAGGGCTAAACCCTCCTATGTCCAACGTTGCCGACCTGCGCCAAGACTACCGCCGCGGCGCCCTCGAGCGCGGCGACCTGAATGACGATCCGATCGCTCAGTTCCGCGAGTGGATCGAGGCCGCGATCGCGGATCGGCTCGCGGAGCCGAATGCCGTCGTCGTGGCGACGGTGGATGCGCACGGTAAGCCGGATGCGCGCGTGGTGCTGCTGAAGGGCTACGACGAGCGGGGCTTCGTGTTCTACAGCAATTACGATAGCGCCAAAGGGCATCAGATCGAGCAGCACCCCTCGGCGGCGATGGTGTTCAACTGGCTCGAGCACGAGCGCCAGGTGCGGATCCGCGGGAGTGTGCAGCAGATCAGCCGCGAGGAGACGGCGGCCTACTTCCACTCGCGGCCGAAGGGTTCGCAGCTCGGAGCCTGGGCCTCGCCGCAGAGCCGCGTCATCGAGGACAGGCGCGTGATGGAGGAGCGGCAGGCCGAATTGGCGGTAGCTTACGCCAAAACCGACCTCGTGCCGGTGCCTGAGCACTGGGGCGGCTACCGCGTGACCCCGGTCGAGATCGAGTTCTGGCAGGGGCGCTCGAGCCGGCTGCACGACCGGTTTCGGTTCAGGCGCACGGACGGCGGGTGGATGGTGGAGCGGCTGGGGGCGTGAGGGCCGTCGGGACGTGCGAGGCGCGCGCTGGAGAGAATCGTTAAAGCTACCGCCGCTGGATACGCGAGCGCGGATTCGAACGTAGTTTAGCCGGATGGGGCCATCGCGGTGGCCTTTCCGTACGATTTCCTCACTCCCAGTCGTCAACACTTATGTACCGCTCCCTACTCTCGCGCGGCCTATGCGCCGTCGTTTCCTTTACCTGTTTCGGCGCGAGCCTCGCCGCCCAGGTCCCGACCCCGCACAAACCGGCCCCGGAGCCCCTGCGTATCGGCATCACGGTCGACGGCGACCGCGTCACGATCGCGCCCGAAGTCACGAACCCGGCCGCCGACAGCCTCTTGGCGACGTATTCGATCACCGTCGAGCGCCTCGGCGTCAGCGGCAACCGGTCGGCGTCCACTCAGTCCTCCGCCGTCGCGCTCGCGGCGCACGAGTCGCGCGTCCTCGGTCGCTCGACGAGCAACTTCGGCCCGGGCGACCGCCTCCTAATCGCGGCTGAGCTGCGCAGTGCCGGCGGGGAAGTGCTAGCGCGTGCGAATGTGGATCGGGAGCTCTAATCTCGACTTGCGTAGCGGACGACTTGCGTCTCGGTTCCGAGTGCGGGTGGCCGTCGGCATGCGCGCGACGGGCTCAGCACCGCTTTGTTGTGTAGCTAGTCCCGAAACTGGTCTCCGCTATCGCTAGGGTTGGATAGTGTCAAGGGCGTCCGATATTCTAATGTCCGCGTGTGGTCTTCCGCCGCATCGGCGTTGGGTGGGTTTTGAGCCTGGTTATGAGTGAGGTTAGCTGTGGTAAATCTGCGTTGCCGACTTTTCTGTCGGTGTCGCCGATGGCCATGGCGGTGGTGGAGTTGCGACCGCCCGACGGATCGAGGGTGGAGGTCAAGAGGTAAGGCGTGTCGACTTGGGTAAAATTGCCTACAAATACAGTGTGAGAAACCCCATCCACACTCAGTGCGGACGGGGTTTCTCGTATAAAGATCGTCGGAGTGGAGCGGGACGTGGCTCCCCTCGAGGAAGGCTGGCTTTAGTTCTGCGTGATGGTCGACATGTTGCTCGAGCCTGTTTGCGTCACAGTTGCCGTGTGGTCGTCGCCGTTCTGGGTCATGGTCGACATGTTGCCGGAGCCCATCTCCTGGAGTAGCGTCGCCTCGATACTAGCACCATTCTGCACGATAGACGACGCGCCGGAGTCGCCATCCTGCGTCACTTCTGCCATATTGCCAGACGAGGAACCCGTCACTTGGCTGTTGGTCTGGCTGATGGAGCTCTGGTTACCGTCGCCAGATTGCGACGAAGTTGCCTTCATTAAACGAGCGCTTACCGCATTGGTACCACCGAACTGAGTTATAGTACTCACGTTGCTCGATCCAACCTGATCGATCGAAGCCCTCGCTACTCTTGGATCCGTGCCGCCGGGTGGGTTTGGATTATTGCCTACCGACTGTGAGATCGTAGCTTCGTTATATTCTCCTGATTGGTTTACCATTGCCTCGGAGAGTTGGCCGGACTGCGTGATAGTGCTCTCGTTATCGTCACCGGATTGGTTTACGCCGATGGTCGAAGCCACATCGCTATCACCCGCCGAGTTATCGAACCCCGATTGCAGAATATTAGACAAATTTCTGTCACCGGATTGCTCCAGGTTAATATCCCCGGACGAACCGGTCTGCGTGGCAAACGAGTTGTTATTCACGCCACTTTGGACGATGAGCGCCTCCTGGCCATTGGTCTGGAAGGCGTTACCGTTGTTGCGACCCTGCGTGAGCTTCGAGGTGTTGTCCGAGCCCGACTGGATGACTTCCGCCTGAGCGTTAAGAGAGGTTTGCTTGACATCGGAGTCGTTGTCGGTGCCGGTCTGTGTGACGAGAGCCGTGCCGCCGGCATCGTCCTGCTGTAGAACGCTCGAGGTCAAGAATGTACCGTCTTGGCTGACGATGGCCACGCCATTGAGCGCTTCCTGCGTGACGTCGGACTCGTTGTTCGAACCGGTCTGCTCTACGAGAGCGCTGCTACCGGCGCCGGACTGGGTGATTTCCGAGTCATTCGTGAACGCTGGCCCAACCGAAGGTGCACCCGACTGGCTAACGGTAGCCGTGGCGTCTGCGGACTGCGTGACCACGGAGTTGTTGTCGCCGTAGCCACCGCCCTGCGTGACGGATGCGTCGGCACCATCGGCAGACTGCGTCACTGCCGAGGTGTTGTAGGTCCCGTCCTGGATAGTCAAGGCGTCGGCGTCGGCGCTCTGGTCGACGCTGGCGGAGTTGAGCACCCCGTCCTGGTCGATGATCGACGCGGCGCCGTCGGAGCCGTCGGTCTGGTTGACCGTGGCGACGTTATTGTCACGGCCGCCGAAGGGACCGGGGTTTGGGATCGAACCCGTCTGGCTTACCGTAGATGTCGCGGCAGCAGCCTGCGTCACGGTCGCGAGGTTGTTGTCGCTCGTCTGGTCGATGGTAGATGTGCCGCCACCCATCTGATCGACGACAGCGTCATTTTCGTTGGCTGTCGAGCCGCCAGCAACGCCCTGGTTGATCGTCGACTCATTCATGCCAGACGATTGGTTAACCGACGACTGGTTGTTGTCACCGTTGACGGTTGTGGTGGCCGTGCTCTGGGCAACGGCCGTGCCGGCGCCTGCGACGAGGGCGGCGAAGAGGATTTGTTTGAACTTCATAGGAAAGGATTGAGAGAGTTATGGGCTTTTGACCCCGGAATTGGTTGGATTAAGAAAGGAGGAATGGCCGTGAGGCCGTTGGTTACAATTTGAGTTTTAGTGTACGCTCCCCGTTTGCAGCGTTTTATTCTCGGGGCTCAGGCAGAGCACGCTGCTCGGGAGGGATGGGCGCGTGACCGTCGTCACGCCATCCGCGTCGAAGCCGACGGTCGTGGGTCGTTGGCCAGTGGCGGTGGGCACGTCGAGGGTTTTGGCGAAAGCCGAAGCCGCACTCGCCTGGTCGCCCTCGACACTCAGCGGTCGCAGGGCGCCCCCGCGACTACGCGTACCCGCCGAGACGATCGGGCCGAGGGTCCGCTTGCCGTCGAGATCGGTAGCCACGGTCTGGACGTAGTC
>JBGTKC010000089.1:0-49831 GCA_041744755.1 Saprospiraceae bacterium
CCGCGAGCCGATGCGCTTTCCGCTCGCGCCTAACCTCGCCGCCCCGCTGGCGCTGAAGCGCGCCGGAAAGCAGATGTCCGACATCGACGTATTCGAGGTCAACGAGGCCTTCGCCGTCGTGCCGCTGGCCTTCTCGCAGGCTTTCGACCTCGATCCGGCACGCGTCAATCCGAACGGCGGCGCCGTCTCCCTCGGGCATCCGCTCGGCATGAGCGGCGCGCGCATCGTCGGAACGCTCGCCCACGAGTTCGGGTCTGGCGACAGCCGCTACGGCCTGGCGGCCATCTGCAACGGTGGCGGAGGCGCCAGTGCGATGGTGCTGGAGCGCGTCTAAGTCCTCCGGGTCGGTAACGCGGCGGGCGGGGTCCGCGGGTGGCTATGTTTGCCCCCATGACCCGCCGCCCGCCCTACGTATCGACCGTTTTGGCGACAGCCCTCGTCCTCGCCCTCATCGGCACCTACGGGCTCCTCCTCCTCCAGGGCCGCGAGCTCGTCCGCGAGCTGCGCGAGAGTACGCAGGTCGTCGTGGAGCTCCGTCCCGAGAGCGACGCCGTAGGCCGCCGCGCCCTCGAGTCCTTCCTCAACGGTCGCGACTTCGTGAAGGCCGAATCCCTGACCTACGTCTCCAAGGAGGATGGCGCGAAGCGGCTCCAGGACGAGTTCGGAGAGGAGTTCATGGACTTCGAACTCGATAATCCCCTGTTCGACCTATACACCTTCAACGTCGCGGAGGCCTACGTGGACGCGGACCGCATCCGCGCGTTCCGCACCGAGATCGAGGACCAATCCGCCGTCATGGCGAGCTACGTGCAGGAGGATATGGTCAACACCCTCACGCAGCGCATCGGGTCCGTGGCCTGGATCGGACTCGGGGTAGGGGCGCTGCTGCTCCTCGGGGTCGTCTTCATGATCACCAACACGGCCCGGCTAGCGCTCCTGGCGAAGGCCGGGCTCATTAAGAATATGGAGCTGGTCGGCGCGAGCTGGGGCTTCATCTCCCGACCGTTCCTCGCGCGCGCGGCGTGGTTCGGAGTCCTCGGCGGCCTAGTGGCCGTGGGGCTTACGGGCGGGGTGGCCGCCTTCGCGAAAACATACTTGCCCGCCGCCTGGCAGTACGTACCGTGGTGGCAGTACGCCAGCCTCGCCGCCGTCCTCGTTGCGACGGGAATGGTGATCAACCTCCTTGCAACCTTCGTCGTCGTGCGACAGACTCTGCGCCTGCGGGACGACGATCTGGCGATGTTGTAGCCTTGCAGAGGTTGCGGCTGTCATTTCGGATTTAGGACGTCCGCCTTTCGGCAAAACCGTGGGCACCTTTCACGCACAAGCCGGCCTTTGCGTCGCATTCGGAAAATGAACACCTTTGCGCCTGCGTAGCGTACCCCCCGGGCCCGCACAGACAAGAATCCCGAGCCCCCACCAACCCCCTCCCAATGGCCACGATCAAGACCACCAGCTCCCGCCCGTCGGCCCAGCGGTACGACGCCAACATCGACGCGCCGCCGCGCGTCGCGCGTCCCCCCGACGAGATGATCTTCGGGCGCCAAACCTTTCTCTGGATCGGGATCGGGATCGCGCTCATGGCCGTCGGGATGTTGCTCATGGCCGGCGGGAGCATGCCGAGCCCCGAGGTCTGGGACGAGGGGCTGATCTACAGCTTCCGCCGCATTACGTTGGCGCCGATCGTTATCATCGGCGGCCTGGGTGTGATCACGTACGCCATCTTCAAAAAATAGCCCCGCTCAGGCGACTTAACCTTCTCCAGCGTGTCGGATGTACTTCGTGCCCTGATCCTCGGCGTCGTGCAGGGGTTGACGGAATTTTTGCCGGTGTCCAGCTCGGGCCACCTTGAGCTCGCCAAGGCCCTGCTCTCGCAGGACGACGTCGCCGAGGAGGGGATGCTGATGACGGTAGTCCTGCACTTCGGCACGGCGCTGGCGACGATGTGGGTCTTCCGCGCCGACATCGCCAGTATCCTCAAGGGCATTTTCGGCGGCGAGCGCGAGGACCTCGAGTTTGCCGGTAAGATTGCACTGAGTATGATCCCGGCAGCGATTGTGGGCTTGGCTTTCGAGGAAGAGCTCGACGCCTTATTCACGGGGCAGATTTTGCTCATCGGACTCATGCTCGTCATCACGGGCCTGCTGCTGCTACTGGCCGACCGCGCCCGCACCACAGAGCGGATCGTGACCTGGAGAGACGCCGTCATTATCGGACTCGCGCAGGCCATCGCCATCATGCCGGGGATTAGCCGCTCCGGGGCGACGATCTCGACCTCGGTCCTGCTTGGCGTCGACCGCACGAAGGCCGCGCGCTTCAGCTTCCTGATGGTGGTACCGCTCATCTTCGGAGCTATAGCCAAGGACCTGCTCGACGGCGACATCACCGCCGAGATGGGCCATTGGCCACCGTACCTCATCGGCTTCGTGGCTTCCTTCCTCACCGGCGTGGTGGCGTGCACGTGGATGATCAGTATCGTGCGCAACTCGAAGCTGCGCTACTTTGCTTACTACTGTTTTGTCGTGGCTATTCTTGCGGTGGGCGCCGGTTACCTTGCGGCATGAGAGACGAACGAGATCTTGGGGCGCTTGATTTCGTAGTCGGCGCACTGCTGCTGGTCGACAAGCCCAAGGGCTTCACGAGCTTCGACGTCGTTAATCAGATCCGCTACCGACTCCACAAACTGACCGGCGTCAAGAAAATTAAGGTCGGGCATAGCGGTACGCTAGACCCGATGGCGACGGGACTCCTCCTCATCGCCACCGGAGGGGCCACCAAGACCCTGGCCGAGCTCACGGGACTACCCAAGACCTACACCGGGACCATCACCTTCGGGGCGACCACCCCGAGCTACGACGCCGAGACCGAGCGCGAGGGCGGTTACCCCACTGTGCACCTCACGCAGGCCGTTTTGGCGAAAGCCGTCGCGGAAAATCTGACGGGCGCCATCCAACAAATCCCGCCCGTGTATTCAGCCATCAAGATCGGCGGCAAGCGAGCGTATAAGTCGGCCCGCGCCGGCGAGACCGTAGAGATGCAGCCCCGCGACGTACACGTCGGTCGCTTTGGGATCACCCGGGTAGCGATGCCCGAAGCCGACTTCGAGGTCGCGGTATCGAAGGGGACATACGTCCGGTCGCTGGCGCACGACCTGGGCCGGCTCGTCGGCTCGGGGGCCTACCTCAGCGCACTCAGGCGCACGAGCGTCGGCAAATACTCGATCGCCGAGAGCCTCCCGCTCGTCGAGGTCACTGCCCGCCTGGACCAGCTGATTCCGCGGGAGCGCTAAGCCGCTCGAGCATCTCCTCTAGCGTGTAAGGTATCTTGACGTTCTTCGGGGGTGGCACGTAGTCTTCGTCTTCGGAGAGGAGCGTCAGCCGCGTCTCGTCGGAAAGGTTGAGGAAGTGGGACCGTCGTGGCGCTCGGCCGCGGTAGTGGGCCACGAGCTCCTCGCGGGGCGAGCCATCCTCCCAGGCGCCGAAGGGAAGTAGCTCTGTGTAGTTGTAGAAAGCCGGGTGGGGCATACCGTCGCGGCGCGCTACGATCATTTGGTCGACGAGGGGCCAGTAGAGTTCGCGGTCGAGGGCGTCATCGCAGGCGACGCGGAGCGCGCGGCGGGTGGTGAAGTTGCGGTAGCCACTGTCGAAGGCCTCGTCGATGGCGTAGCACTCGTTGTGCGAGGCGCCGAGCTTGCCCTCACCCTTACCCTGTGCGCGCTGCTCGATCCACAAGGTCTGGGATTTGTCGGCGACGGACTCGAAGACGAGCCGCGAGAACTCGTCCCCGACCACCTCGTCGTCGGCGTGGGAGACGATGATGAGTTGGGTGGTGGGGTCGATCGACGCGTAGCTCCTCAGGCGAGCTCCTTTGAGGCGATTAGTACCGGGGGCCGCCAACACGGCCCCGAACGCCGGGGCGTACCCGAGGGAGTCCTGCTTGGCGAGCGCATAAGCCGTAAGGGTGCCGCCGTAGGAGTGACCGACGTAGATAGGCGCGGTGTGGGCGACGGGGATGCCGACGGTATCGAGGTAGGCGAGGGCACTCGTGAGGGCGGCGTGGTGGGTTTTGGCGAAAGCCTTCGGGCGCGGGAGCAAGAGATTACGCTGGTACCGGGGGTAGATCACCACCTGGCGCTGCTCCACGAGGTGCCGGATCCAGGCGCCGTAGTTGAGGGGATTGAGCCCACCGTAACCGTGTGTGAACACCACGATCCCGAGGGAGTCGCGGCTGTAGACATCACCGGCGATCACGGGGTAGAAAATATAGTAGCCCTCCTGGGTGGCGTAGTCGTCGTAACGGACGATGTCGCCCGGGAGGGTGTCGAGCCGCTGGGCCGGCAGTGTCCGAGCGGCGAGGCATAGCGTGAGGAGAGTGAGGATGCGCATCGTGGTTCCGGAAGGAGGGGCCCGCAAATATCGCTCACCGTGACCAGATCCGTAGGGCTCCACAGGATACCGTGTAGCTTCGCCGCGATGGCGGGAG
The DNA here is from genome assembly GCA_041744755.1 of Saprospiraceae bacterium. Taxonomy (GTDB): domain Bacteria; phylum Bacteroidota; class Bacteroidia; order Chitinophagales; family Saprospiraceae; genus CALDTK01. Next base: position 4,483 of record JBGTKC010000089.1, read on the forward strand.
TCGACCGGTCGATCGGGATCATAGGCGCGGGCGCCTTCGGGATGGTGATGGCGAACGTGGCCGCCGTCAACCAGCCGGTCCTCGTGTACACGCGCTCGAGGGAGCTGGCCGAGTCCGGCAACCGCGACCGCAAATTGCGGGGCTATGAGTTGGCCGACGGCGTGAGCCTCGTGCACGACTCGGCTGAGATCTGTGAGCGCTGCGACCTCATCCTCCCGATCGTCCCCTCGACCGCCTTCCGAAAGACGATCCAGACTTTCTCCCCTTACCTCACCCCCCGACACTTCGTCATTCACGGCACGAAGGGCTTTGACGTGCCTATCGAGCGCGGCGGAGCCTGGCACTCCCGTAAGCTCGGCCGCAATCAGGTGCGCACGATGAGCGAGGTGATCCTCGAGGAGAGTTCCGTCATCCGGATCGGGTGCCTGAGCGGGCCTAACCTCAGCAGCGAGATTCAAGAGGGCCAACCGACGGCGACCGTGGTGGCGAGTAATTTCGACGAGGTCGTCGACGCCGGGATAAAGGCGCTGTCCACCGATAAATTCCAGGTGTTCGGCTCGCACGAGCTGCTCGGCGCCGAAATCGCAGGGGCGCTAAAGAACGGGATTGCCGTAGGGAGCGGGATCCTCGCCGGCCGGGGCCTCGGCAAGAACATTCAGTCCATCCTGATCACGCGGGGCCTCGTGGAGATGGTGAGCCTCGGCAAGGCGATGGGCGCGAGCAGCCGCGCCTTCTTGGGCTCGGCCGGGATCGGCGACCTGATCGCCACGGCGACCTCGCCGGATAGTCGCAACTTCTCGCTCGGCTACCGCATCGGCGCCGGCGAGAAGCTCGAAGCCATCACGGAGGGCAGCGAGATCCTCACCGAGGGCGTGCGCACCCTCAGGATCGTACGCCAACTCACGCGCCACTACCGCATCCACCTCCCGATCTTCACCACCCTCCACGCCGTGGCCATCGAGGGCTACCCCGTCGAGCGCGCGCTCCACTTCCTGATGACCTACCCGTACGACGTGGACGTGGATTTCGTCTAGACCCCGCTTGCCGTTTCTTTGCCGCCCGATCACGCAACCCGACCGACCCAGGCGCCCCTCCGCTATGCCGACTACCCCCCTCCTCAAGCGCATCTGGCCGACGGCCCTCGCCGTGCTCATCATGTTGGCCGCCTGCGCCGCCTACTTCGCGCCCCAGCTGTCCGGTCGCGTGATCCTCAGCTCGGACACGATCCAGAATCAGGGCATGAGCAAGGAGCTGCACGACTACCAGGCGGCCACCGGCAACCGTAGCCTGTGGACCAACTCCATGTTCGGCGGTATGCCCGCCTACCAGATCTACGCCCCGGAGCGCGGCAACCTCCTGCGTTTCGTGGAGACGGCGCTCAACCTCGGGATCGAGCGACCGATCGGCTACTTCTTCACCATCATGTTAGGGCTCTTCGTGCTGCTGCGCGTCATGGGCGTGAACGTGTGGCTCTCGATGATCGGGGCGATCGCCTTCGGACTCGGGTCGAATCACATGACGCTGTTCGAGGCTGGGCATATGACCAAGATCCGGGCGATCGCTTTCATGGCGCCGACGCTCGCCGGACTCATCGTACTGTTCCGTGGGCGCTACCTCGTTGGGGCCGGGCTGTTCGCCGTGGCGCTCGGGCTCAACGTCGGGGCCAATCACCCGCAGATGACCTACTACCTCGCCGCGGCCTGCGCGTGCTTCGTGGTGTTTCGCCTGATCGACGATCTAGATCGCGGGAGCGTCGTGCGGTGGGCCACGGCCCTCGGGATCTCGCTCGGCTGTGCGGCGCTCGCGGTTGGGGCTTCGTACTCCAAGATCTCGACGACGCTCGAGTACGGGCGCGATACGATGCGAGGGGAGCCGATCCTCGCGCAGGCTCCCGGAACTAAGGTCACCAGCAGTTCACAGGTCAAGGGACTCGACTGGGAGTACGCGATGCAGTGGAGCAACGGGGCCGCCGATGTACTGGCGGGGTTTGTCCCGGGAGTGGCCGGCGGCGGGGGCGCCTCACCGGTGGACAAGGACGGGCCTTTCAGCAAGGCCATCCGCGCAACCGGCAACCAGTTGCCGCCCAACTTTACGCTGCCACTGTACCACGGGGCGCTCCCGTTCACGAGCGGCCCTGTGTACTTCGGGGCCGTCCTGGTGTACCTCTTCATCCTCGCCATGTTTTGGCTACGTCCGGGCTGGCGCTACTTCCTCGGCGCGGCGGTGCTGCTGACCCTGCTCATCAGCATGGGGCGACACGCGACTTGGCTCAACCGGCCCCTGTTCGATCTCGTACCGTACTTCAACAACTTCCGCGCGCCGAGTTCGGCGACGAGCGTGACGGCGGTCCTGGTGGCGGCCGGCGCGTTCGCGGCCGTGTGCCAGGCACTGAGGCTACGCGACGGTAGCGTGGGCCAACCTGGCGTCACGCTGCGAAGCTTATACACCGGCACGGGTACCGCCGCAGGCTTACTGTTGCTGATTGCGGTGCTGGGTCCTGGCATGCTCGAGCTTGCCGGCGGGAGCGACGCGCAGATGCAAGAGGCGCAGTTCCCGATGGACGCCGTGCGGGCCGAGCGGATCGACCTGTTGCGCGGCTCGGCCTTCCGGAGCCTGGGCTTCGTTTTAGCGACAGCCGCACTACTATGGGCCTGGCTTACGCGAAAACTGTCGGCGCCGATCTTGGTGGCCGGCATCGGCGTCCTGGCCATCGCCGATATCTGGGGCGTGAGTCGCGAATACTTAGGCTCCGAGGTCTGGCAACCCAAGCGCCAGGCCCTCGCCGCGCACGCGCCCCGACCCGTGGACCAGCAGATCCTCCGCGATCCCGATCCCCACTACCGTGTCTACGACCTGAGCGTCAATACCTTCAACAGCGCCAGCACGAGCTACCTCCACAAGACCATCGGCGGCTACCACGCCGCGAAGCTCCAGCGCGTCCAGGACCTCATCGAACGCCACATCAGCCAGGGTCACATCGAGGTGCTCAACATGCTGAACACTAAGTACGTCATCCAGGGCCAACCTGGTCAGGAGCAGCTACAGCCCAACCCCGCCGCCCTCGGCAATGCCTGGTTCGTGAAGGAGGTCCGGGTGGTGCCGGACGCCAACGCGGAAGTGGAGGGCCTCAACGGACTCGCTACCGATAGCGTGGCGCTTGTGCACGAGGAGTTCCGCGACCGCCTCCCGACGCTCGCCTTCTCGGCCGAGGGCAGCATCGCGCTCACGTCCTACGCCCCCGATCGCCTCACCTACACCTCGAACAGCCCCGCCGAGCAGCTGGCTGTCTTTTCGGAGATGTGGTACGGGCCGGACAAGGGTTGGACGATCACGATCGACGGTGAGCCCGCCGAGCTCATCCGGGCCGACTACGCGCTGCGTGCGGTAGTGGTGCCGGCGGGCCAGCATGAACTGGTCATGGCCTTCGCGCCAGCGAGCTTCTACCGCGGCGAGACCATCAGCTACATCGCGAGCGCGCTGATCCTGCTTTTAGGCCTGGCGGGAGTCGTACTGGCCTTTCGGCAAAACGGCACGTCGGCCGTACCGTTCGAGCTCCGTATCGAACCGAGGGATTCGGCGGTTTGAAACGCGTCCTCATCATCACGTACTACTGGCCCCCGAGCGGAGGAGCGGGGGTGCAACGCTGGCTGAAATTCGCAAAATTTCTGCCCGGCCTAGGGTGGCAGCCTGTGATCGTCGCGCCGGAGGGTGCAGACTACCCCGTGGTCGACGGCAGTTTGATCGGCGAAATCGATCCGGGGACCGAGGTCCTGCGCTACCCCATCCGCGAGCCATACGCCGCCTACCGCAAGCTCACCGGTGCGCCGAGCGGTGACGTCAAGGCCGGTTCTGCTTCGGAGTCGGGCGGGTGGTTAAAGCGCTTCGCTGGGTGGGTCCGCGCCAATCTCTTCGTCCCGGACCCACGGATCTGGTGGGTGAGGCCGACGGCAAAAGCGGTCGCGGCCTATTTGCGGGCCCACCCGGTGGATGCCGTCATTACGACTGGCCCCCCGCACAGCGTCCACCTCATCGGTTTCGCGCTCAAACGGGCCTCCCCGCAGATCCCGTGGATTATGGACGTACGCGACCCCTGGTCTCAGTTCGACGTCCACCTCGCCTTCCGCCCCGGCCCTCGCGCTCGCGCCAAAAACGAGCGCCTCGAGGCGGAGTGCATACGGGCGGCGGACTTGGTCCTCGGGACGAGTCCGAGTATGCCGACGCACCTGGTGCCGTTCGATACTGCCAAATACGTGTGCGTCACTAATGGCTACGACGCGGACGACTTCGTAGGTTTTGACGAAAGTCGAACCGCTGAACCCGGGAGCGAAGCGCCATTCGCCATCTACCACACCGGCTTACTGAGTGCAGAGCGCAATCCGCGTGCCGTATGGACAGCCCTCGCGCAGCTCTGCGACGAGGACGCACGTTTTGCCGAAAGGCTGCGGATCCGACTGATCGGGACGGTCGACCAGCGGGTCATCGCAGATGTCGGGTCCTACCCGCTACTCCGCGATCGCCTCTCTGTCACGCCCTGGCTCCCGCACGACGAACTACTGACTCACTACGCCGAGGCCAGCCTATTCCTGCTATGCCCTAACCTCAGCGACAACGCCCGCGGTCAGGTCAACGGGAAGCTCTTCGAGTACCTCGCCGCCCGCCGCCCCATCCTCCACGTCGGACCTTTCGACGCGGACAACACCCGGATCCTCGACGCGGCCCACGCTGGGATGACGGTACTCCCGGGCGACGTGGACGCCACGCGCGATGCGATCGAGCGCATTTACGACGGAAGTTTTGGCGCAAGCCCTCACGCTTTCGCGGACGCAGTCATCGCCGGCTACGAGCGGAGAGCCACAACCCGGCTGCTCGCCGATGTCCTTGAGGGAGTCACGGGCGCGGCCCTACCCCGCCACTAGCTTCGCCGACGAATGGGAGTAGTGGTGAGGCAGGGGCTCAAGAGCACCATCGTACAGTTCGCCGGCGTGGGGATTGGCGTGTTCGCGATGTTGTTTCTCTGGCCGCACGCGCTGGAGGTGTACGGCCTCGTGCAGACGATCCTCTCGGCGGCCTTCGTGGTGGCGCCGGTGTCGATGCTGGGGAGCTACGTCCTGGCGGTCCGCTACTACGCGCCCTTCAGCGACCCGGACGCGGGCCAGCGGGGCTTGCTGACCCTGCTCCTGGTCATTACCGCCGTCGGGGTCGTGCTCACGGCCCTGACCTGGCCGCTGTTCGACGAGCTGATCGCGTCGGTATACTTCAATCAGATAGATGCCTCGTCGCGGGTGTACGTGGCGGCCATACCAATCCTGATCGCTGCGGTAGCCTTCGGGCGGGTGCTGGCGCAGTACATCAGCAACTTCCGCCGGATCGTCGTCCCGACGATCATCGAGCAGTTTGCGTTCAAGGTCACGCTGCCGATCCTCGTGCTGCTATACCTCGCGGGCGTGCTCGGGGAGTGGGGCGTGATCGTCGGCACGCTGGTGCACTTCTGGGCAGTCGTGATCTCGCTCGCCGCCTACCTAGCGTGGTTAAAGGAGTGGCGACTGCCGCGCGTCGATGCCTCCCTGCGGGAGAAGTGGCGCGAGATGGCATCCTACGGCGGCTACGGGATCGCGACGATGGCCGCCGGTCAGCTCGCCTTTCGGATCGACCAGCTGATGATCCCCGCCTACCTCGGGTTCGCCGCCGGGGGACAGTACTCCCTGGCTCTCTTCACCGCCGAGGTCATCTCGAAACCTTACACCAACCTGCGCAACGTCACCGCGCCGATGGTGAGCGAGGCCTGGGCAAGCAACGACATCGTGGAGCTGCGGACCCTGTACCGCAAGAGTTCCGACAACCTCCTGCTTATCTGCGGCTACGTCTTCCTCGGGATCGCCGTTTGCTACCCGGCCCTCGTAGACGTGGCGCCGCGCGGGGAGGTGTTGGCGCAGGCCTTCGGGGCCTTCCTGCTACTGGGTGCGGCGCGCGTGATCGACGGGGCCACGAGTATCAACGAGCTCATCATCCTTTACTCCAGTAAATACTGGTACAACTTGATCGGTCTCGTGATCATGGCCGGGGTCAACGTCGGGCTCAACGTGGTGCTCATCCCGCGCTATGGCTTCGTGGGCGCGGGATTCTCAACGCTGCTGTCGGTGGGGCTCTCGAATCTCGCCAAGGTCGTGTTCGTCGGATTGCAGTGGGGTCTGTGGCCTTTCGGCAAAACGAGTGTCGAGGTCGCGCTTGCGCTGGCCGTGGCTGGCGCCGTGGCCTATCTTATACCGCTGACGGGCTACTGGCCGTTCGACATCGCGATTAAGGGGGGGATCTTGACAGCTATACTCGGGACCTATGTGTGGGTCCGACCACCGAGCGAGGAGCTGAGGGGCTTGCTGCAGAAAGGCCTAACCATGCTGGGGCTCGATGGGTAGAGCCTTCGCGCCGATACCTATTTCCTTGGATTTTATACCCCCTAACCGAACGTTCCCGCAGACTTGGCATTAAAGCTGTATACCGTATAGACATGCAGGCAAATCATAATATCCAAACACCAATCGCCCCCCTCGTCGGACCCCAGACCACCTCCCGCCTCCAGGATCTCTGGCAGGCCGAGGAACAACTCTCCTACCGACTGGACGCGTGGTTGATTAAATATTTGCGCAGTTTTAACGGCGTCAGCTCGGAGCAGGTCTCGCAGTCGCGCCGCACCTACGCCAACGCTCGACACAAACTAGCCGCCCAGATCGCCTCACGTGGTCGCGCCGTGGCCCGCATCCCATTCGTGTCCACCATAGAGCTAGAGCCTAGTCTTTCGGCGGCGGCACGACAGCTGCAAAACCTCCACAGAGAGCTGATGCGCTTGCACGACCGCGCTGACCAGGCCCTCCAGAGCGCCTCGCGCGACCGTGACTTTGCGAGCGTCGCCGTCCTGGCCGAGGTCTCGGAGTCGCACTTCGTCATCGAGCACCTCATCCGTGACCTCTTTCAAACCGGTCAGCGAATTAGCCGCAAGGTGCTCACCGCCGAAGTAGCCTGAAGGCAGCTGATTCTTAGGAGATTCCATACCGCGAGTGGGGCTTGCGAGAGACCCGTCATTCGTTTTGGCGAAAGCCGCCCCGCGCCACGACGCGCACACTGAGGCGACGCCACCGAAAGAGTAAAGCCGCCGCCGCGGCGATGAGCCCGACCACGAGCCCGATCCAGAGTCCGACGGCGCCCTCGGTTTGCATGAGGTGGTACCCGATCGAGAGTCCGATTACCCAGTAGCTCACCAGGCCGATGACCATGGGCCAGAAGGTATCCTTTAGTCCGCGCAACGCACCGCTCGCCACCGTTTGCGCACCGTCGAAGACTTGGAATACCCCGGCGAGGAACAGCAGCTCGACCGCGACGGTCCCGACCGCCTCAGCCTCGGCGCTGGCTTCGCGCCCGATGAAAAGTCGGATGAACGCCTCTGGGGCCAGCACATATATACCGGCGAAGAGCGCCATGATCGCGGTCCCCAGTCCGATGGCGAGCCAACCGGCGTGATGGGCGCTGTCCGCACGGCCGGCGCCGACAAGGTTGCCCACGCGGATGGTGGTGGCGAGAGCAACCGCGAGTGGAAGCATAAACGAGAAAGACACCAGCTGCAGCGTAATCTGGTGCGCCGCTAGCGGTACCGCCCCTAATGTCCCGACAAGAATCCCTGTGGCCGTAAAAAAGCCCGACTCGATCGCGAAAGAGACCCCCATCGGCGTCCCGACGCGCACCAGCTCGGAGAGGTACGCGAGGTCCGGCCAGCGCCAGCGGTCGAAGACCCCGTAGGACCTCAATGCCGTACGGGATTGTGCGTAGAAGACCAGAGCGGAGACGAGGTAGAAGAAGCTGAGCGTAGTGGCGTAACCGACGCCGATGGCCCCGAAGGCTGGCGCGCCGAACCTGCCGTAGATAAAAGCATAGTTGCCGCCGATGTTGACGAGCACCGCGCTTAGCGCGATCAGAGTAACCGGGATGGGTCGGCCGACGGACTCAAGCCACGACCGCAGTGCGCCGAAGGCCAGAAAGGGCCACAAGCTCCACATAATAGCCCGCATGTACTCTACCGCGAGAGCCGCGACCTCCGGGTCTTGCCGCAACAGTGGCAGCCACGACCCCGCGCTGTACTCCAGGGCCATGCCTGCCGGGGCCAGGAACGTGGCCAGCCACAGGCCCTGCCGCGTGTAGCGCGCCACATCGCGCGGGCGCTCGGCGCCGTGGGCCTGGGACGCGAGCGGTCCGACGGCGAGGACCATGCCGAGGCCAAAGAGTAATATGGTGAAGTGGATCGTGGCGCCGATGGCGATGGCGCCCAGCGGTACGGCGCCGAGGCGACCGACCATAAGCGTATCGACCAAGCCCATCGACGTCTGTGCGAGTTGCGAGAGGGCAATGGGTCCAGCTAGGGTCAGGAGCGCGCGCCAGTTGTCTCTCCTCTCCAAACCTGGCTTCACGGCGGCGAAGGTAGGGGCACTATTGGGCTAGAGGTGCCGGGAGTCTTGGAGGAGGAAAAGCCTCCGGCGGAGAGCCTCCGGCGGGGAGCCTCCGGCGGGGAGCCTCCGGCGGAGAGCCTCCGGCACTAGATTTGCGAAATGGGGCAGTATCCTCCTTTGGCACACATCGAATCCGACGGGCAACAGCTCGTCGACGTGATCACGCGCTACCCTCTGGCTACCTTTATCCTCGCCGCGGGAGACCAGCCCCAGGCCACCCCTCTTCCTTTGGTCTTGAACGACGCCGAGAACGAGCTCATCGGGCATTTAGACGCCAACAATCCGGCGGCCGAACTCCTCCGCGACGGAGCCGCAGCATTAGTCATCTTCCACGGACCGAGCAGCTACATCTCGCCGCTCGACTACACCACGCGGCAGTTGCCGACCTATAACTACCAACAGGTGCACGTCCGCGGCCGAATTCGTGTAGTAACGGATCCAAACCTCGCCGCGGAGGACTTGCGGCAACTCGTGCGCGCCATGGAGGGTCACGGCGGGTGGGTCCTCACGGAGGGCGATGCGAGGGTGGTGCCGTTGCTGGGCGAGATCGTAGCCTTTAGACTCGAGATCGCCGAGATGACAGGCCGCTTCAAGCTCGGACAGGACAAGCGGCCTGAGGACCGCGACGCGGTCCACGCGAAGCTCGAACGCAGTGCCGGCTGCCCGGTGGCGCGGGCGCCGTCTTCGAAATAGGCCTGAGTGTACCCAAATTTAGGGACCTTACCTTAGCGCCTTCAGGTGCCTTAGCAAAAAGTTTATGATGAATACCGAGGCCAGTGTGGCCATCTACTGGGATTTCGAGAACGTCCACGCCGCCGCCATGACCATCGAGCACGGTCGCGACTGGTTCGACCGCCAGCGCGACAAGAAACTTGATATTCGTGAGACTAAGGTCCTCGACATCGCCGCCGTCATGCAGTACGCCAGTACGCTGGGCGAGGTCGTCATCAATCGGGCTTACGCCAACTGGACCAACTTCTGGCCCTACGCCGAGGCGTTGAATGGCTACTCGATGGACCTCGTGCAGCTCTTCCCCATCGGGATGAACGCTAAGAACGGCGCCGACATCCGCCTCTCCCTCGACATCGCCGAGGACCTCCATACCCACGGCCACATCGACATCGTGATCCTCGTGAGCGGGGACTCCGATTTTATCTCGATCGCGCAGCGCGTGCGGCGTCGCCACAAGCGCATCGTCGGACTTGGGGTCGAGGGGACGAGCAACCGTTACTGGCAGATGGCCTGCAACGAGTTCAAGTTTTACCACACGGTGGTCGCGCAGCACGGCGCGCCCGTCGAAGACGACGACGACGATGACGAGATCGCGTACGTTTTGGCGGAAGCCCCGAAGAAGCCAAGTACGCGAGGCCGTTCGGCTTCCGCCAAAACCAAGGACAAACCCAGCGACGCCGCCGTTGCCGCCGTCGCCACCCCCGACAAGAGCGAGGCGAGCGCCGTGCCGGTCGAAAAGGAGAAAGAAAGCCCGGAACGCGGTAAGTCTGCGCCCGAGAAACGCCTCCTCGTGCAGGCCGTCCAAAGTCTCGAGGCCCGCGAGGGCAAGCCGTGGATCATGCGCGTCAAGATCAAGCCGATGATGCTACGACTCGACCCGGCATTCGACGAGGCCAACTACGACTACTCCAACTTTACGGCCTTCCTCGAAGGCAACCAGGACATCGTCGAGCTCAAATCCACCGACACCGATACGTTGGTGCGGGTGAGGTCGCGCCGCCGCGGCGGACGGCGCGGGGGCGGGGCGAAGAAAGCAGCGGCCGCGGCGGCGGCGTAGTTGCGTCACCGACGTCTGCCCTAAACAATCGCTCACCAATCGTCAAGTAAGCCTGGCGAATCGTTCGGGAGAACACGACTTAATTAGAAGGGTACGTGCGCGCGGTTGAGGGACTTTCGTGAGTCGACTGAAGCTTCGTTAGCGCTGGTCTCTGCTGTATAAGCTACGGCGAACTGGGATGCTCGCCCCATGGATACCCCGTGGGGAAAAGTTGTCAAGTAGTGCGTTGTCTCGCAGTTTATGTTTCTGTGGTTATTTCAAGAACACCTGATTTACAAGTAAACTCAACCCATTTCATTAACCCTACACGACGTTTCTAAAGCTCTTCCCCTCACCTGCTGCACAGTGGTCTTGTGGTCGCAGACAGGTCGGGCGGTGACCACAACCCTACCTCTAAGACCCACTGAGTAGCCCGCAACAAGAATCGAAGCGCTGCAGGGCCCGAATACCACGCAAACTTTCACTCTTACCCCGTCCGCCCTCTCGGACCTAGCGCCTTTAGATCTACACAATTATACCTCTCGCCGAGGCCACTCGAGGAAGCGACTCGCGAGGTTCTTCGTGCCGGGCGACAAGAGTGGCCCCGGAGCCGGCATGGCGGTTGCGAGCTGGATATGTGGCATCGTGGGACCTTTCGTCGTGGGGATACCCCTCAGAATTTTGGCAATCGTCTTTGGGGCCCTTGCCCTCAGTAAGTACAAGGTGGGACTCCACGGTCGCAAGGGGATGTCGATCGCGGCCATCGTCCTCGGGATTCTGGCTGTCATTGGGGCGCTGATCGTCTTGGGCCTACGGGAGTAGCGCTCTACTTTCGCCCGCTATGGCCACCATCCCCGCCGCCGTGCAAGAAGTAACCGTCGACACCGCCAGGGCCCTCGGGCTCACGGCAGACGAATTCGCCAAGATCCGTGAAGTCATGGGGCGGACTCCGAATTTCACCGAATTGTCCATTTACTCCGTGATGTGGTCGGAGCACTGCTCTTACAAAAACTCCATTAGCCTGCTGAAGACCTTGCCCCGCGACGGCGGTAAGCTGCTGGTCGGCGCGGGCGAGGAGAACGCTGGCCTCGTCGACCTCGGCGACGGCTACGCCTGCTGCTTCAAGATCGAGAGCCACAACCACCCCAGCGCCATCGAGCCCTTCCAGGGCGCGGCCACGGGCGTCGGCGGGATCCACCGCGACATCTTTACGATGGGCGCGCGGCCGATCGCCGCCCTCAACTCCCTGCGCTTCGGGGACCTCAGTCTCCGCCACACCCGCAAGATCGTGGCCGGCGTCGTGGCGGGGATCTCGCATTACGGCAACTGCTTCGGCGTGCCGACCGTCGGCGGGGAGGTCTACTTCGACGAGGTCTACAACCAGAATCCCCTCGTCAACGCCATGTCGGCCGGGGTCGTCAAGGTCGGCGAGACCGTGAGCGCCGCGGCGCCCGGGCCCGGCAACCCCGTGTTCATCGTCGGCTCGGCTACGGGGAAGGACGGCATCCACGGCGCGAGCTTCGCGTCCAAGGATCTGACCGAGGACTCAGCCGACGATCTACCGGCGGTGCAGGTCGGCGACCCATTCCAGGAGAAGCTCCTCCTCGAGGCCTCGCTCGAAGTCATCGCCACCGGGGCCGTAGCCGGGATGCAGGACATGGGCGCCGCCGGAATCACTTGCTCGACCTCCGAGATGAGTGCCAAGTCGGCCACCGGGATGCGGATCGACCTCGATCTCGTCCCGACGCGCCAGTCCGACATGCAGCCCTTCGAGATCCTACTGTCCGAATCGCAGGAGCGGATGCTGGTAGTGGCGTACAAGGGTCGCGAGCAGGAGGTTCTGGACGTCTTCGCGAAGTGGGACCTGGAGTGCGCGCAGATCGGCGAGGTGACCGATACCGGTTTGGTCGAGTTCATCCACCGCGGGGAGACCGTCGCGCGCGTCGATGCCGACAGCCTCGTGCTCGGCGGTGGCGCCCCGGTTTACAGGCGTGAGACCAAGCGCCCGACTTACCTCTCGAAAGTGGACGCCTTCTCGCTCGACGATATCCCGCAGGCCGATCCCCCGGGCTTGCTGGCGGCCGCACACCTACTCAGCGCCGACGCGACCATTGCCGCCAAGACCTGGATCACCGAACAGTACGACCGCATGGTGCGCACCAACACCGCCACCACCAACACCCCCTGCGACGCCGCCGTGGTGCGCGTCAAGGAAACCGGCAAGGGGATCGTCCTGACTACCGATTGCAATTCAGCTTACGTCTACGCCGATCCCTATCAGGGCGCCATGATCGCCGTAGCCGAGTCCGCTCGCAACATTACCTGCGCCGGCGGCCAGCCCCTCGCGGTGACCAACTGCCTCAATTTCGGCAATCCCTACAACCCGGAGGCCTACTACCAATTTAGCGAGGCTATCCGCGGCATGGGTGACGCCTGCCGTGCCTTCGCGACCCCCGTGACGGGGGGCAACGTGAGTTTCTACAACCAAAGCACCTTCGACGACGGCCGCACCGAGCCGGTCTACCCCACGCCCACCATCGGGATGCTCGGCAGCATCGAGGATCCCGACCGCCTGATGACTTCGGCTTTCGCCAAAACAGGGGATGCGATCTTCCTGCTCGGAGCCTCGCGCAATGACCTGGGTAGCAGCCGCTACCTACGGGTCGTACACGGCGTGAGGCATAGCCCCTGCCCCCACTTCGACCTCGACGAAGCGCTTCGGCTACATGCGGTTTTGGCGAAGGCTATCTCGGCCGACCTCCTTAACTCCGCCCACGACGTCTCGGAGGGCGGGCTCTTCGTCTCACTCCTCGAATCCGCGATGCCACACGGGTTCGGCTTCGAGGCAGTCGCCGCCCCGAAGGGCACCCGCGATGATGCTTACCTGTTTGGTGAAAGCCAGAACCGCGTTGTCGTGAGCTGCGATCAGGGCGAGGTTGAAAACTTAGCGGCGATGCTCGACGGCGAGGGCCAGGCCTACACCCAGCTCGGGCGAGTCACCGACGGAGATATTACCGTCGGGACCTTAGCCTTCGGGGACGTGGCGGGTTTTGCGGAAGCGTACGAACACAGCCTCCATCGCAGTATGGACGTCGACTAGTAGACGCCCGTGGCAATGCGCTCGGTCAGGTCCCCGTCTGAGGATCGCGGGTGCGGAAACACCAAGGGGACCTCAACTCGTTTACTGAAAGACGAGGGCGCGCGCCCGAGCTGAATCGTGCGCAGGCTTGCGCTCATTAAACTACCGCAATGAACTTACTCCGTCTATACGCCTTCCTCTCCGCCTCCCTGCTCCTGCTCTGGGCTTGCGCCAAAACCGGCGGCACGGTGATCGAGGGCCAGATCGAGCAAGCCGCCGGGCTCCAGGTGCAGTTTGACAGACTCAACGGCCCGACCGAGGCCTTCGAGCAGCTCGAGAGCACGGTGGCGGATGGGGCGGGCAAGTTCTCGATCGAGCTACCGACTTCTCCCGAGGCTGGCGTGTACCGCGTCCGCGTGGGCGCGCGCAAGCTGCCGCTCATCCTCGACGGCACGGAAGAGAGAGTCGTGCTGCAGGGCAGGCTCGACGACTTGCCGCGCTACCAATATATGGTACAAGGCAGTGCCTCGACGGCGAGCTTCCAGGAGATGCTCGGTGGACTGGCCGCTCAGCGCTACCAACCCTCCGACGCGACTGCCTACATCGATACGGTCGGCAATCCCTGGGCCGGGGTCTACCTCGCCGAGCTCGCCCTCGGTAGTGAGCGCTACCTCGATGACCTCAAGTCCGCGCGCGACAGGCTCGAGGCGAAGTACTCGGGGACCGCCTACGGCACGGACTACTCAACGTGGGTCAACAATATCGAGGCCGAGTACGAGCGCACGCGCTCGACCGAGCGCATTCAGGTCGGCCAACCCGCGCCCAACATCGAGCTACCGGGACCGAGTGGGCAATCGTTCGCGTTGGAAGACCTGAAGGGGAAAGTGGTGCTCCTCGACTTTTGGGCGGCCTGGTGCGGCCCCTGCCGCCGCGCCAACCCCACGGTGGTCGATGTCTACGAGCGCTACAAAGATCGAGGATTCACGGTCTTCAGCGTCTCCCTCGACGGTCTCGACGACAACACCCGCGCACGGCTGGAGCAGTCGGGCGACCTCGCCACCCAGCTCCAGCTCCAGCGCGAGCGGTGGGTCCAGGCCATCGACGCCGACCGCCTGTCGTGGCCGTACCACGTGAGTGACCTCAAGAAGTGGAACGCCCTCCCGGCACAGACCTACGGCGTGACCGGGATTCCGAAAACCTTCTTGATCGACCGCGAGGGGAAGATTGCCGCGGTAAACGTGCACCCGCAGGCACTCGAGGAGGAGCTGAAGGCCATGTTGTAGAACCGCAGTTCTTCATCGTTCCGCCTTTGACAATGCCCCTCCTGCCCATCCCCACATGAGCACGCTACCCGCCACGCCGACGTTCAGGCTTTCGGTGGCGCTCCCGCTTCCTTCAATGGTCACGCGACGAGCATTCGTCTCATGGCTCAGCAAGGCTACTCGCGCCGCCTCGCCCGGACCGTGGCTCTCGCTGCCGACGAGGAGGATGCCCCGCTCGGGCCAGGCGAGTTCCTTCGCCGGGGTTCCGGCCAGGTCGGCTACGACGAGCGAGTGCGCCGGGGCCGCGGCGAGAAACTCACCGACTTCGACCTTAAAATGAGGCATACGGAACAGACTACCCCGGGCCGCGGCCACCGTTTTTGGGTTGTACCAGTCTACCGACGTCGGTGACGCGCAGACCGCACCGAGCCCGAACCACTCCGCACTCCGTAGCAGGGTCCCGGCATTGCCGGGGTCATTGACGTCGTCGAGGTAGAGAATTTTTCGGTGGCGCACAATTGTCTCTAAGGTGTAGTCGAACGTTTTGGCGACTGCCAGGACCCCCGTCGGGGACCGCTGTTGACTCAGTCGCTCGAAATCGGCTGTGCTCGTGGAATCGATCTGCGCGGAGGTCAGGGGCCGGCCGTGGGGCAGGTTTTGCCGTAAGGCGTCTAAGCCGCGCTCCGTACCGACGACAAGCTCCACCTTTGCAGGGCTCGCGAGGAGTTCGGTAACATTGACCAGACCCTCGACCACGAAAGCTCCATACTTTCGGCGGGCCTTAGCTTGCTGAAGTTCGCGAATGAATTGTCTCTGGGCGTTTGTCACTGCCATCGGCGCTAACCTACGTCGCGGACCCATGTCACCACCGCGCTCCCCTCCCCCCCCGTGTCGACTACGCTCCGTGACGTGGGGGCTCTGCGCCGTGTCGCTGTGGGTCTGCGGCGGGTGTGGCATCAACAAATTTCTTAGCGAGGATCAGTACCTGGTCCGCAAGAACAAAGTCGAGCTCGCTAAGGGGCAATCGGTGCCCAACTGGCGCACCTATGCGCTCGAGATCTACCCCCGGCTCGAGCCGCAACCGAACGGTCGCTTCTTCTTCGCGTTTCGGAGGGAGGGATTCTACCTCCGGCAGCAGGCGAAACGGGACTCGAGTCGCTTCAGCCGCTTCGTCAGGGAGATTATCGCCGAGGAGCCGGCGTTTCTGGATACGTCGGCCGTGGAACAGAGTCGCCTGCGCGTACGGGCCTACATGCTCAACCGGGGCTACTTCGAGGCTCAGGTCACGAGCGATATCGACACTACCGGCAGGCACGCCGCCCACGTGACCTACAAAGTTGCCCCCGGACCGATGTTCCGATACGACAGCCTCCGCTATGAGGTACAGAACGAGGCAATCGCCGCCCTGGTCGATTCGACACGCGCCAGTCGACTCCTGAAGGAAGGTGTCCGCGTGGATGCCCGCGACTACGACGCGGAGGTGCTGCGGCTCGTGTCGCTTATGCGGGACAATGGCTACGCCGACTTCTACGCGAACAGCATCGCGCCGCTGGAGGCTGACAGTAGCCACGCGGACGTCGACGCCGCCCTGCGGATCCTACCCCCTCTCGAAGGCGGTCGGCACCGCGTCTACACAGTCGGCGACGTGACGATCTTCCCCGATGTCGATCCACTAGCCACCGCCACGACCGTCGGCATCGACACCACTTTCGACGGCGTGCGGATTATCTACGAGACCGACGAAATGCACGTATTGCCACGGACCCTGGCCGAGAACGTGTTCTTCCGAAGTGGCGAGATCTACAACCAGAGCCAGATCGCAAAAACTAATCTTCTGCTCAACCAGCTCGGGGTCTTTAGGCTCGTCAATATCCAACAGGTGCCGTCTGCGGAGGACGACGGCGCGATTGACTTCCTCGTCGAGCTCACGCCCGCAGCCCGAAGAGCGTTCGTCGGAGATCCGAACGTGAGCTTCACGGATCGGCAGTCGGTGACCGGGGGGCAGCTCACGCTGATCGGCCTGCAGGCGGCGGGATCCTTCTCGGACAACAACGTCGCCGGCGGCGCGGAGAAGCTCACCATCACCGGTGACATCGGCGTGGAGTTCAACTTCGCGCGACTCGGACAGGGCAGCACGCAGCGACTGAACACCTTCGAGACCGGGCTCACCGGGTCGCTGGAGCTCCCGCGGTTCGTGGACTACCTCGGGGTCTACAAGACATTGCACGGATTCGAGACCAGTAAGGATCCGGAGGGCAAGCCGGTCCGGTTTATCTCGGACGAGTTTTATGGCGCCCTGCGCGACCGGGCAATTACGCGGGTGAGTCTCTCGGGGCGCTACGTGAGCCTGCTCAACTTCTACGAGACCAATACCCTCTCCGGAACCTTCGGGTATACGCTCACGAACGCCCGCGAGCAGTACACCATCAATCACCTCGGGCTGGAGTACTTCCGCGTGGTGGCCGCGCCCGACTTTCAGCGCATCTTGGCGCTCACGCCATTCCTGCAGCGCAGCTTCGGCGACCAGGTGTTCACGGCATTCCTCTTCCGCAACGTCGCCTATGCCCGCGTCGACCAGACAGGTCTGTGGAAGGGTAACTGGACCTACCTAGTTGACTTCGAGCAGAGCGGCGCGGAGCTGCTGGCCGTCAATGCTCTTACCAACGTAATCTCGAAAGCCGAGGGTCCATACGCCCTCGGCCCGGGCCTCGACTACGCCCGCTACGGGCGACTGGCGGTGTCGGTGAGCCAGAGCGTCCCGATCGACCTCAAGAACAGCGTCGCCTGGCGCCTGGCGAGTGGCGCCGCGCGCACCTACGGATTTGGACAGTTCAATCGCGACGTGCCTTACGTGCGGCAATTCTTCGGCGGGGGCGCCAACAGTCTCCGCGGGTGGGCGGCCCGTGCGGTCGGCCCGGGGGCCTACCGCGATACGACCCAGTTCAATACCCAGGGCGGCATTCCATTCCAGCAGGCGGACTTTCGCCTGGAGGCAAACGTCGAACTACGTGGACCGCTCACGCAGGTGTCGGCTACCCAACTCTACTATGCCCTCTTCGTCGACATTGGCAACATCTGGACCCTGCGCCAGGACCCTACCCGTCCACTCTCCCAGCTCAGCGTCCGTAATCGCGTCGACGAGAACGGGCGCGCCATCACTCAGCCTTTCTGGCAGCAGGTAGCCGTCAATACTGGCTTCGGCCTACGCTGGGACATTCAGTTTATCCTGTTGCGCTTCGACGTCGGCATCAAACTCCGCAACCCTTACGAGATCGACGGCACGCACTGGCCGAAGGCCTTCAACAAGGACTACGACAGTCGATTCAATATTGGGATCGGCTTGAATTACCCATTCTAAAACAAGTCGGAGCAGACTCAGCCCAGCGATCCCCGAGAGAGCCCAGTCTGCACAAGTCCTAGGTCTGCTCTCTCGACTGGCGCCCTAGCGACTTCCGCGCTCGCGCCGCGAGGACGTTTTCGTAGGCCCGCAACTCACTCTTGCGACCGTGGGCTGCGCAGATCCGACAGCTCCGCGGATCGTGGCCTCGCGCGGGGCAGTACTCCCGGCCGAAGAAAATAATCTGGAGGTGGAGACGATTCCATTGCTCAGGGGGGAATAGTTTCTTGAGCGACCGCTCCGTGTCCACGACGTTCTTCCCCGAAGCCAGCCCCCAGCGGTAGGCGAGGCGGTGGATGTGAGTATCGACCGGGAAGGCCGGCACTCCGAAAGCCTGGCTCACGACTACACTCGCGGTTTTGTGACCCACGCCAGGCAAGGCCTCTAGTGCACGTAAATCGTTCGGTACCGCTCCGTCGTATTCGTCCCTCAGGATCTCCGAAAGCCGGTGGATCGCCTTGCTCTTCTGCGGACTTAGGCCACAGGGCCGGATCACGGTCCGGATGTCGTCCACGTTTTGCCGAGCCATGTCCACTGCGTTGTCCGCGAGGGCGAAGAGCGCCGGCGTCACCTGGTTGACGCGCACGTCCGTGCACTGTGCACTCAGGAGCACCGCCACCAGCAGCGTGTAGGGATTCGTGTGGTCGAGCGGCACTGGGACCACCGGGTAGAGATCCTCCAGCACCCGAGCGATCTCGGCTGCCTTGGCGGGCCTAGTCATGACTTTCGCGGATGTAAGCCGAAAGGGCTTCCGCCAGAACAGGTCCCTCAGTTGCCTCGCGGCGATCGAAGGTCCGACCGGTGAGCCGTTCGTAAAGTTCGATATACCGCTCGCTCACTAGATCCACGAATGCGTCGGGCATCGGAGGCATGCTCTGACCCTCGAGCCCCTGGAAGCCGCGTTCCATCAACCACTCCCGCACGAACTCCTTGCTTAACTGCTGCTGCTTCTCGCCGCGGACCTGGCGCTCGGCGTAGCCCTCGGCCACGTAGTAGCGGCTCGAGTCCGGCGTGTGTACCTCGTCGATGAGGTACACGTCCCCGCCGTAGAGCCCGAATTCGTACTTCGTGTCGACCAAAAGGAGTCCCCGCGCCAGCGCCATCTCGCTGCCGCGGGCGAAGAGCGCTAGTGAGTACCGCTCCAGCGTCGTCAGTACCGCCTCGCTCACGATGCCGCGCGCGAGGATCTCCTCGCGGGAGATGTCTTCGTCGTGGCCTTCGTCGGCCTTGGTCGCGGGTGTGATGATCGGCTGGGGGAAGGCACCTGCCTCGGCGAGACCTTCCGGGAGCGCGACGCCGCACAAGACTCGCCCCCCGGCGGCGTACGTGCGCCAGGCATGTCCGGCGAGGTAGCCCCGGACCACCATCTCGAGTCGAATAGGGGTGCAGCACTTGCCGTAGGCCGTGCTCGGCGTCGGTACGCCCTCGAGCCAGTTGGGCACGATGTCTCGCGTCGCCTCGAGGAAGTGCGTCGCCACCCCGTTCAGCACCGCACCCTTGTGAGGGATTGCGCGCGTCAGGATGTGGTCGAAGGCGGAAATCCTGTCGGACGCCAACATCAACAGGCGGTCGCCGAGGAAGTAGACATCGCGCACCTTACCGCGGTAGAAGCCAGTCTGGCCTGGGAGAGAGAAGGGGGTTGAAGCCATTGGGGGCAATCTACGGATAGCCCACACGCCTACATATACTTCGTCGAATTACGGTCTACGAGAATGTCGCGTAGCTCCTTCAGCAGTCGATACTGCTGAGGTAAGAGTCGCCTCGCGACCTCCCGCACCGCCACAAAACTCCCCTCCTCCGCCGACGGTAGGTCCTGTAGCTGTTGTCTGAGGCGGCGGGCGTCACCGAGGAGCAACTTCTTGAGGGACGGGATATCGTGGTAGTCGGCCTCAATCGCGAGCCCACGCCGGATGCCGTCGGCGTCCTCAGCATTCTCGAGCGCGATAATTTCCTCGCGGATACGCCTGATCTGCTCGAGGTCGTAGTCGCCGTTGCCTTCGGGCAGCTCCAGATCGTCGAAATTCTCCCCGCGCCTCACGAAAATCTCGAGGCCGCGCTCGCGGACGCGGTAGATGACGAGGTGTAGCTTGTCCCTAATGTCCATACCGTCGCCTCTGTGCTGTCCTAACTACTACTGCGCGTGCAAGTTCTCGGTTAAAATGTAATGATAGGTGATCAATTCCAATAACTGTCGCTCTGCATCTGTATTGACATCCACGAATTCAAAGGCCCGTGGCACGAGCTGTGCGCGGACACCGGGGCGCAGTAAAATCCCAAGGGTCTCGTCCCCGCTATCCACGTGCACCGTCCGACCGTCACGCTGAGGTACGAGTTTCACCACTGGTTGCACCTGACCGGCGAGCGTAAGGTTGCCGCGTTCGATGACGCCGAAGGGCTGGCCGTCGAGCGTTACGTGGGTTTCGCTGCCGCGCAACGTAAACACGTATTCGTGGGCAGCCGTACTAAGGTACGTCAGCCGAAACGCTCGTTTGGCCTTGGGGAACTCCTGTTTTACCCAGTATCCCAGTGGCTCTCGGTATACACTCTGGAGCGTGCCCACGGTGCGGTATTTGGCCTTGAGGAGTTTGGCATCCACGGCTGGCTCGAGGGCGAGGAGGTCGAGCTCGGCGCGCTTCAGTTTCGTGAGGCCCCCGCGATTGTCCTTCAGGATCGATCGCCAATCCTTGACGAGGGTCTGGAGGCCCTTGTCCTTGGGCTCCGCGGTGGACAGCATCGCGTGGAGTTTCTGCGTGGTGACGGTGGCGATCCCGGCCACGACCGTGACGATGGCTGCCATGGCCACGATACTGCCTTCGAGAATGAAGAGTGGAGTGAGGTGCATGTCGCTAAGGCTAACCCGAACCAGGCCCGACAAGTTGTCCCTGAGCACAGGGGCTCGACGAGCGCGGATCCCCGGTCGACGGGCGTCCCTACCCCAGGTACGCTCGCAACTCCTCGTGGTGGTAGCTCTTCCGCAGACGACGCAGCGCCCGCTCCTTTATCTGGCGTACGCGCTCGCGCGTGAGGCCGAAGAGCACGCCGATCTCCTCGAGCGTACGCGCTTTCTCGCCGTTGAGTCCGTAGTAGCAGGCGATCACGTCCACCTCGCGGGGCGCGAGCATCGCCAGACCGTGTTGTACTTGCTCTCTGAGCGAGGCCTTCATCACGTCTGAGTCGGACTCCATGTCCTCATCGGCGCGCATGACATCCAGCATCGTGGCCTCGTTGTCGGCGTCGCCGATCGGGGCGTCGATGCTCACGTGTTTGTTCGAGCCGCGCAGCATGTTGCGGATCTCCTTGACCGGTAGCTCCATTGCTTCGGCGAGCTCCTGGTGGTTGGGCTCGCGTTCGTACGACTGCACAAATTTAATACGCGCATCCTGCAACTTCGAGTAGCTACCTACCTTGTTGAGTGGCAGGCGCACGATGCGGCTGTGGTCAACAATCGCCTGGAGGATCGACTGGCGGATCCACCACACGGCGTAAGAGATGAATTTGAAGCCTCGGGTCTCGTCGAAGCGTTTTGCCGCCTTCATGAGGCCGCAATTGCCTTCGTTAATGAGGTCCGACAGCGACAGGCCCTGGTTTTGGTACTGTTTGGCCACCGAAACCACGAAGCGTAGGTTGGCACGCGTCATCTTTTCGAGCGCGTCATGATCGCCGGCCCTAATCTTGCGAGCGAGGTCGGCCTCCTCGTCGGCAGTGATCAGGCCGATGCGACTAATGTCGGTAAGGTATTTCTCGAGCGCGAGGCTCTCGCGTGACGTGATTCGGTTAGTAATTTTTAGCTGGCGCATATGGTCTAGCGGTGGTGGTAAGTGTCTGTAGGTGACTGACAGACCATCCTCTCGGAGGCAGGCTCGTATCGCTCGTTTGTAGGGACCTCGTGGCGCCTTTCGGCAAAACCGGTAGGCGACTCGAGAATCCCGTGTATCGTGGCGAAACCCGCTGCTGCGATAGGTTTGGCAATCGTGTACGGTATGCGTACAAATAGGTTGCCAGCCACCCAAACAAGACGCTCACCGGTGGGCGTTTGCCGTCGAGTGGGCCGTGCTTCCGGTCGGATAACGGGTTTTGGCGAAAGCCCCACTGTCGGCCGCGTACCCTTAACGCCCCTTTAGCTACCGGATAGGTCGTCGGACAGACCAATCGCACGCGCAGCCTACGGCTACCCCTAGCGCAGAGACGTAGATCACCTTATTAAATACTGTAGTTAAACGCACTCACCCGCGGCCGCATGTAAAACTTGCTACCGAAGCGTGGGGCCATCGGAACCACTAGCCGAGGCACGTCTCGGAACTTACCAAATCCCGTCTCGGAACTCCTCGAAGTTCTTGGCCATCAATAGTAGTTGATCGTGCGTGAAGCTGCAACGGCAGCTCGGGTCGTAGAGCGACATTACGTTCCCGGTGTGCGGCACGTAGTACTGCCCGTTGGCGTCCTGACCGCCGAAGGTGAAGCGACAGGGATCGTCGGGACTCACGTAGTCGATCATGGAATCCTCGACGTACGGATCCGCTGGCGTGTCGCAGATGAGATCGCCCGCCGTCGCGCAGTTGCTGCCATTGACGAGTTCCTCGCCGAGCTCTCTGTCGAAGGTGCGCCGCAAGCCGAGGAAGCGGCCGAGCTCGTGGGCGAGGGTCTGGTTGGTCGAGTCGAGGCACCCCATGTCGTTGACGAGCTCTATGTAGGACTCGCGGTTCTTGCTGATGCCCCCGAGGCTCGACAGTCCGCAACGGGTCGTGGCGGAGTCGCGGACCGTCACGTAGACGTCGATCCTGTTCGGGTCGCCGTAGAGCGACACCTGCTCCTGGGCGTCGTTGCGCTCGTGCGAGGAGTAGCGGTAGTTCTCGACCGTAAGAAACTCGCATGCTTCGAACTGTAGGCAGATCGGTGCAAAAAGGGTGTTGGTGTAGCGCACGAGCGCCTTGAAGGCCACGGTGTCGAAGTCCTTAGGACCGGTCACGTCGTAGTTGAGGTGAATCCGCAGGCCCACCGTCTGCTGGACGCAGGGCAGGTCGGTCTGCGCCGTGATATAGCGGTTCGGCACCTGGGCGGAGAGGCTTTCGCCAAAACAACACACCGCGACCAAGAGCGCGGCAACGTAATAACGCATAGGTCGGCTTTGCGAATCCCTTTGGGGGAGGTTCGGACTTATACCAAACGTACGAAGCGACACGGACCTCGCGCGAACAGACCTGGCAAATTTCCAAACATTGTGTATCGGGCGACGAAGCTTCGTGCCGGAAATCCCGCGAACGCGAGCAATTTTGTCGCCATGCGCTTACTCGCACTCTCTCTGCTAATCGCCTGCGGGCGGATTTCCACCGGGCTCGCGCAACTGGCCAGTCCGCAGGCCGGGTGTCTCCCGCTGGATGTCAAGTTTAACGCCCCCGACAATGGGACGGCGTTCTGGGACTTCGGCGACGGTGCGACCTCGGTCCTCCCCAACCCCAACCACATCTACACCAAGGCCGGAAGCTACATCGTCGTCGTGCGTCGCAGCATCGGCGGGCCGGAGCTCGGACGCGCTACCGTGACCGTGTTCCCGAAGCCGGTCCTCACCCTGGCCGTCGACGAGCCGACGGGTTGTCTCCCGCACCCGGTACAGTTCGGCGTCACGAACTCCCTCCCCGGCGGCGTCCAGGTCCGCGACTACACCTGGGACTTCGGAGACGGCACGGCCGGCTCCGGCGCGAATCCGATGCACACCTACGCCACCGCCGGCACCTTCGACGTGGCGGTGCGGCTACAGACCAATCTCGCGACCTGTAATGTGACTCAGGTTTTCGCGGAAGCGGTCAAGGTCAATCCCCCACCCACCGCCGCCTTTTCCACCGACCCGAGTCCCCCGCAAAGCTGTGACGCCCCGCTCACCGTTCGCGTCGTGGACCAGAGCTCCGGCCGCGCCCCACTTACCTATCGCTGGGACTTCGGCAACGGGCGCACCTCCGACACGGAGTCACCCGACCCGGTCACCTACGTCGCGGCCGGTGCTTACCAAATACGACTTAATCTGACCGATGGTAACGGCTGCGTCGGTATGGCCGCGGCCCCGGTATCCGTAGGGGGACCGAACCCAGGGTTCACGCTCCGGGACACGGTGTGCTTCGGGGAGGAGTACCTCATCGAACCGCTCGGCGCCGCCGACACCTACGTATACACCTTTGGCCCCGGGATCCGCGTAATCGACGACCGGGGCGCCGGTCAGCAAGTCCGTTTCACGACCGAGGGCCCGACCACGGTCGGTCTGGCCGTCGCGAACACCGCCGGCGGCTGCGCGCGCGACACCACGCGGACCATCTTCGTCCAGCGCGTCCTCATCGACGCCACCGCCGATCCGAGCTACGTTTGCACGAGTCCGTTCGACGTGCGACTCCGCGTCAATCGGCCGGCCGGACGTGCCGAGTGGGTGGTAGAAGATTCGACGCTTCGCACTTTCTCCACCCGCGACACGACCATCAGCCTAAGCCATGACGACGGCGGCGAGTACGGCTACAATTGGTACGAATTCACGGAGGCCAACGTGACGGTCACCACGCCGCAAGGCTGCAGTGCAGACACGAGCGTCTTCATCACGACCGACGTCCCGAATGCGCTAATGATCCCGGACAAGCACTACGGGTGTGCGCCGCTGACGGTCGTGTTTGCCGATAGCGTCCGCTCCACGCAGCCCGTTACGAGCTACCTCATCGACTGGGGCGACGGCACCTCACAGACGTTTACCGTCGCCGGACCCTGGACGCACGTCTACGCGGCGCCCGGGGAGTTCAGCGCCTCTTTGACGATCACCAATGCAGCCGGCTGCACCGACACCAGTTTCGGGGTCGATATCCAGGTCGGCACACAGATCCCCGACCTCAGCTTCACCACGGATGTCGCCGGCACCTGCCCGGGGGACACACTCACCTTCGTCAATACGACCGCCGATCCGCGGATCGACAATGTTAAGTTCCGCGTCGAGGGCGGCGACGACTTCCACTGCGGCAGCGAGAACACCCTCGAACACGTACTCTCGCGTCCGATTGATGGTGATTTGATCGACGCCAAGCTTTACGTCGAGTACAACGGTTGTATCGATTCGCTGTCGCGAAGCATCCCCTACGAGCCCATCGCCTACGCGGACCTCGGGTACGCGATTGACTGCGACACGATCTTCGACATCACCTTTTACAACCGAAGCCGCAACAGCGCTGCCGACTCGATCTTCGTAATGGGGATCACGGATACCGCCTTTCGGCAAAACCTGCTCGCCACTGGTTTGGATTCAGTCAAACTCTTGCTGCCCGCGCGCGGCGCGTACCGCGCTATCCTCAAGAGTCAAGGATCGTCTCTGCGCTGCGGGCCGTCACTCGACACCGTCGAATTCTACATCACGCTCCCGGAAGCGAGATTCGAGATACCGGCGCTGATCTGTAGCGGCAATCCACTCGTCCTTGACGCGAGCCAGAGCCAGGACCCGAACCCGAGCTGCAACAAGGGCTATCAGTGGGACTTCAGCTGGGACCGCCCGTACGTCACCAGCGACGCCACGCTCGACCAGATGGAAGTCTCCGCCGGGGGGCGTGGCGACCAGTTCGTCGAGCTCATCATCGAGGACATCAACGGTTGCGTCGATACGACGCGTCGCGAGACGCGCGTCTTCGTGACGCAGGCCGTCATCGCGGCCGATAAGGACCGCATCTGTTTCCCGAGCACGGTCAATTTTACTTTAGACATTAGCAACACCGACACTACGGTCACGAAGTTCGAATGGGACTTCGGTGGCTTCGGGACGGCTTCTACGCAAAATCCGTCCTTCACGTTTGCGGATGTTCTGGGCGGGTCCGACAGCATCGTCGTCAGCGTGAAGACCACCGACGCCCTCGGGTGTAACGGCAACGCGGCTTACGTATTGACCCGTTACCGACCCACGAGCCGCGTCACGACGCAGCCCTCGCCACCGTTCATCTGTATCGGGGAGTCCGTGCGCTTCGAGGCCACCGACTTCACCGCGGAAGGGTCGAGCCTGCGCTACGAGTGGAACTTCGGCAATGGGCAAACGTCTCGCAACCGCACCGAGAACGTCGTCTACCCCGCGGTAGGCACTTTCGACGCGGTGCTGAAGTACACTGAGCTCTCCTCCGGCTGCGCGGGTGACACCACCGTACGGGTGGTGGTGGAGCAGGCGCCAGTGCCGAGCTTTACCAGCGACATCGACGGACAGGGTCTGGTATGCTACCCCGCCATCGTCACCTTCCGCGACCGCAGCCGCTCGATAGTCCCGTTTACGGCCGTCTGGGAGGCCGGCGGGACCACGGGTAGCGGGCGTGAGTTTACTACGACCCTCGGCCGCGGGCTGCAGACCGTACGCCTGACGGCCATCAGCAACCTCGCCGGCTGCGCGGCGAGCACGGAGCGGACCTTCGAACTGGTCGGTCCGGCCGGTGGATTCGATTCCGCACCCGACGTCATCTGCGCCGGGTCCGAGGTAACCTTCAGTCTGCGCGACACCGTCGACGTCAAGTCCTTCACGTGGGACTTCGGCAACGGCGAGACGCGCTCGAACGTCAACCCCGTGACGACGACCTACACCTTTCGACCGCCAGGCGGCTTTACGGTGGTGAGCCTGAAACTGGAGTCCCAACAAAACGCCTGCATTTTCACGCAAACCGATACCCTTCGCTTCACCGACGTGGTGGCCGACTTCGTGACGGCGGTCGCGGACAGCTTCGCCTGCGGACCGACCGTGCAGCTCTTCGATCAATCGCTCAGGGCCACCACACTGCGCTACACCTTCCCCGACGGCACTACGTCAACCAACCCCAGGCCGACCTTCAACTTCGGCGCTCCCGGGACCTACGCGGTGAGACTTACGGCGAGTGCGCTCAATGGGACGTGCTCCGACGACACGGTCAAGAACGTAACCGTGTTGCCGCCACTCGCCCCGACGGCCACCGTTGTGCCGGCCTGTCCGGGAGCGGCTGCCGTGATCATGGTCGCGGCTTCGCGCGGTGGCCTAATACTCACGCCCCAGCCCCGCAATCTCATCGCTTCGCAACGGGGCAACGTTTTGACGACAGTCCCCCTCACCTCCGATCAACTGCTCACAATCACGGTCTTCGACACCCTCGGCTGCTCGGCGACGCTAGAGAATATCGAGATCCCTCTGAGCGCTGGTTACACCGGGCGCGGTGACACGACCACCATCTTCGCCGGAGGCGAGGCCCAACTCACGGTACGCAACGCGGAAGGGTTCACGCTGCGGTGGCAGGACCCACAGCGCGTCGGCTGCGACGCGTGTCCGAACCCGACCGTCCGCCCGACCACGACCACCGACTACCTCCTGAGTGTAAGTGATCCCGGGGGTTGCGCGCCGCAGGTCATTGTATTCCGCGTCATCGTGGCCGATGAGCCCATCGTGCCCAATCTCTTCTCCCCCAACAACGACGGTTCCAACGACACCTGGCGTCCGCTCTACCCCGAGGGCGTCGATCCTACGGTGCAAGTGTACCAGGTGTTTAGCCGCTGGGGCAGCCTCGTGTTCGAGAGCAGCGACGCCACGGACGCCTGGCGAGGAGACAACAACGGCGGGGGTGACGCCCCGAGCGACGTCTACACGTACGTGATCAAGTTCACCTTTCCCGGCGGGGGTGAGTTCAACAAATCCGGCGAGGTAACCCTTCTTCGCTAGGCATGACCACCTCCGACACGACCGACGAGCAGTCGCTCGCCCACTACCTCGACACCCACCGCGAGCGCTTCCACGAGGAGCTAATGGCCTGGCTCAGGATCCCGAGCGTGAGCGCGGACCCGAGGCACGTCACGGACGTGGCGAGGGCCGCGGAGTTCGTGGCTGATAAGCTGCGGGCTGCCGGCGCCGATGCCGTCGAGGTGCACGCCACCGGAGGACACCCCATCGTCACGGCCGAGGCCATCGTAGACCCTAGCCTGCCCACCGTACTCGTCTACGGACACTACGACGTGCAGCCACCGGATCCGCTGGAACTCTGGGACACGGAGCCCTTCCGGCCGGAGATCCGCAAGACGGCCGTACATCCGGATGGCGCGATCTACGCCCGGGGCGCCTGCGACGACAAAGGCCAGGCCTACATGCACGTCAAAGCCTTCGAGGCGATGCGCGCCACGACGGGCCTACCCTGCAACGTCCGCTTCCTGATCGAAGGCGAGGAGGAAGTGGGTAGCGTGCATTTGGAGACGTTCGTTAGAACCCACGGCCAGTTGTTAACCTGCGACATGGTGTTGATCAGCGACACCAGCATGATCGCCAACGATGTCCCGAGCCTCAACGTCGGACTGAGAGGCCTGAGCTATCTGGAGGTGAAAGTGACCGGACCGAATCGCGACCTCCACTCCGGGGTCTACGGCGGTGCGGTGGCCAACCCGATCAATGTGCTGTGTCAGATGATCGCTCGCCTTACCGACGGCGAGGGCCGAATCACCATACCCGGATTTTACGATCAGGTGCAAGAGCTGAGCATCGGGGCGCGTAAGGACCTCAACGAGGCCCCTTTCGACCCACAAGCCTACATGGACGGTCTCGGGATCGAAGCCATCAGCGGTGGCGAAAGCGCCTACACGCCCGCGGAACGGACCAGCATCAGGCCCACGCTCGACGTCAACGGCATCTGGGGAGGGTACACTGGCGAGGGCGCGAAGACGGTCTTGCCGAGTTACGCGATGGCCAAAATTTCCATGCGCCTAGTACCGGATCAGACCCCCGACGAGATCACAAAGCTATTTACAGACCACTTCACCGCGCTTGCGCCACCCGGAGTGCAGGTGGAGGTGATCCCGCACCACGGTGGCTACCCGGCGGTGCTATCGACCGACAGTATCGAGTACCGTGCCGCCGCTGCCGCCATGAACGACACCTTCGGCAGGGAGCCGATCCCGACCCGGGGCGGGGGCTCGATCCCGATTGTCGCGCTGTTCGAACGCAAGCTGGGCGTGAAGTGTGTCATGATGGGCTTCGGGCTCGACTCCGATGCACTGCACTCCCCGAATGAGCACTTCGGGTTGTTCAATTTCCACAAAGGGATCGAGACGATTCCGCGCTTCTTCACGCACTACGCCGAGATGATGGCGAGGAAAGGTTAGGCAGGACCCGAGTAATCCAGTCCAGCTTACGAAGCCGAGTTACAGAGGCTTGCGGTGCTTTAGAAGGAGAGCTCGCGACCGGCAGTTCGATCCGAAATTGGTGCAAGGGCGTGAAGCGCGGCCTCAGTCCGATTGCGATAACACGCGCGCTAGTCGATCCGGGTAATCGGTAATGATCCCGTCGACGCCCCAGCGCCGCAGCGTACGCATCCGGGTGACATCATTGACGGTCCAAGGGACCACCTTGAGGCCAGCGCGGTGGTGCCGGGCGATACCGGCTTTCGTGAGTCCTAGGTGGTTCGGCGAATACACCGCGAGGCCGTCGCCGAAGCGGGAGCGCAACGCCTGCGGCGAAGCCGGGAGCAAGGTGAGCCCGGCGAGGCGCGGCCGCTCCGTCTGGAGGCTGAGGTAGCGGATGGGACGTGGGTCGAAGCTCTGTACCGTGCTCCTCGCGAGAATCTCGCTCGATAAGATTTGCGCGAGGACGAGTGACGCGAAAGCTTCTGGCGTGGGGGTAAGCGTCCCGTCGCTCCCGGGGCCCGACTTTATTTCTATAGTGTAGTGCGGTAGTAGGCGGTCCGTGTGTACCGCGTGCGAGTCGCACGCGCCGATGAATTCGGCGAGCGTAGGCTTCGGCGCTGGGAGCGGCCGCTGGTAGGCGAACTCAGGAAGCCGTTTGGCACCGCAGGTCACGTTCTGGATTTGCGTTGCCGTGAGGCAGTACAGCGGGACCTCCTCTCCGTAGCCCGCGGCTTTCGGGTCACAGACATCGGACTTGAAGTAGTGGTCGTGAGAGACGATTATTACCTGATCCGCGCTGACGACCACGTCGAGCTCGATGGCTTGCGCGCCGAGGTCGAGCGCCAGCTTAGCTGCGGCAATAGAATTTTCGGGAAGGAGACCCCGCGCCCCACGGTGGCCCTGCGATTCGAAAGATCCTTCTGCGAGATAGCGAATGCCGCCGTCTCCCGTGTCGCCGACCCGGCAGCCGCCCGCCACGAAGGCCCCAAGCAATAGGGCTAAAGCCAAATTGGAAAGTGCTTGGGGTATCCGCATTCAGTATCAGCCGTCGGTGTCGGCAACCTGTGGCATTGGCGCAGTGAAGCGCGCCAACATAGCGACGGCAACCTTTACCTAGATC
The DNA here is from genome assembly GCA_041744755.1 of Saprospiraceae bacterium. Lineage (GTDB taxonomy): Bacteria > Bacteroidota > Bacteroidia > Chitinophagales > Saprospiraceae > CALDTK01. Next base: position 34,722 of record JBGTKC010000089.1, read on the forward strand.
TGGCCAGGAGGCAGACGTGTGGGTAGTTTTGGCGAAAGCCGACCGCCTCTCCCCGGACGATCGTCTCTTCCGAACGGGACGCTTGGGTAAGTGGCCATACTCCAGCAGAACATCTCGACGCCGCCGCGCGAAATACTTCCCTTGCCATGGGCGTACTTTGTCCTATGATTCGGCACTTCTCTATTGCGCTCTGCCTGATTGGCGCCACGCTTGCCTCCGGCCAGACCTTGACTACCAACGCGGAGGGTCAGCGCGTGATCGTCTACCCCGACGGGAGCACCAGGCTTTTCGATGACCCGGGCAGCGGCGCGCCTAATGAGGTCCCACTCGGGAGTGCGGCGACGCCGCAACAGGAGGACGAGGCACGGGAGGCCGTGCGGGAGCAGATTAAGGTCTTGAGGGACGAACTGAAATCCCTGACCTCGATCGCGAAGAATGCCCGTGGACAGGAGGCCAAATTGAACAAGCGCATCCAGAAGCTGCGAACGTCGAACAAGAGCAGCGACCGAAGTCAGATCGAGATCGTCAACCAGAAGCTCATCGCCGCGCGCGCGGAGTATGGTTCCGCCGAAGCGGCGCGCCTCAGCAGCGAAGCCCGTAGCAACGCCCTCACCGAATCTGTCAACATGTCGATCGCCCGGCGGCAGGCGTACATGAGTAGCCTCGGGCTGGGCTATCTCGTCGGAGCGCCGTCGGACGACGGGGTGACGCCGGTGGCTGCGCCAGGAGGCGCGGACCAACAGGCACCGACTCCCCCTGCTCCCGTCGCCGAGGTAAGCGGTGGCGGCGGACGTCGTAACCGAGGATCCGCGGCCTCCTTCGTGAGCTACGACATCACGAGAGATCCCAAATTCTACCCCCCTACTCCGAAGTGCATGCGTGAGTCGGAGGGGATCGACGAGTTCACCAACAACGTCCGCATCACCCTCGCGCCGGAAGTTTTCTTTACGTTCACCTCCCCCGAACTCAAGCCTTTCCTCGGGGCTGCCTCCCTGCTCACGTGCAACGCTCGGCTCGTCAAGACCGGCCGCTCCGTAGTGCTCGAGACCGAGTACGTGATCCGCTCGCAATTTGCCGCCACGGAGTTCGGCGTGCTAGCTCGCGGGGCCCAGGTCACCTTCCGGACCGTAGACGGGCAGAAGATCGTGATGCGGAATCAAACCGCCTCGCAGGCTAACTACGATCCTGTAACCAAGGTCTCGACGTACAAGGGCCGCTACGTGCTCAACAAGGGCACCGTCAAAATGCTCGAAAAGTCCCTGCTGGACGAAGTCCGCGTGATGTGGGGCACGGGCTTCGACGACTACCAGATCTACGACATGGCCTTCTTGCGGCGGCAGTTGGCTTGTCTGTGATCGACATGGGAGGATGGGGACGCAGTTTGATGAGGTGATAGCTTCCGCGCGTCCGGCTAAGTTCATCCACCCATCGGAGCCTCAACCCCCTCCTCTCATCAAGACCCCAATTATGGCTCCCCGCGACAACCACAAGCTCGGCCTGCAACTACCTACCGACCCCCGGTGGGTCAACCTCGTCGAGATGGATCTCGGCGAGATCCTAACCGATCATGCGTACTGCGAGCAGAAGGCGGCATTGAGCTGTATCTCCATCATCCAGGCATACCCGGACAAATATGACGTCGTCCGTGAGATCGCGCCCGTCGTCACCGAGGAGTGGGGACACTTCCGGCAAGTATTGGCGGAACTCGACAAGCGCGGCCTAGTCCTCGGCAGGCAGCGCAAGGACCACTACGTCAACGGGCTGATGGCCTTCAACCGCGGGGGTGGCTCGCGGGAGGATAGGCTCGTGGAGCGGCTCCTCACTATGGCCCTCATCGAGGCCCGCAGCTGCGAGCGTTTTCGGTTGCTGAGCCTGGAGATCGCCGGAGAGGAGATGCGTGACTTCTACCACAAGTTTATGGTCAGCGAGGCGGGGCACTACCGGATGTTCCTCTCGCTCGCTAAACGCCACGGCGAGCCTGACGCCGTGCAGGCGCGCTGGCACGAGTACCTCGACCACGAACGCGAACTGCTCGCGACGATCGAGGTCCGGGGCGACCGAATCCACTAATACCGAAAGGCGGCACGGTAGCTGTGAACTCGCTTTCGCTCAGGCTGCATCGAGTAATTCGCCGACCAGGTCGCGTAGCGCACTCGCGGTGAGCTCGTGCCCACCCGCGAACTGACGATGGTCGAAGTTTAGCGCGACCTCCTCGAATCTACGCGCGGCACGGGCCCAGGCGACGAGCTCGTCGGCGTCGCCCCAGTACGCCAGCCGCCGGAGCGCTCCGAAGTACTCCGCCGGCGCGTATGCGATATCCTCCGGGGGTGTACCTGACCAAAGGACTACGGCGTCAACGGCTGGTCGCCGATCATGGAGCCAGCGCATCACCGTGGCCGCACCCTGGCTAAACCCGAACACGGCAATCTTGGCCGTGGGAGCGCCAGCCTCGGCGAGGTCGTAGACGCGCTGCAGCCAGGCGCAGAAGTCCTCGATCTCCGCGTCGCGCTCCAGACTCGTCATCCAACTCGCCACGGGTTTGCCCTCGAACCCTCCCCAGTAAAATCGGCTGAGACCCTCCGGGCACAAGACGACGACCTCCTCCGGCATTCCGGCGAAAGACTCCGCGAAGCGTGTCACCTCCATGCCGTATCCGTGACACGCGATGATGATGAGGCGCGTGGAACGCAGTAGCCGTCCCACGGAGACGAGGCGCGCGGTGCGGGTGGTTAGCAGTCTTTGGGTCGTGATGGCCACTGCGGCGAAGCTAGGCCTGCCGACCGAGGAGGGCGACACTTCCAGGAGCAGATTCGGCGGCGGGCCTACCCCCTACCTCTTGGGGGACTGCGGCTTTTTCGGGTCGGTGCCCTTGGGCCGTTTCACCCGGCCGAACAGATCCCGCTGTTCGCCACTGACCCCGAGGATGGGTTGCGGACGCGGGGGCTCCGCCGAGATGACGCGGTCGAAGTACTCCTGGCGGTAGCGCCACAGGCCAGCGGGTGCGTCGAGCGTGAAGCCGTCGTAGCTACCGTCGGGGACGTACCCAGGCGCGAGACCGGGCTTGGGCGCGGGACCGATCACGAGTCGATCGTGGACGATGCCGCCGAGGTCAGGGTCGTAACGCAGGGACACTCGAGCGTCGGTGCGGTACTCGAGGATGATCCGCGAGCGGACTAGGTCCGCCTGCCGCTCCGAGCCCACGAACACCTCCGCTCCGAAGCGCGGCGCGCCGCTACGGTCGAACGTGAGTACGTCGGCCACCTTACGCCGGTGGTAGTAGCCGTCGGCGTCGTAGCCGAACAGCACCCAGGCCGGGCGACCGTCGGCGAGTATGAACGGGTACACGCCGTAGTACACAGCGCCGTACCACTGCTCGGGCGTGAGCTCGAAATCATCCTGAGCGCCTTCCCGCTGGGCAGCATCCGTGAGTGATACGACTGGTTGGGCAGTATCGCTCGGCACGTACACCCCGCCGTACCGGTAGGTCGAATCGTTGACGAAGTGTTGCCAGGTGAAGATCCGCCACGCCCTGGCGGGATCGGCGAGCTGGCTCACGGCCGTGAGTTGGGCGAATTCGTACTCCCGGGCGCCGGGCAGCCCGAGGGCACGCGTTAGGGCTGCGGAGAGCGTGTCGTATCCAGCGCGCCGGGTGGCGGCGTCGCGGCTCCGCAGCATCACGGTCGCCGCGGCCTGGAGTTTGTGTTCGTAAGCGTCCAGGGTTTTGGCGGAAGCCGTCGCCTCAGCGAGGGTGACGTCCTCGCGATAGGTGCTGTCCTCGGCGAAGGCAAAGGTCGGGGATTGGGCGATGAGCCTTCCGGCAAAACAGATTGCCCCCAGGAGGGCAAACGATAACGCGGTGGCTTTGGTCACGTGGTCGCTAACGGAGGGGTTCGCAGCGGGGTTGCTCACGTAATCCGGTGAGCGGGGTTAAGGTCCTGTCAATGTCGGTTACATTTGCCGCAATCGCCCAAACGGCCCACCAATATGAATCTACACGAGTATCAAGGGAAGGAAGTACTGAAGCGCTTCGGCGTCGCAGTCCAGGAAGGTACCACCGCGGAGTCCGTAGAGGACGCCGTGGCCGCCTACCGGGCCGTGGTCGAGCGCACCGGCAATAAGTTCGTCGTCATCAAGGCCCAGATCCACGCCGGCGGTCGCGGTAAGGGCGGCGGCGTGAAGGTCGTGAAGAGCGAAGAGCAAGCCCGCGAGGTGGCCGGCGACATCCTCGGGATGATGCTGAAGACCCCGCAAACCCCAGGCGGGATGGAGGGCCCCGGCAAGAAGGTGAGCATGGTGCTCGTGGCCGAGGACGCCTACAAGCCCGATTTCGACTCCTGCAAGGAGTACTACATGTCGGTCCTCACGGATCGCGGCTCGAAGACCAACGTGATCGTCTACTCCACGGAGGGCGGCATGGACATCGAGAAGGTCGCCGAGGAGACGCCGCAGCTCGTGCACCGAGAGTTCATCGACCCCGCCCTCGGGCTCCAGGGCTTCGAGGCGCGAAAAATCGCCTTCAATCTCGGCCTCAATGGCCAGGCCTTCAAGAACTGCACCAAGTTCGTAGCCAATCTCTACAAGGCATTCGTGCAGAGCGACGCGACGTTATTCGAGATCAACCCCTTGCTCCACGACGGTCACGACAATTTCGTGGCCGTGGACTGTAAGATGTCGATCGACGACAACGCACTCTACCGCCACGAGGATCTCGAGGACATGCGCGACACCCGCGAGGAGGACGCGACCGAGGTGGAAGCCCGGGCCGTCGGACTAAATTACGTCCAGCTCGACGGCAACGTCGGTTGCATGGTCAATGGAGCGGGTCTAGCGATGGCGACCATGGACATCATCAAGCTCTCCGGCGGGGAGCCCGCCAACTTCCTCGACGTCGGAGGCACGGCCGATGCGGCCCGCGTGGAGCAGGCTTTCCGGATCATTTTGCGCGACGAGAAGGTGAAGGCCATCCTCATTAATATCTTCGGCGGGATCGTCCGCTGCGACCGCGTGGCCCAGGGCGTCATTGACGCTTACAAAAATATGGGGACCATCAACGTCCCGATCATCGTGCGGCTCCAGGGCACGAACGCCGAGATCGCAAAACAGATGATCGACGAGTCCGGACTCAACGTCCGCTCGGCGGTGCTGCTCAAGGACGCGGCCGCCGCGGTACAGGCGGTGCTGTAGGAGGCAATTGCCCAGAGACTAAAGTTCGAGGGGTTGTACGCGCGCCACCACGTATAAACCTGTGCGCACGCTAGACACTCGATCAGTTGCCGATGGCTACAGCGGCGCGCTGGCCCGAAAGGCATACGCTCGATGGTCACCTGTCCTCCCTGAGCACGGTCTCCTCCCTCAGCGCATACCCCTCCCGCGGTACGCGAGACTCCGCGCATTGAGTGTGGCACAAAGTCGTGGGTCCGCAAGCACGGCCTCCGCGATGTCGATGGCCTTCGTCAACTGTTTTGGCGTAAGCCTGTCGACGACTGGTACTCGGCCTTTCGGCAAAACCGTGTCCCACTGTGCGGCAAAGATGGCGTCGTAAACGATGCGCAAGAAGCAGTGATTGAGCCGGACCGGATAGGCGCCGCGGCGTGCGGCCTCCGGGAAGCTCTCGTTGGCAAGCCTGCGGAGGTGGGCTCGTTGGGCCACAAGGCGCGTGTCGTCGTCGGGCGTAGTCACTTTCGGAACAACGCCGCGAGGGGCGCCCGACTGGCTCCCGCTAGTGCCATTTTCCGGAGTGTCGGAACACTGGCGACAGCCAGACGAGCAGGCCGAAAGCTGTTCACGAAAATAGGCGCCCCGAATTTCTCCGAGGCGCCTGCGGTTAAGGTTAGGGTATGAGATTTGAAGATAACTCCTTGATCTCAGGGGAAGTACCCAGTGGTAGTTTTCCCTTTCGGAATTTGGGGCTACTTGCGGCCAGCCGCCGCCGCCTCGAGGCGGGCGTCCATAGCGGCGAGGCGAGCCTCCAAATCACGTAACTGTTTAGTGCTCACTGCTCCGACGGCGTCGGCGATCTTACCGCTACGGAGGGCTGCATTCTCGGCCTCGAGACGGTCGACCTTGGCGGACAACTCCTGGATGGCCTCGACGAGGACCGGGGTGACCGCGCCGTAGTCGACGGTGAGGAAGCCGTCGGTGCGCTCGAAGACAGCCATCGGGAGGACGTCACGCAGCTCCTGGGCGATGAAGCCGATGTGCGAAGCGCGGTCGAAGTGCTCCTTTGGGAACTCGTCGGTGCGGAACTTGTATGTCACGCCGCGAAGTGCATTGACGGCATTAAGGGCACCCGTGAGCTCCGTGATGTTGTCTTTGAAGCGACGATCGGAGGTGACCGCCGTGTTGGAGGCGACGATGTTCCCGGCGACGTGGAGTGTTGCGGCGGGCGTGTTGGTATTGATACCGACGCGGCCGATCTCATTGCCTGGCGCGGTACCGAAGTCCGCCTTGTGGAACAACCACGGCGTCGTAGAAGCACCTTCGAAGAAGCCTACGTTGGTCTCGGCGCCGTTCTGAACTCGGTAGGCGCCAGAGGAGGTGATACCTGTGTTGGTGATCTGGTTGGCAGTACTTCCCCAGTGCAGGGTTGCGAGAAGATCGAGCTGGATATTACCCCCGACGATTTGGAGCTTCTCCGACGGCGCCTGCGTGCCAATACCGAAGTTGCCACCAGTCGTAGCGACAATCCGTTGGCCGTTCGCATCCGCCCGGTTCGCGTAAATGAGATCTGGGTTCGTACCGCCTACGGCTGCCCGGAAGCGCCACTCGCCGGAGGCCTGTGTTAGGTCACTGGCGTTGATGTATCGGACCACCCCATTGCCGTCGGTGAGGAGGACGCGCTCGAACAAGCCAGGCGTAACAGGGCCGAGGCCGACGGTCGTGACGTTAGTGACCGCCGTGAGGGAACCAAGTTGGATACCGTCGGCGAGGTTGGTCTGGAGGTGCCGTCCCGGGATTGCGACAGTACCAATACCAAGGCCGTGCTGGTTGAGGGTGGTCGTCGGGCTCAGCGGTGCCGCACCCGTACCTACGCGATTCGTAATGATCGCGGTGGCGGCGGCAGCCGACGTGATGACGTTGCCAGTAGTCGAAGTGCTCGTGAGGTCACCTGCGATCGTTTTTGTGCTCTGGGCCGCGGTCATGGTATGTGCACCGACGATGGCCTCGCTGTAGGTAGCGCTCGCTCTTAGCTCGAGCGCTGCGCCTACGCCGCGCAGGCTCTTCGCCGCCGCACCGAAGTTGATGCCCTGGTCGGAGTCCACGAGGATGGACCCACCGACGATCTGGAGTTTCTGCGTCGGGGCGACGGTGCCGATACCCATGTTGCCGGTGGCCGTCGTGATAGTCACGTCGCTGGCCGCGGGGACTGACCCGCCCCTGGCGCGGAAGGCGTAGATGTAGGTCGGGGTGGCGAGGTCATTGACGCGCCACTCGCCGTTGTTCTGGATGAGCTGGTCGACCGTCACGTGCTGCACGAGGGTATTGCCGGCCGGCAGCGCCTTCTGGATGAGGACCTTGTCGGCGCCAAGCGGTGGGGTTGCATTAGTAAGCGTACCGACGCTTAGCGTGCTACGCAGGTTAGTAGCCGCGACCACATCGAGCGTGGACCGCAGCTCGGTGGCGCCGCGGACGCGGAAGCCTCCGGTGACACTGGCAGCCTTTTTCATGAGTACAGAATCGGTCGTGATGCCGATGGTGCCAGCGTAGTTCGAGACCCGGGGAAGCAGCTCGGTCTTGCCGGCGTTCTCGACCCACATGCCGTTCGCCTCCAGGAGGTTGCCGAGCTCTGCGTAGCGAATTTGGTTGGCGTTGGCCGTGTCGCGGATCATCACGTGGATGCCGGCGCCGACACTGGCGAGGGGGATACGCGTGAGGTTAGTGAGCGTAACAACGTCTCCGGCACCAGTTGCGAGTGCGGTGTTCCCATTGACGGTCAGGTTATTAGTGAACGTACCGTTACCCGTTACCGCGAGCGTGCCGGTGATTGCACCGTTACCGGTAACCGTAGCGTTGCCGCCGACGGTGAGGTTGTTCCCGATACCGACGGTATTATCGACGATGCTGATCTCGTCGGCAATCGAGACGCGCCGAGGCACGAGCTTGGTGCCGTCCCAGATCCACTCAGCGTTGTTGTTCAGGAGTGAACTGATCTTCTGATAGCGGAAGATACCCGTGGCCGGGTTGTACACTAGTGTGCTGTTATAGAGCGTGGAGTCCGCCGCCGTCGGGAGGATACGCTTGATCTTCTCGACGATCAGGGTGTTGGCCGTTGCGGCCGCCGTGGTATCGTTGCCGACGACGTGTAACGCTCCGGAGGGCGCTACCGTCCCAATCCCCGTAAACTGAGCTTGGGACGTACCAGCCCCCGCGGCAAGCGCCAGTCCGAGGACCCAGTAGCGGGGTTTGGTAAAGGATAGGTTGAGGAGCTTCATGTGTTTAAGCAGTTTCTGAAGAAGTTTTTTGAAGAGGTGGTCCCACGCCACCTTCGCGGTAGCCTGAGCCGTGAACACATAGCGAGTTTTGCTAATAGTGTGCCAAACATTGGCTTTTCCACCATACGTTATCCCAAAGCATGAACCCTGAGCCCCTCTCCCTCCAAGAAGTCCTCACGCGCGCCAAACGGGCGCTGGCGCTCAACTTCCCGCTCGCGATGTGGATCCGCGCCGAGGTCACCTCCCTCACGGAGCGCCGCGGACACCGCTACCTCCAGTTCACCGAGAAGGGCGAGGCCCAACAGGTTTTGGCGAAAGCCGACGGACAGTTGTGGGGCAACGATTACCTGAAGGTGTTGCGCAATCGCGGCAAGGCCGCCGCCGATGTACTCGCCGTCGGGCGCGAGATTTGCTTCCAGGCCGAACTCGAGCTCCATGAGGTTTACGGGTTGAAGTTCCGCATCGTCGACTGGGATCCGGCCTTTACGCTCGGCCAGTTCGAGATGCAGCGCCGCGCCATACTCGAGCGCCTATCCACGGAGGGACTCATTGGCCTCAACGCCAGGCTTCCGCCACGACTCGTGTACCAGCGCCTGGCCGTGGTGACCAGCGAGACCGCCGCCGGGTATGCCGATTTCCGCGAGCAGCTCGCCCACAACCCGTACGGCTTCGCCTACCACGTCGAGCACTTCGACGTCGCCGTCCAGGGCCCCAACACCGTGCCGACCGTGACGGCGGCCCTCGCCTCCATAAATGCTCGCCCGGAGCGCTTCGACGCGATCTGTCTTCTGCGAGGCGGCGGTAGTCGCCTCGATCTCGCGAGCTTCGATGACTACGAGATCGGCGCGGGGCTAGCCCTGTCGAAGGTCCCCGTCCTCGTCGGTATCGGTCACGAGATCGACGAGACCATCCCCGATCACGTCGCGTACATGTCCCTCAAGACGCCGACGGCCCTCGCCGAGTACCTCATCCACCACAACGCTCAGTACGAGGCGCGACAGGCGCAACTCGGCCGTCAGATCGGGCGCCACGCGCAGCACGCGATCCAGGAGGCCGACGCGACCCTCGCGCGGAGCGCATCCACCCTGGCGAGTCAGGGCGTGCGGCAGGTCGCACAGGGGGAATCACGAGTAGCGGCCTTCAGCACAGCCCTCCGCAACGCCGCTCTCGGGGCTTTCGCCAAAACCGACTACGCCCTCAGTGCTACCGCCAGGCAGCTCGAGGCTCTCGACCCAAACGCCGTACTCCGACGCGGCTACACGATCACCAAGCGCGGTACGCAAACCCTTTCTAGCGAGAGTGCGATTGGCGCGGGCGAGACGATCACCACCATCTTCGCCGACGGCAGAACCATCGAATCCCTTACACAATGACCACCGACGCCGCACCCGAATCTTACGCCGCTGCACAGGATGAGCTCCAGGAAATCTTGGAGCAGTTGCAGCGCCCCGACAGCTCGCTCGACGACTTGACCGCGCGCGTCCAGCGCGCCAAAGCGCTGATCAACTGGTCGCGTACGCGCCTTCGCGCGACTGAAATCGAGGTAGATCAGCTACTGGCCGAAGGGTAGCGCCGCGTCTACTGTACGTTGAACCGACGCGTACTCACGCCCCACGGCCCGCTGACCCGCACGATGTACTGACCTGCGGCGAGGCGGCTTGCCGTCGGTAGAGTCGCTCGATTGCTGCCCTGTGCGAGGTAGAGCCGCTGAGCGGAGAGCTGGCGTCCCGTGACGTCGAAAATAACTGCGTCGAACTCACCGGAGCGTTCCACCTCAATAGCAGCGATCAGGTCGCTGCCTTGGGACAGTGGATTCGGGAATACGCTGAAAGAGCGCAAGGCCTCGGGCGAGGTCGTAGCTGAGATCGTCCCTGTGCGGAAATTGATACCTGGTGAAGGAAGCCCCACGGTAAGCTGGTTGAAAGCCCGCACCCGTGTACTGTAGAGTCGGTCGGGCTTCAGGTTCTTGATGGTATACGACGTGACCGTAGCCGGGAGCGTCACCTGGAGGATGGCCGTCCGGTCGGAGAAGTTGCGGCTCGTGTTGACCTCGAGGTAGTAGTATAGGGCGCCGGGGATCGCATCCCACGTGATCGTGGCTTCGTCACCGAACTGGGTGGCTCCCGTCGCCGAGGGCGTGAGGATCTGCGGGGCGAGGCGGACGGAGTCCAAGTTGATCGGTACAGACTGCTCGGACAGGAAAGACCGACGCGAGCCGCGGACGTCCGCGGCCATCGCCGCGAATTGCTGCGGACTGAACTCGTACGGATTGCAATCTTGAAAGTACGACATGAAGTTATTTTCCGCGGGCGCGAGCGCATCGCCGTTGCGATCCTTGACGGCGCCGTCGTACGAGCAGCTCGGATACCCGAGACCGAACTGGTAGTCGGCGGGGGTGTCGCAGAATAGATCGCCTGCCGTCGCGCAGTTGGCGCCGCTCCCGCGGGTCACGAGTTCTACGGGAATGCTGTTGCCCCCGAGCGTGCAAGGGGCGATCAACTGGGTCACGGGACTTTTGTAGGTAGTGTCACTGCAGACGGTCCCCTCCCAGGTGACGCAGTCCCACCCGCGGAAGGTGTGCGGGAGGCCAAAATAGTGCCCGAGCTCGTGAGAGGCGGTGGCGGCGTTGGAGCCGATCTCGCTCGTGCGCACCACGAGGATGTCCTGGCGGAAGGAGTAGTAGCCGAGGGTGACGCCGACGCCGCTACTATTGGGGGTGGTGGCGTCACCGGTCACGTAGATCGTGATGGCGCTCGTGGCGCGGTTTGCTTCGAGGAAAGCCGCGTCTTGTGAAAGTTTCGTGTTGCGAGCGTCGTCGAAGAAGTAATCGAAAGGAACTCCATTCACGTCTTCGACAAAGAACCGCCAGTTGTAAGGCGCGAAGTCGCGATTGATAGATTCTACGAGACTCATGACGTCGAACACCGGCGACTCCGCGGTGCCATCGGTATTGCCGGTGATCTTGAAGCGGATCGGGAAGTATCGGATAGCGCCCTTCGCCTCCGCGGGATGCGTTTTGGCGTAAGCCTCTGCGGCCGCAATATTAGCCTTGGTGATCTCGATGTCCACATCGCCGGTACCGCAGATTCCGCGCGACTCGCCCTGGGCCATCGCCGTGGACGTCGTGACGGCGAGGCAGAGGGTAAGTAGGTTCGAGAACTTCATCAGTACACCATTTCGTGAATCTCAAAAGTATCCCCGGCGGCGGTGGCGTGCGTCGGGTTTGCGCAAGGAACTTACGGTTAAACGTCTCTGTGGCGACGGGGGACTACATTCGCGGCTCACTCAAACACGCCGCGACCGCAATTATGGCCAAAGTAACCGTAGTCGGTGCTGGTAACGTGGGGGCAACCTGCGCCAACGTACTCGCACACAAAGACATCGTCAACGAGATCGTCATCCTCGACATCAAAGGCGAATTCGCGCAGGGCAAAGCCCTCGACACCTGGCAGCAGGCCCCGATCGGCGGCTACTCCACCCGCCTCAAGGGCACCTCCGACTACGCCGACACCGCCGGCTCGGACATCGTCGTGATCACTGCGGGGCTCCCGCGCAAGCCTGGCATGAGCCGCGACGACCTCATCTCCACGAATGCCAAGATCGTGAGCATGGTGACGGAATCCATCATGAAGCACTCCTCGAATCCGATCATCATCGTGGTCTCGAACCCGCTCGACGTAATGACGTACGCGGCCTACAAGCAGTCCGGCCTCGACAGCAGTCGCGTGTTCGGGATGGCGGGCATCCTCGACACCGCCCGCTACCGCGCCTTCCTCGCCGAGGCCCTCGACTGCAGCCCGAAAGACATCCAGGCAGTGCTCATGGGCGGGCACGGTGACACGATGGTGCCCCTGCCCCGGTACACGACTGTGGCCGGGATCCCCGTTACCGAACTCATCGACGCCGGTGAACTCGAGGCCATCGTCGACCGGACCAAGAAGGGCGGCGGCGAGCTCGTCAACCTCATGGGCACGAGCGCGTGGTACGCCCCCGGGGCCGCAGCCGCGCAGATGGTCGAGGCGATTCTCAAGAACGAAAACCGCATTTTCCCGTGCTGCGCCTACCTCGACGGTGAGTACGGTCTGCGGGACATCTACCTCGGGGTGCCCGTCAAGCTCAACGCCGAGGGCATCTCCGAGATCATCGAGCTCAAACTCAACGACGAGGAGCAGGCCTTGCTCAAGGACTCGGCCGAGAGCGTACGCGAGGTCATCGAGGTCTACAAGGCGATGAAGTAAGTGGCTTGCCGCCAAAACCAATAGCGCGAGGGGGGTTCACGGGTGTAACGGCAACCGTGGCCCCCCTCGTTCGTTTGACGCCTACAGCCCGACCCCTCCCGCTATGCCTAAACCCGCGACGTCCGCGTCGGCCACCGAGCTAAGCCTGCGTCGCATGACCACGCAGCACGGGGCCTCCGTCGGGAGCTTATCCCAGGCCCAGCCGGTGCTTCTGGTTTTCCTTCGTCACTTCGGGTGTACCTTCTGCCGCGAGGCGATGGCCGACCTCGCCGCCCGCCGTCAAGAATTTGAATCCTGCGGCATTCGCCTGGTGATGGTCCACATGACGACCGCCGAGGTCGCCGAGCGCTGGTTCGAGCGCTACCGCCTCGTTGGCGTAGACCACGTCTCGGATCAGTCGTGCGAGCACTACGGAGCCTTCGAGCTCACGAAAGGCAACTTCCACCAGCTCTTTGGGCTGCACGCCTGGATCCGGGGCTTCGACGCGGGCGTGGTGCAGGGTCACTGGGTCGGCGCGCAGCAACTCGGAGACGGGTTCCAGATGCCGGGAGTGTTCTCGATTCACAAGGGCCGCGTGGCCGAGGGCTTCGTGCACAAGCTCGTCAGCGACCGACCGGATTACTGGGGCTTGCTGGAGTGCTGCGCGGTGCGGCCGACGCCGCACGGGTGAGGCCGCGCGTGGGACGTGGGTCAGGCCTCGCGATCCATCTCCGCGAAGCGGTCGACGAGGTCAATGTCTTTGGCCTGCCCGAGGTCGTAGAGCCGCTCGCCCTCCACCGAGCGCTTGGCTCCGGGTACGAGCCGCAGGCGTTTAGCGTCGATCTTCTCGCCCGTCACCGAGCAGATCCCGTAGATCCCCTGGCGGATGCGGACCTTCGCGGCCTCCAGGTCCTCGATGGAGGCGAGCTGGCGGCGCGCCATCTCGTTCATGCGCTGGATGTCCATGTGGGCGGCCGAACCGTCGATGTAGTCGGCGGAGTGGTCGCCGTCGTTACTTTGCCCGAGCTCGTCGATCTGTTCTTGGAGGTACTCGAAATCCTCCTTAGCGCGCGCCAGTTTCTTCTCGACATTCGTGCGAAATGTCTCGAGCTCCGCTGGCGTATAACGATCCTGTGTCATGAACTTTCCCTTGTCGGGCCCCGCGGGGCGCCCTTGCTGACTGATCCCAAACTGGCTTAGTGGATCAGCGGCCGAATAAACGTTATTTTACCGACGTTTCGCGTCAGACTTCGGTCTCATTTTAAGATTGCAAAAACCTTGACCACAAACCCTTTCACGATCCTCATCGTCGCCGCCACGGAGTCGGAGCTGTCGCCCCTGCGCGATCGGCTCGAAGAGCAGATGGCGCGCTACGGTCACAGCGCAGGCGTGGTATTTCGGTACTTGTCGACCGGCGTCGGCGGCGTGGCCACCGCCGCCGCCCTTACTGAGGAGCTGTTGACACATCCCTGTGACGCGGTTCTCAACATTGGGTTGGGCGGCGCGCTCTCGCCGGCGTTGGCGCTCGGAGACGTGGTTCTGATTGAGAGCGACGACTTCGGCGACCTCGGCGCCGAGGATGTCGACGGGAGCCATCTGAGCCTGTTCGACCTCGGTTTCGCCGACCGGGACGCGGCCCCCTTCGCGGACGGTAGGCTCCTTAGCCGTCACTCGCCCGCCCCGGTCAACGACCCATCCGAGCCACCAGCCCACGCCCGTGAACTAGGTTTCTTCCACGAGGTACTACAGGCGCGTTTTGGCGAAAGCCGCAGGAAAGCAGGAACCACCGTCTCTCAGGCACATGGGAGCCAGCCGCGGATCGATAGGTTCTTGGCGTCTAGCACGGCGGACGTAGAGTCGATGGAAGGGGCCGCAGTGGCGTGGGTGGCCTTTCGGCAAAACCTGCCGAGCGTACAGCTACGCGGGATCAGCAACCGCGTCGAACCGCGCAATCGAGAGGCATGGCGGATCGCAGACGCGATGGACAACCTGACAACTACCGCGCTGGAGCTGCTGCTTGAGCTTCGCGAAAAAATTCAGGCCGCACCCGTTTCGCCTCCACCACCCAGTCAATGAGGCGGCCGTAGCTGGCGAGTCCCTCATGTACACCCTGCGTCTTGAGGTAGCTGTCGTAAATATAGTCGCGGGCCGCGGGCGCGATCTCGGTGTAGCGGTCCATGGCGACCTGGATCTCGCGGAGGTCCGCCACGACCGTTGGCGACAACCCGGCCGAGATGGCCGTGAAGCGTGCACGGTCGCGTCTCGCTACGGCCGATCTGAGGTAGCGCAGGTAGGTGAGTTCGGCGCTGTAACGGACGTACGCATCCGGACTGCGCCGTGCGGCGAGGTAGGCGAGCAGATTGCAGTCGCCCTCGTCGGTGACGCCCTGGGCGTGAGCTAATTCGTGCGTTGCCGTGAAGGGCATCTGGAGGGCGTGGAGGCCGCCGTCGACGTGCGGATC
>JBGTKC010000090.1:0-4062 GCA_041744755.1 Saprospiraceae bacterium
ACGTCGTCCTCGTAGCCGTCGCAGACCACGATCGACTCGCAGCCCTCCTGCTGCGAGCCGCAGATCCCCTTGCGCAAAGGTCGGTGTACGCCGGCCGCGGCCAGGTCGACGCGCGTGGCGTAGGTCATCCCGGGGAGGACGTCGGGCGGGTGGCCGAAATGACGGGACATAGGCGGACGGGCCGGGGGGACCTCTGCGAAGGTAGTCCGGGAGAGGGCTACCTTCGCCGCCATGCTCAAGCTCCTGATCGTGGCCGGGATCCTGGCCGCGGTGTACTTCTGGTACCGCGGCCAGCGCCTGCTCACCGAGCGGCGCCAGGCAGAATTGGACGAAGATGCCCAACTCCGGCGCCGGGCCCCCATCGACGTCGAGGTCGAGATCATCGAGCCCGCGGCTCGCAAACGAAAATAATCATGGCCAAGCCTGGCTTCAAACGTCTCCCGCCGCCCCCGCAGAAGGGCACCGGGATCGGCGACTGGGTGATCCTCAAGAACAACCAACTCCTGGCCTTCAACAAGCCCGCGGCCCTCGCCGTGCAGTCCGCCGACGCCGCGGCACCGACGTTGCAGAAGCTAGCGAGCGCCTACGCGAAGCGCGACCTCTACCTCATCCACCGCATCGACCAGCCCGCCAGCGGCTTGGTGCTCTTCGCGCGCCACAAGAAGAGCGTCCAGGAGCTGCAGCGGCAGTTCGAGCAGCACAGCGTCGAGCGGACCTACCTCGCGGTGGTCGACGAGCTCCCGAACGTCCCCGAGGGTGCGTTGCGCCACCTCCTGGCGCGCGACGGTCGCAGCAACAAGAGCTACGTCGCCGAGGCCGGTACCCCCGATGCCAAGGAGGCGGTGATGAACTGGCGCCAGGTCGGCGAGACCGATCGCTACCCGGTGTTGGAGGTTAAGCTGCACACCGGCCGGCACCACCAAATTCGGGCACAGCTGGCCGCGGTAGGTGCGCCCATCCACGGCGACGTCAAGTACGGAGCGCGGCGGGCCAATGCGGATCGGAGTATTCACTTGCACGCCTTCCGCTTATCCTTTTCGCACCCGGTGAGTGGGGACAAGGTGGAGCTTGAGGCGGCGGTGCCGGCGGGCGATGCGCTGTGGGCGAGTGCGGTGGCGCAGGTGAAAGGGGAGTAAGGGTGCCTGGTTGTTTGGTGGGATGGTTGTTTGGTGGCGCGATGTCGCCTACCGCCGCTTCTGGACATCCAGCGCTCCGTTGTACTGCTCATTTTTGGGCAAGTAATACATCCACCTTCCATTTGCCCCGTCCGTCCACAGTCATCCGCACTCCGTACACTCGCAGAAGGCGTTGAAGCGGTGGTTGGTCCCCGCGCCCACACCTACATTCCCACCATGCAAAAGGCCGCCCTCCTCCTCTGCCTCCTCCTCCCGCTCGCCCTCTGCGCCCAGACCGCCCCCCAGCGGACCACCAACCCTGGCGCCGCCTCCAAACAACTCGCGACGCTCTTCGAGACGATCGAGGATCGTGGTTGGGGTGCACAGGACAGTCTCGGGCGCGGCAAGCATCCCGTGGGTGCCTGGCAGCCGGTCTCGGATGAGTTGATGAAGCGCCAAGCCGACAGTGCCGCGGCCCTCCTCGTCAAGCTCGACGCCCTCCCCGAGGCCGGTCTCTCGCGCCAGGAGCGAGTTTCGCGTGAAGTGATGCGGATCAAACTCCACGACGAGGTGGATGAGGTCCGCTACCGGATGCACTTGATTCCCTTT
Organism: Saprospiraceae bacterium; assembly: GCA_041744755.1. Classification (GTDB taxonomy): domain Bacteria; phylum Bacteroidota; class Bacteroidia; order Chitinophagales; family Saprospiraceae; genus CALDTK01. Next base: position 1,725 of record JBGTKC010000090.1, read on the forward strand.
AATGCGGAGGGTGGGTTTTATAATGGATTGTCTTATAGCCTCGATCGATTGCCGTTTAATACGATAGCGGATTACGAGGCTTACCTGGCTTGGCTGCCGTCGTACTCAGGTGCCTTGCGGCAGAACATGTCCCTCCTGCGCCAGGGACTCGCAGAGGGCATCATCGCCCCGCAGCCGGTGGTGCGCAACACGCTCGAACTGCTCAAAACCTGGGACGTGGACGCGGTGAAAGATTCGCCCCTGTACGAACCCTTCGAAAGACTGCCGGTAGGTTTTGGCGAAAGCGAAAAAACACGCCTGCTGGCGAAAGCGCGCACGGTGATCGGGGAAGTGAACGCGACTTACGCCGAGCTAGGTGACTTCATGGCTGCCGACTACCTAAAGGCCTCGCCTGAGCAACCCGGCATCGGGACCCTGCCCAATGGACTGGACTATTACGATAATCGCGTCCGCCACTACACCACGCTGCCGCTCACGGCCGACTCCGTGCACGCGCTCGGCCTGCGGGAGGTAGCGCGTATCAGGAGCTCGATGGACAGCATTATCGCGGCAGTCGATTTCGAGGGGAGCTTTGCGGATTTCCTGGCTTTCCTGAGGACGGACGAGCAGTTCTACGCCAAGACTGCGAAAGAACTCCTCCACCAGGCTGCCTGGATCAGCAAGAAAGCCGAGGGGCAACTGCCCAAGTACTTCGAACCGCTCTACTCCTTGCCCTTCACCGTGGAGCCGGTGCCGGCGAGCATCGCGCCGACCTACACCGCCGGGCGCGCCGTGGGCGGTTCGTGGAAAGAGCACCGTGCGGGCGTGTACTGGGTGAATACTTACGATTTGCCGAGTCGGACGCTGTACACGCTGCCGGCGTTGACCTTGCACGAGGCCGTGCCGGGGCACCACCTGCAGATCTCGCTCGCCGCCGAGATCGAGGGCCTGCCGAAATTTCGGACCAACTATTACATCAGCGCCTTCGGGGAGGGCTGGGGGCTATACAGCGAGTTCTTAGGTGAGGAGATGGGGATGTACGAGACGGCCTACGAGCTGTTCGGGCGCTACACCTACGAGATGTGGCGCGCGTGCCGCCTCGTGGTGGATAGCGGCATCCACGCCGAGGGTTGGAGCCGGGAGAGAGCCTTGGCTTATCTGTCCGAGAATACGGCCCTGTCGCTGCATGAGTGCAACACCGAGATCGACCGTTACATCGGGTGGCCGGGGCAGGCGCTGAGCTATAAGATCGGTGAGCTGGAGATCAAGCGCCTGCGCGCGAGGGCCGAGGCGGAACTAGGCGACAAGTTCGAGATAAGAGCCTTCCACCGGGCGGTGTTGCAGAATGGCTCGGTGCCGTTGACAGTATTGGCTCAGCAGGTGGAGGAGTATCTTGGGACGGCGAAATAACCCCTTATCAAATCCGAACGACCACGTACGAAGATTTGCTACCGCTCATTGATGCCCTGCCCGAGGAAGATCGGCGGCGCGTAGCCAAGTACGCGGCCTCGCGGGTGATGGAGCCGGCGACTGTGGCGGTGGCTACGAAAGCTGAACCAGTGGCGCTCTGAAGATAAAGAGCATTTGATTACTCGGGGCGAAATCGAGTATTATTTTGGACGTCGAGACAAATCTGTGGGGAGAGCATCAGCATTTCAATAGATTATCCAATTGCGATTCCTCCTCGACAGCAATGAAATATCCGAGCCACTCAGAGACAAACCTAATAGGCGCGTCGTGAGTAAGCTGTTGTTTCATGCCGGTAGCATGGCCATTTCCGTGGCCACTTTGTACGAACTACAAAAGGCTACCTCCTCCTCCCCTATGGTCGCCGAAGATGAAGGGTGGCTACGTATGTCGAGGAGGACGTGACCCAGAATTTTTCAGTACCTACTTTTGATCGCGAGGCCGCCGAGTGGCTCGCCAATCAGCATTCCCGATTAGAGAGGACAGGCTTCACGCGTCCTATTTTGGACGTATCATCGCCGCCGTCGCCGCAACTCAAGACCTGATCCTCGTGACCCGCAACCTCGCCGACTTTGAAGGCTACGAAGGGTTGGCGATCGAGAGTTGGTTCGAGGGTTGAAATCTTAGAATCGGAAACTCTTAGCTGAGAGTCGAGACACCGTTCGGCTTTGCTCGCGCGAATCTTCGATTTCGCCAAAACCTTTTACCGCGCGAGCTACTCCGTGGCCACCATCCGTTTCACCATCCGCCGCACGACGGGTGCCACGACGAGCACCGCGGGGAAGGCCACCGGCCACGCCAGCGCAAAACTCTTCACCCAGGCTCCGAGGTAGCCGGGCTCCGCGCCGAACGAGCGGAGGGTCGCAATCGCCGTGACGAGCAGCGACATAAA
>JBGTKC010000091.1:0-7981 GCA_041744755.1 Saprospiraceae bacterium
GCACACAGCGCGCGCGGTGATACACCGCGCGAGCTGTGTGCCGCCCCTGCCAAACTTAAAGACCGTTATTCAACATGAAATTTGCCCTTACCAACTACAGAGCCCTCGTCACCGGCGGCAGCAAGGGCATCGGCGAGGCGACGGTGCGTCAATTTCTCGAGCTCGGGGCGGAGGTAATCTTCACGGCCCGTGGCGCAGCCGCGATCGAAGCATTGGAGACCGAACTCGCTGAGCGTTTTCCCGAAAGGGTGAAAGGCTTCGTGGCGGATGCGGCGAGTGTTGCCGACGTGCAGCGCGTGCGAGACTTCGTGGCCGAGCGTTGGGGCGCACTCGATGTCCTGGTCAACAATGCCGGCATGAACATCCGTAAGGCGACGGCCGACTATACCCCCGAGGAGTACGCCCGCGTCATGGACACCAACCTCCACAGCGCCTTCCGGCTCTCCGTGGCGACGCTGGAATTGCTCAAGGCTTCCGATCACGCCTCCATCATCAATGTCGCCTCGGTGGCGGGTGGGATGGACGTCGGGACGGGCTCGCCGTACGGCATGTCGAAGGCGGCCATGATGCAGTTGTCGCGCAACCTGGCGGTGGAGTGGGCCCCGCACGGGATTCGCGTGAATACCGTCTCGCCGTGGTTTACGGAGACGCCGTTGACGCAAGGACTGCTGAGCAACGGGGAGAAGATGAGCAATGTCCTCAGGCGAACGCCCCTCGGACGCGTGGCGCGAGCCGACGAGATGGCGAGCGTGATTGCTTTCCTCGCGATGCCGGCCGCCAGCTACATCACCGGGCAAAACATCAATGTCGACGGCGGGATGACCGCGCAGGCGATGTAGCGTTGACCACTGTCACAAACGCGGCGCGTGGCTAATTTGGCGACTGTTTTGGCGAAAGCCGCAACCTGCTTCCCATGCGCTTCCTCACTTGCCTTTCCCTCGCCCTTCTGTGTGCTTGCGGCGCGGGTCGCGACACCAGCAAAGCCGTAGATTCTACTCCGCCGCCCAGTACTCCCGCGCCAAAACCCACTTTCGCGGTGCCGTTCGAGAAGTTCGAATTGGCCAACGGCCTCGACGTCGTGATGCACGTCGACAAGTCCGACCCAGTGGTGGCGGTGAGTCTGGCGGCACACGTCGGTTCGGCGCGGGAGAAACCCGGGCGCACGGGATTTGCGCACCTCTTCGAGCACCTGCTCTTCCTCGAGTCCGAGAACCTCGGCAAGGGCGGGCTCGACAAGATGTCGGCGCGGATCGGCGGGCAGGGCGCCAACGGCTTTACGTCGCGCGACCAGACCAACTACTTCCAGACCGTCCCGAAAGACGCGCTCGAGAAGATGATCTGGGCGGAGGCCGACAAGCTCGGCTACTTCATCAATACCGTCTCCGAGCCGGTGCTCGCCAAGGAGAAGGAGGTCGTCAAGAATGAGAAGCGCCAGAGCAACGACAACCGCCCGTACGGCTTCACGAATCAAGTCATCAGCACGAATCTCTACCCCGCCGAGCACCCCTACAACTGGGAGGTGATCGGAAGCCTTGAAGATCTGCAGAATGCAGAACTCGCCGACGTAAAAGAGTTCTTCCGCCGCTGGTACGTGCCCAACAACGTGACGCTCACCATCTCCGGCGACTTCGACCCGGCTACGGCGCGCGACTACGTCGAGCGCTACTTTGCCGAAATTCCGATGGGGCAGCCGGTAGCAACGATGCCAGCGCAGGCAGCGGGCTTGCGCCAAAACAAGTCCCTCTACTACGAGGACAACTTCGCGCAATTGCCGGAGCTAAGTATGGTCTGGCCCGCCGTCGAGGAATACCACCCGGACGCCTACCCGCTGCAAGTGCTGGCCGAATACCTGAGCGAGGGCAAGTCGGCCCCGCTTTACCAGGCCGTCGTCGAGCAGGCCGAACTCGCCCCGGAGGTCAACATGTACCTCAACACGAGCGAACTGGCCGGTGAATTATGGCTCAGTGTCCGCGCCTTCGAGGGGCAGGACCTCGACGGCGTCGCGGAAGTACTGGATGAGACGATGGCGAGTTTTGCCCAGAAGGGCATCCCGCAGGCCGACCTCGAGCGCATCCTCGCCGGGCAGGAGACGCAGTTTTACAATGGTCTGTCGAGCGTACTCGGCAAGGCCTTCCAGCTCTCGCAGTACAATACGTTTGCGGGTGATCCGGGCTTCGTGACCGAGGACATCCGCCGGACGCTGGCGGTGACACCGGGGGATGTGATGCGCGTCTACCAGACCTACGTGGCCGGCAAGTCTTTCGTGGCCACCAGCTTCGTGCCGAAGGGCAAGGTGGAATTGGCGCTGGCCGGCTCGACCGAGGCCGTCATCGCTGAGGAGAAGATCGAGCCCGGGGCCGAGGGTGAGTTCGACGCCAGCGTCCAGGCCGAGTACGAGCGCACGAAGTCCAGCTTCGACCGCACCGTGGAGCCGCCGTACAGCGGCAAGATCGAGACGGCCACACCCGACGTGTGGGAGGCTAAGCTGCCGGACGGCCTGCGCGTGATGGGCATCTACTCCGACGAGGTGCCGCTGGTCAACTTCGACCTGCGCATCGACGGCGGGCAGCGGCTCGAAAATCTCGACAAGACCGGGGTCACGCACCTCATGGCCGACCTCATGAACAAGGGTACCGCCCGCCGCACGCCCATCGAACTCGAAGCCGCCCTCGACCGACTCGGCGCCAGCGTCGGCGTCTTCGCAGGTGACGAGGCCGTACACGTGCGCGGCAATACCCTGGCCCGCAACTACGACTCGACGATGGCGATCGTGACGGAGATGCTACTCCAGCCCCGCTGGGACGCCAAAGAACTCGAGCTCCTGCGCAAGCAGGCCGTAAGCCAAATCCAGGAGCAGGCCTCGCAGCCGAATGCCATCGCGTCGAAGACCTTCGCCGAGTTGCTCTACGGTCAGGACGACATCCGCGCCCAGAGCAATCTCGGTACGGAGGTTTCGCTGGCCGCGATCACGATGGAAGACCTGAAAAGCTTCTACCGCAACAACGTCTCGCCGTCGGTGGCGACGATGCACGTGGTCGGCGCCAAGTCCGAGGCCGAAATCCTCAACTCACTCGTCGAACTCAACCGTGGCTGGAAGGCGAAGTCGGTGGATATGCCGATGGTGAGCGAGGCTCGTGCCCCGGACAAGGCCAAGGTGTACTTCTACGACGTGCCGGGCGCGAAGCAGTCGGTGCTGATGATCGGGGCGCCGTCCATCAACGAGACGGACCCGAATTTCTACCCCGCCGAGGCGATGAACTTCATACTCGGCGGCGGTGGTTTTGCGAGTCGCCTGACGCAAGAGTTGCGCGAGGGCAAGGGCTACACCTACGGTGTGCGCTCCGGCTTCGCGGGCGGCAAAGACCAGGGGCCGTTCATGATCTCGACGGGCGTGCGCAGCAACGTGACCACGGAGGCGGCGCTGGCGATTCAGCAGATTTTGCGGGCTTACGCCAAAACCTACACCGCCGCTGACTTGGAGACGACGCAGAGTTCGTTGATCAAAGGGAATGCGCGGGCATTCGAGACGGCGGGCGCGAAACTGAACCTACTGAGCGACATGAGCGAGTACGGGTACAGCGCGGATTACGTCAAGCAGCGGGAGGAGGTCTTGCGGGGGATGGACCTTCAGCAGATGCAATCGCTGGCGGGGGCGCTGCTCGATCCGGACAAGATGGTGTGGCTGGTGGTGGGGGATGCCACCACGCAGCTCGAGGGCTTGGAGAAGCTGGGGTACGGGGCGGCGGAGGTGGTTAGGTAGCCCCTGCGGCACTGGGCCTGCGGCACTCTGGGGCGTGTAAGATGAGCTTTGTTGGCGCAGCAAGGGCCTCAACGCAATGGCGCGATGGCGCAGTGGCGCTATGACTGGCGTGCCAGGCTTTCGGCTAGTAGGCGGGCTGTGGTTGAACCGTGGTTGGCGAAAGCTTCTTTAGGGAAGCGAGTCTCGCGGTGAGCGCCCTACCGGCCATTCAACAATCCAACCTTCAACACTTCAACAATTGACCCCCCATGCACATCCGCCAACTCAACCAACTTCCCGTCTCTGCCATCGGCCTCGGCTGCATGGGGATGAGCGAGTTTTACGGAAGTGAGAAAGACCGCTCCGATAAGGATTCGCTAAAGGTGATCGATAAGGCGCTGGAGCTCGGGTGCAATTTTCTCGACACGGCCGATATGTACGGACCCTTCGTCAACGAGGAGTTGGTGGGCAAGGCCATCGCCGGGCGGCGCGATCAGGTGACGCTGGCCACCAAATTCGGGATCGTCCGCGGCGAAGACAAGTCGATGCGCGGGCTCTCCGGCAGCCCGGACTACGTTCGCGAGGCTTGTAACGCGAGCCTCGAGCGCCTCGGCGTCGAGCACATCGATCTCTACTACCTCCACCGCGTCGATCCGCTGACCCCGATCGAGGATACCGTCGGCGCGATGTCGCGGCTCGTGGAGTTGGGCAAGGTGCGCTACATCGGTCTGTCGGAGGTGGCAGCCGCGACGCTGCGGCGCGCGCACGCCGTGCACCCGATTACGGCCGTACAGAGCGAGTACAGCCTGTGGACGCGCGATATAGAGGGCGCCGGGGGCGTGCTGGAGACCTGTCGCGAGTTGGGCGTGGGATTGGTAGCCTACAGCCCGCTCGGGCGCGGCTTCCTGACCGGAGACATCACGTCGGTAGACGACCTCGACGAGGACGACTACCGCCGCACGAGTCCGCGCTTCATGGGGGCTAACTTCGATCGCAACATGGCAATGGTCGATACCGTCAAGCGCGTGGCCGAGAAGTACGATGCTACCCCGGCGCAGGTGGCGCTCGCCTGGGTACTCTCGCGCGGCGAGGACATCGTCCCGATTCCGGGGACGAAGAAGAAAAAGTACCTCAAGGAGAACATCGCGGCCGAGCAGCTGGTGATGAGTACGGCGGATCTAGCGATCCTAACCGCTGCCTTCCCGGAGGGAGCCGTGGCGGGGGAGCGCTACACGGAGGCGAGTATGCGGAGTGTGCAGCAGTAGGGCAAACGCCTCACACCACACTCACCCGCACCTTCCTTGTCTTCAAGCGCAGATCGTTGACGGCCGCCGCTACTCGCCCGGCCACGTCCGCGTGCACGCCCGCGTAGGAGAAGTTTTGCTGCAGCTCGATGACGCCGAGTTGCTCTCTGTCGACGCCGCCCTGCTTCATGACGAGCCCCGCGATATCTCCTTTCGAGATCTGATCGCGTCGACCTCCCGTGATGAAGAGCGTTCGCCACTCTCGCGGGGCAGGTTTTGCGGAAGCGCCCAAATCAGCGACCTGTATAGCCGCCAAATCCAGTTCCTCGACGTACTCCGGCACGGTCTCCTGGCTCGACGTGAGCAGGTAGGCCACGCCGCGCGCCTCCACGCGGGCCGTGCGCCCGTTGCGGTGCGTGAACTCCTTCTCGTTCTCGCGCGGGGGCAGGTGGTAGTATAGGATGAAGTGCAGCGCCGGGACGTCGAGCCCGCGGGCGGCTAGGTCGGTGGCGAGCAGGAGGCGCGAGCTGCCGTTCCTGAACTTGACGAGCGCCCGCTCGCGGTCGGCCTGCTCCATACTTCCGTGAAAACACTCGTGCGCGATGCCAGTGGCCGCGAGGTGATCACTCACGCGCTGTAGCCCGTCCTTGAAGTTGCAAAACACGATGCCCGGCTGTGGGCCGATATGCCGTAGCGTGGTGACGAGGGCGTTGAGCTTGTCGCGCTCCGGCGTCACCAGCTTGACGATGTCCAGCCGGATGCTGCGGCGCTCGAGGTAGTTGATCTCGATCGGCTCGCGCAGCGCCACTAAGTCGGGCACGTCGACCTCGCTCGTCGCCGACGTGAGGGACGCGCTGGCGCAGGTTCGGCAAGCGCCCGAGGATCTCCTTCATTTCGGACGCGAAGCCGATCTCGAGCGACTTGTCGTACTCGTCGAGCACCAGCGTCCGGACGTGCGCCAGGGAGTAGTCGTCGCGCCGGAAGCGGTCGGCCATGCGGCCGGGCGTGCCGATCAGCAGGGCGGGCACGTGTTTGAGGTCCAGTTTGTCGAGCGTACCGGAGCGCCCGCCGTACACGGCGTTGATCTTGAAGCCCGAGCCGAGCGTGCGCGCCACCTGTTCGATCTGCTGGGCCAACTCGCGCGTCGGCACGAGGATGAGCGCCTGGATTTCGTCGGATCGCTCGTCGAGCCCATCGATGAGCGGCAGCAGGAAGGCGAGCGTCTTGCCGGTGCCCGTGGGGGAGAGCAGCACGACATCACTGTCGGCGCGTAGGGCCTTGCCGGCCTCCAGCTGCATGGGGTTGAGGCCGGCGATGTTGAGTTTTTGGAGGGGGAGCGGGCATGGGGAAAGTTTGGGGGCTCTCGCCAAAATGCGCGTCACGGGCAAGCGTTAACTGTGCCGGCTCATACCTTCGCGAAGATGCACGACCCAACGCGCTACGCCAGACTCGACAGGTGGCCTCTTGTTCTAGGTGCCTACTACCCCAACGATCATGGTCATGCAGCGCCTCGCTGAGGAACACCCGGCTGCGACTTGCTCGGTGTCGGGGCAGGCGCTTGGGGGCGCGCCTGCGTCGGACCACTCCTACAAATGCCCCGACTCCCACTTCGACCAGTGGTTGTTCGGCGCTACCGTCGGCTGCCACTGACTCGTGTCCAGTGTGGCCAACACCTTGGCGATCAGCCTGTACGTCTCCACATCCGACGGCAGTTGTCTTTCGTACAGGCTTAGGTTCTGGAAGCGATCGATCGTCATCAGCTTCGGCAGATCAGCTGGGAGTTGTCGGCGGATCTCTAGGTCCGTGGCGCGGATGGCGACGGGGTTGGTCGCCGCTAGATATCGAGTAAGGGCGCCGTAGTCGATAAGTCTACGGGGATTGTTCCATTCCCGTACGGGTATACCTAAGCTATCCAAGACCTCGGCGTCGATCGGAAGATCGACCGCCTGTCCTTTGACCATAACCGCAGTAGCCGTAGGGTCGACGAGTTCCCACTGCTCGTCCTCGGTGCCGGTCCTGTTTTCGATTGATTCAAACGAAGCGCCGCTGATCACGTCAAACGAAACAGTGTTACTCATTTGGTCCCTCCCTCCGATCTCGCTGTACTCCCTCACCGGGTCCACGCAATTGCCGAAGTAGTTGAGTTGGCAGTCGGTAGCACCGGCTGGCGAAGTGTAGCCAATCTTCTCCATCACCAGCGCCCACCGTCCTTCATCTGCGAACAGGTGCAATCGGCTATCAGCCGTTGCCGTGTAGCCATGTTCTAGATCTAGGAAGAACTCGAAATCCATCCCGTGCGGCGATGGCTGGGAGTAGGCGGCGGCGGCGGCATCGTGAAGGTACGCGAGGATCTCCTCCTCTCGGCTTTGGGGAGTTGCTACTTGCATCGAACAGGCAACGCTCGCGAAGGCAGATAGTACGATCAAGAATCGGAGCCGCGACACGACGCGAATCTAAGGTTTGCCGAGTTCAAAGTAGATGCCATCGTCCTGCGTTTTGCCGAAAGGCGTCTAATAAAAATTCGGGGCACTTAGCCGGCTGCTCACTTAGGGTCACCCCGACACCAGCATAGCCCCCTCCAGCGCACCAAATGCACCAACCCCCCCGCCCTGAACACGCACCCTACTGCCCCCCGTTGCTCAAGGTGCACCCCGCCCCTTACCTCATCCGCAAATTCATCTATACCCTCGTCAGCATCATCGCCGTGCTGGTGGCCGTCGGGTCGACGCTGTCCTTACTCACCGACACCCCGAATCGGTACCTCAAGTTTCTCGACTTCCCGCGGCTGCAGTTCTTCTGGGTGGCGCTGGTGTCGATCCCGCTCTTCGCGCTGCTCACGCGGCGGTTGCGCTGGTACAACGGACTGTTGGTCCTGGGCCTCGTGGCCGCCGTCGGTATCCAGGGCTACTACCTCATCAACTACACTACCCTCGTCGGGGAGAGCGTCCCCGACGTGACCGACGCCACGGAGGGCGATCCACGGATTTCACTTTTGATC
>JBGTKC010000092.1:0-18255 GCA_041744755.1 Saprospiraceae bacterium
TACCCTCGACTTCGTGCGCAGTCTGTCGGAGGGCAACGTTGCCGCTGCCCTTGAGACCAACCGCAAGGCGCTGCTCATCATGCACTCCCCGCAGGATGCCACCGTCGACATCGCGCACGCTGAGAAGATTTACGTCAAGGCACACCACCCGAAGAGTTTCGCGAGCCTCGACGGGGCCGATCACCTGCTCTCCGACCCGGAGGATGCGCACTACGCCGGCCAACTCATCGCGGCCTGGGTGGGTCGCTACCTCCCGCGCGACCCGGAGGATGACAGTGGCAAACTCGGAGAGGCCAAGGCCGTCTCGGTACGTCTCGGAGATGAGGGCTTTACCACGGAGGTCATGGTGCGCCACCACGGCCTAGTGGCCGACGAGCCGCCGTCCGTCGGCGGCAAGGACTACGGCCCGAATCCCTACGAGTTGGTCACCGCCGGCCTCGGCGCCTGCACGGCGATGACGATACAGATGTACGCCCGGCGCAAGGGCTGGCACGTCGAGCGCGTGGATGTCGAGCTGCGGCACTTCAAAAATTACGCGGCGGACATGACGGAGGCTTCGGGGGCTGGGTCGGCGGGGGAATCCTCCGCGGGGAAGCCTGCCAAGATCGATCACTTCGAGCGGATCATTTGCCTGACCGGCGATCTGGACGAGGAGCAACGGGCGCGCCTGCTAGAGATCGCGAATCGTTGTCCGGTGCACAGGACGCTGGAAGGGGAGGTGCGGGTGGTGACGAAACTGGCGTGAAGTCGTGCGCAGCCTGGGGCGTCGGTGGCCGCTGGCGCCGCCGTGCGATCGCGCCGTCGCCGGAGCCACCGAGGGCACCGAGGGACCTCGACGCTGATAGTTCTTCGCTGTTTAAAGCGTACGTACTCTTTGCACAGGCACACAGATTCACCCGCGGAAAGTATGGACGACGCGGCATCGTCGAGGCGCGAGAAAGCGAGACCCGCGACACTTTTCAACTCCGCCGTGCCCTCATGAGCGCTACCGTGGCGTCGATGGCGGCGCGCAGTTCGTTCGCCAGAGCCCCCCGCGCCCCTACCTCGTGGGCGACTTCGGCCTCCGCGAGCAGGTCTACCAGCGGCTGAGGGGCGAGCAGCCGTAACGTCGTCCCGTAGCGGTGTTTGTACTCATCGATAGCGCCGATTTCTCCAGCCGCCGCCGCGGCTACCGTAGCGTCGCGGGACGCCTCGAGGTTGTCGGCCATGATCGTTAGTAGGTGCGTGAGAGCCTCGGGGTCGTCAGCGAACTCTGCTCGGATGCTACCGAAGTCGATGGTGGCACCCTGACCTGATGCCTCGCGGGGTTCGTGGAGAGTTGTCAGCTCGCGGTCCGCACGCTCGTCACCGACGGTGGTGGGGTTTTGCCGAAAGGCGTGGTGCGGTACCAACAAGGCGTGAAGCGCGGCGCCGGAGTAGGGTTTGGTGAGGCTTCCTGCAAAGAGCATCGAGGTGGCCGTGTCCTCGTCGACCTCGGTAGCGGACAGCGCGTAGAGAGCGGTGTCGCGCTGGTGCGTCATCGCACGAATGCGGGCGGCGACCTCGACTCCGTTCACGTCCGGCATCCGGAGGTCTAGAAGCACGACGTCGTATGCATTCGCGCTGGCGAGAGCGATGGCGGAGCGCCCGTCGCTCGCCTCGGCGTAGTCGGTGCCCCAGGTCTCGAGGTGTCGCCGCGCGATGAAGCGGTTGGTCTCGTCGTCGTCGACGTGCAGGACGCGAAGCCCGTCGAGCCGCCGACCCTCGGGGGAGGTCGCCTGAGGGTCGGCCGTGTCGGCCACTGGCGTGGGCGGCACGGCACCATCTGCCGGAATAGAGAAGTAAAATACGGTCCCGCTGCCGAGGCGGCTCTCCACGCTCAACTCCCCACCGAGGAGTGCCACCAGGTGTCGACTGATGGACAGCCCCAGCCCGGAGCTATCCGACCTCGTCTGCCCGCGGCCGCTCTGCTCGAAGACCTCGAAGACGCGCTCGACATCCTCCGGGGCGATCCCGACGCCCGTGTCCTCGACGGCGAAGGTAAGCCTGGGGCGCCCCCTGGGTTCCGCGGCCACATCCGTGTCCACCGCCGCCGAGAGCCGCACCGAGCCCTCGTCGGTGAACTTGATGGCGTTACCGAGGAGGTTGGTGAGCACCTGCCGCAGCTTACCGGCGTCGAGCGCGAACCAGCTCCCGGACAGCGCCGCGTAGGCCGTGTCTACAGTGAGGAGCTTGCGGGCCGCCTGCGGACGCAGGGCGTAGACCAACTCGTCGCAGAGGTCGGCTACGCAAGTGGGCGCGGCGTTGATCACGAGCTTGCCGCTCTCCGCCTTGGAGAGGTCGAGCAGGTCGTTGATCAGGTCGCTCAGTTGCTGGGTAGACTTGCCGAGTTGGCGCACGAGCGCAACCTGCCCGCCGCTGAGTGGCTCGGCCTCGAGGAGCTCGGCCATGCTCGCGATGGCGTGCACGGGGGTACGCAGCTCGTGGGTGACCGTACGCACGAACTCACTGCGGGTCTGGGCGGCGCGCTCGGCCACTTTCTTGGCTTCGAGGAGCTGCTGCTCGTAGCGGCGCCGATTCTCCGCGCGGTAGATGCAGTACACCTGTCGGCCGCCCTCGAGTCGCTCCGTGGTGACGAAGACCGGGAGCAAGGATCGGTCGCCGCGGCGGAGGTCGTAGCTCAGTTCCTGGGCCCCGCCGGCGATCGTCTCAACGAGGGCCTGGTGATTGGCGTAGAAGAGGCGCTGCCCGACGGGGAGTAAGTCGGTAAACCGCAGCCCGATCAGCTCCTCCGGCTCGCGCACCAGCCAGGTGCACAGCAGCTGATTCACCTGCGCGATGCGACCTTCGTCGTCGAGGATGAGCCCGCCGATCGGGAGTCGGTCGAAGAGATTGGCCTGGGTCGCGGGTTTAATTGGCGGAACCTTCGGCGCTGAGGCGCGTGAGGTACGCCAGCATCGCCTCGGCGGTCTCCTGGGGCGCGGAGAAATTGGGGCAGTGCCCGCGGGCCTGCAGCTGGTAAAATTGCGCGTCCGGGACCTGGTCGGCGACGAAGCGGCCGGCCGCTTCCGGGGCGATGATGTCCTGTGAGCACTGCAGCACGAGCGTGGGCACGGTCACGTACGCCATCTCGGCGCGGGAGTCGGTCTCGAAGGTCGCTTTCGCGAAAACGTAGGCCACCTCCGGATCCTGCTCGCAGAAGCGTTCGGTAAGGAAGGCGCTATCCCCGGCGTCACCGGTGGCGCCCATGACGTTCGGCGCCATCGCCTCCGACCACCCGATGTAGTTCGACTCCACCGACGCGAGCAACTCGGTGATGTCCTCGCGCTCGAAGCCTCCGTGGTAGCCGCCCTCGTTGAGGTAGCACGCAGACGGTCCGATCATGATGAGGGAGTGGATCCGCGCGGGCATCGCGCGCGCCACGGTCGCACTAATGATCGCGCTGACGGAGTGCCCGACCAGCACGACGTTACGCAGGTCGAGAGCCTCTACCACGGCGGCGACATCGTCGGCGAAGCGGTCTAGCTTCGCGTAGGCCACCGGGTCCCAGTCGGTGAGCTGCGAGGCGCTCGTGCCGACGTGGTCCATGAGGATGACGCGGTAGCGGCCCTGCACGTACGGGATGAGCTTCTCCCACATCGCCTGGTTGCAACCGTAACCGTGCACCATGAGCATCGGCTGGCCCCCGCCGCCCAGGTCACGTACGGCGTGGCGCGCGAGGGTGGCGCGGGCGGCGGACGAGAGTGGGTGATCGACGGCGTGGGATGGCATAGGTGGCGGGCGTTAGAGGTCTGAGTTTCGCGAAACTAGGTACCCGGGAGCCACGCTGGCCCCGCTCGCAGGTCATTAACACACTGCGTTTACGTAATTTCTTTATTTATGTTGGCGAGCACTACCTCGCCGTGGCGGGGGTCACTCACGCGCCACGCCACGCCAGCGCCGCCACCGCCTCGCAGTGGGGCGTCTGCGGGAACATGTCTACCGCGCGCGCGCGCTCCAGCTCGTAGCCACCCTCCACGAGCAGCCTTAGGTCGCGCGCCTGCGTGGCGGGGTTGCAGCTCACGTAAACTAGCCGCGGCGCCGCCAGCTGGACCAACATCGCTACTACATCGGCGTGCATCCCGGCGCGCGGTGGATCCGTGATGACGACGTCCGGGGCGCCGTGAGTTTTGGCGAAAGCCTGCGTCAAGACCGCGGCCACGTCACCGGCGTAGCCGACGAAATTGGTGATGCCGTTCAGCGCAGCATTCGCGTCGGCGTCCTCGATCGCGGACGGGATCTCTTCAATGGCGACTACCTGTCGGGCGCCGCGCGCCAGGTACAGCCCGATGGAGCCAACGCCCGCGTAAAGGTCGTAGACGTTTTGCGTGCCGTCGAGCCCGGCGTACTCGGCGACGACGTCGTAGAGGCGGATGGCCTGCGCGGTGTTGGTCTGGAAGAAGCTCAACGGCCCGATCCGAAAGCGGACGTGACCGAAGTCCTCCGTCACGAGCGGCGCGCCGGAGTCATGTTTTGGCGAAAGCCCGTACATCGAGTCGTTGAGCTTCGTATTGACGACCGTGTGGACGGAGGTTACGAAGGGGCAGCGCACCAGTACCTCGTCCACATATGCGCGCGCGGCCTCCTGGCGGGCCTCGGCGAACATCAACAGCAGCATCGTCTCGCCGGAGTCCAGTACGCGCAGCATGGCCTTACGTAAGAAACCCTCGTGTGCGCCCTCGTCGTAAAACTTCAGACCCTGCTCGATGGCGACATCACGGAGGGCATTGCGGAGTATGTCGCCGCGCTCATCCTGCAGGTGGCACCGCTGGATGTCGAGCACCTTGTTCCAGGCGCCGCGGCGGTGGAAGCCGAGCGCCTCGCCCTCCATCGCGTGACCGAGCGCGACCTCCTCCTCGGTCAGCCAGCGGCGGTTGCTGAAGGCGTACTCCATCTTGTTGCGGTAGCGCCGGTCGGATGGCGCACCGAGGATGGGCTCCAGGGCGAGGTCCAGTCGCCCGATGCGGCGGTAGGCGTCGGCCACGAGCTGGGCCTTGGACTCGAGCTGGAGCGCGTACTGCACGTGCTGGAAGCTGCAGCCACCGCAGGCACCGAAGTGCTGGCAGAAGGGACTCTGGCGCCTTTCGGCAAAACGCCGGTACGCCGTGACCTCGCCCTCTTGGAAGACGCCTTTCGTCTTCTTCGCCTCCAGGTCAACCACGTCCCCGGGGACCGGTCCGCGCGCGAACACCACCTCTCCCGTCTCGGCGCGCCCGACGACGCTCCCGCGATCGGCGATGCCGGTGATGGTAACGCCGCTAAAGGCTTGCGGGAGGCGACGTGGGCGACGGCGGTGGGTCATGACCGCGAAGGTGCCTACTTCCGCCCGATCACCAGGAACAGGATCGCCCCGATGAAGGGGACCACCCAGATGACGATGCCCCAGATGATCTTCTCGGTGGAGGACAGGTTGGACTTGAGCAGCTCCATGATCGCGTAGGCGATGAGGATCAAGGCTAAGATACCGACGATGCCGAGGGTGAGGAGTGAGCCGCCGAGAAATTCGGCCCCGCTGTCGCAGGCGGAGAGGGCAAGGGCGGAGAGGAGGGCGAGCGCGAGGGCGGGGAAGGTTTTCATCAGGGGATGAGCGTTGATTCTACCGGGTGCAACGCCAAAGTAGGGCGCGCGAGTTTTGGCGGAAGCCTCACCGCAAGGCTACCTGATTACTACTGGCGCGTTGACGATCCCGGCGTCGGTGTGCAGTTCGAGCACGTAGTACCCGGCCGCCAGGTGGGCGACGTCTAGTTGGATCTCGGCGCCGAGGCCTTCGCCCGACTGCGTCACGACCGCCTGTCCCGTCACCGTCCGCAAGGTCAGACTCCGCACGCGTAGCGCTTCGTGGACCTCGACGGTGAGCAGGTCGCGCGCCGGATTAGGGTAAACGCGGAGGGCGAGTGGATTTTGGACCGGCGGGAGGCTCGACAACCGTAGGTACTCGTAGATGCAGCCGTAGCGGTCGCGGACCGAGATGTCGAAAGGCCCCGGCCCCACACCCACGAAGCTATTGCCGTTCTGGAAGGCGCCCGCGTTGAGCTGGTAGGCATAGGGCGCGCCGCCCCCGTCACTGCTGTTGACCGTGAGTGCCCCGTTGGTCTGAATCAAGGAAATTTCTGGTCTCTGCGGCCGAACCACCCGCAGCGTGTCCGTCACCGTAGCGTCGGTACCGTCACGGACGGTTACGATGACTCTCGTGACGCCGGGCGCGGGGGTCACGCGAAAGGCGCTAGAGCAGTCAGGAGTGCTTGCGCCGGACGACACCGTCGCCGACTCCGCAGATACGACACTACCACCTACCCCGCCGCTGATGCAAACCTCCCCGCCGGTACCGTCCACGACGCCCGGGCACGACACGTAGTCCGTCGAGGCGACCCGGAGCGGCCGAGTCACGGTAGCAACTAGCGGGTATACACAGCCGCCCGCTTCGACGATTACGTCCACCGGCCCGGCTTCGTACACGTAGCCTACGCTGTCCGTCGCGAAGGTGAGGCCGCCGTCGAAACTGTAGCGAACCTGCGGCGAGGGAGCTGCTCCATCCCGGTGGATACGGATCCGACTCCCCGCTACCTCAGCGACGAAAGGGGCGAAGGTCAGGAGGGCGACACGCATCCGATGCACAGAATCCACCGCATCGACGACGCGGAAGTCGTACTCGCCGGCCGCCAATCCCGTGAAGCGGCCCGAGGGCCCGAGTGGTCCACCCGCTATCCCGAACATGTACGGCGCCACCCCACCGCTGGCCGCGAGGGCTATCTCGCCCGCGGCGGCCTCACCGCAACGCGGCTCCACGACGACCGCCGCCGCGAGACTTAATCGCGCACCCGCAGCGCTCACGCGTACGGTAAGCGTCTGCCCCGGGAAGTACCCACCGGCGCCCACGAGTACGTCGAGCGAGATCGCCTCCGTAGCCGTTGCCCTGCTGCTCTCGTAGGCGATGAGGCCCGCGGCGATCGAGGCCTGCGTAAAGGTATCGGTTGCCGTGAGCGGCACGCCGCCGCGGTAGAGGGTGCCGAACCGCGGCGCGGACCGCATCACGTACACCTTCGGCACTTCGCCCCCCGCGCCACCCACGTGCAGGTGCACAGCGCTAAGTGGGGTTCGCTCGCCCGTGCGCGCGAAGAGCGTGTCCGTGACCACGGCAATCGTGGACCGCGGACCGCGACGTATCCAGTACCGCAGGTCGAAGCGGTCGAGGCTCCCGCCGTCGTCTGAAGCGTTATCGCGTAGCGTGAGGGTCCAGCGGCCGGACAGTGATTCGGGCAGGCCTACCCCAAGCGAGTCCACGGCACGGAAGCGCCCGGCGATGCTAGGGGCGCTACGTTCGCAGGTATTGGCGAAGTCCGACGCCGAGGCCTGGGCCTCGTCCGAGAAGCTTGCGGAAAGGTCGGGCTGGCCGCAGTCGCCGCCGGCGGGTTGGCCGAAGAGCCGTCGCTCGGTACCGTCGGGGAGTCGTAGGCTCGCACTCAGGTCGCCGACCCAGGTATGCGTGACGGCGGTACTGACCTCGTACTTAAAGATGGGCCGCGCGGTCGGCACGTCGACGCTGAGGCGGTAGTCGGCCGCGGCCCCGGGAGAGATCTGCACCCCGCCGATGCTGCTCACCAACGTATCGACGAGGTCGAGCACCTGGAACCCGCGCGTGGCGCTCCACGGCCCGCGGCCACAGTCGTTGACCGAGGCAACGCGCCAGTAGTAGACGCCCGGCGGCAACTCACGAGTCACCGTGAGCGCCGCGGAGAGGCTGTCCACGGTGAGCTCGGCGAAGCGCGGCGACCGACTCACCTGCACGCGGGCGCGCGACGCGAAGGGGGCCTGGGCGAGCGCGAACGCAACGGCGGGGGAGACCAGACGACTGCCTTCCTGAGGCGTGAACACGGCCGGTGCCTCGCGCGGCACGCCGGGGACAGTGAGGACCAGCTCAGCGTAACCAAACCTTTGCCCGCTCAACACGCCCACGGCCCAGAAGCCGACCCGGTACTCGCCCGGGGCCATTTCGTCACGAAGGGAGATCCTCAGCGGGACGGCAAATCCGGGCTCTTGGGGCAGCGTGTCAAAGGCGACCTCGACGCCCGACGGCAACGCCGAGGTACCGATACGTACGCTTTCGCTAAAACCAGACACCCCTCGCCCGCGGAGCGTGTCCGAGAAGGGACCCTCCCCGAGGCAGGTCGTGAACTCGCGCCGCTCGGTTGTCAACAGCAGCGTCGGCGCCGCGGACCGCCGGATCGTGAGACTCCCTTTGCTCATCGCGTAAAACACGTTGCCGTGTCCGCGCACCAAGACGCGACCGACGCGGTCGATGTTCGGCAGCGTCACCGATACCCGACCCGTGTTCGGCAATCCGATGCCGAGCGTGTCGGAGTACGTCTGGCCCCCGTCCGCGCTCAGGAAAACGTCCACGAGTTCGGCGTTGATGGGCGCGCGGCGCGTGAGGCCGGCGCGGTAGACCACCTCCTGCGAAGCGTAGCCGACGGCGGCGGTAGGGCTCGCCAGGTTGAGGACCTCGAAGGGCATCGCTCCGGCGACGGCGCGGACGCGCACATCGCGACTCGCCGTGGCGCCAGCGGGTCGGCTATTGTCGCGCACCGTGACGCGAAAATTCAGGTCCCGCACCACGCTCGGCAACACGGCGAACTGGCCAGAGACGGTCGTGAACACCCGCCGCGGCGATGGGCTCGGCGGCAGGGAGCGGAACAGCGGACCGTCGGCGTTGGTGCTCGCGGGCGGCTGCGGCGCCGTGCCGACGTTGTCCATTTGCTCCCAGGTGTACGTGAGGCGGTCGCCGTCGGCGTCCGCGGCCTGGGCCTCGAGCAGGAAGGACGTACCCACGGGAATGGTGTACACCTGCGCCGGGGCACTCGCCTCCACGAACAGGGGTATCTGGTTGTCGGTCGCTACCGCCTGCGCGCACCCGCCGCTGCCCGCAAGTGTGGCGTGGATCTGCGCGAGGCTGGCGGCGTGGAAGTAGTCGTCGCCGCGGGGCTGGACGTTGGGGACGCAAATCCCGGCGTAAGCCATGATGGTCGACCCGGAGCCGGGCTCGAAGGCCGTCACGGGGAATCGATTGCCGCTACAACTGTTGTAGAAGCTGTGGGTCGCCCCGAGTTGGTGGCCGATCTCGTGGGCGACGAAGTCGATGTAGAAGTAGTCGTTGGCGGGGTCACGGATCCCGGTCGTACCCTGACCCTTGCGCCGCGCATCGCACACGCTGCCCAGGGTGGCGAGGCCGGAGCCCGCGGTGGCGAAGACGTGGCCGATGTCGAAGGCGTCCGTGCCGATGAGGCGCGTGATATGGGTCTGCGAGCCCGCCAGCAGCGCCTCGGCGTCGTTGTTGGCGTAGGGGTCGGTGTCGGGGTCGAGGAAGATGAGCCGGTCGTTGTCGGCCACGAGCTCGAAGGTGATCCCGAGGTCGCGCTCGTAAACCTCGTTGACGCGATTGACGGCGGTGACCATGGCGGCGAGCACCGAGGCCTTCGTCGGGTTGGTCCCGCCTACGGCGCGCGCGTACTCCCCGGTGCAGGTCAGGGCGAGGCGGTAGCGGCGCAGGGTCTGTCCGGTGATGGTTTGGTTGTTCGGTTGGAGGGTGGTCCGGTCGGCTACCGCGGAGGCGAGGGCGTCGTCGAGCGGCGTTCCCGCAAAACCGCAGCTGTGGGAATCGGGAATGGCGTCCGAGGCGAGCTCGATGCGGTACGCGCGTACTGGTCCAGCCGCGGTAGCCTTACTTCGGTCGATCGCCGGTTGACCTTCCTCGGCGTGGACCACGGCCCGGGTGAGGTCGCCGCCGCTGCCGCCGCCACCAACATAGGCGATTTGCCAGCCGGCCGACGGACTGTAGCTCGCCCGTACGCGCTGCTGGGGGAGGTTTTGGCGAAAGCCGACGAACGACCGCAGCTCGGGATAGCTCACACGTAGCGCCTGTGCCATCGGGAAGGTCTCCGTGAGGACGAAGCCCGCGTGTCCACCCTCCGGTAGCGGCAAGGGGACCGTCGGGGTCTGGGCAACTGCACGCCCCGCACCGCCAGTCGCCCGCAGGACCGGAAGTTCCTCGATGAGCCCGCCGAGGGTAGCCTCGTCCAGCGACACGGCCCGCGCCACCGGCGCCTGCGCCAGACCGACGCACGCTCCGCCCAGTAGGGCGCCAGCGAGCACGACGAGGCGGCGGATCCGCGGGCGTAGCAACATATAGACGAAGATAGGTCCCGGTAGAACCCCCGCGCGGCCAAAATCTTGCCCGCCGCCGGCCTGGCGTGGACTGGATTGCGTAGGTGTGACACCGGCGGCTACCTTCCCGCCATGCAAGACCTCCGCCGAACCATCGAAGCCGCCTGGGACAACCGTGACCTCCTAAGGGAGACTGCCACGCAGGACGCCATCCGTGCCGTGATCGAGGAGCTCGACAAGGGCCGCCTGCGCGTGGCCGAGCCCGCGGGCGACGGCTGGCAGGTCAACGAGTGGATCAAGAAGGCCGTCGTGCTCTACTTCCCGATCTGCCAGATGGAGACCATCGAGGTCGGGCCCTTCGAATTCCACGACAAGATTCCGCTGAAGCGCGGCTACGCTGCCCAGGGAGTCCGCGTGGTCCCGCACGCGATCGCGCGTCACGGCAGCTACCTGGAGTCGGGCGTGATCATGATGCCGAGCTACGTCAACGTCGGCGCGTACGTCGGGTCCGGGACGATGGTCGACACCTGGGCCACGGTGGGGAGCTGCGCGCAGGTTGGGCGCAACGTGCACCTTAGTGGGGGCGTCGGCCTCGGAGGCGTGCTAGAGCCGCTCCAGGCCACGCCCACCATCATCGAGGACGACTGCTTCATCGGCAGCCGCGCCATCATCGTGGAGGGGGTGCGCGTCGGGCGGGAGGCCGTGCTCGGGGCCAACGTCGTGCTGACGAAGTCGACCCGCATCATCGACGTGACGCAGGCCGAGCCAACGGTGCACCGGGGTTACGTGCCGCCGCGGAGTGTGGTGATCCCGGGGGCTTTCGCCAAAACCTTCCCCGCCGGGACCTACAACGTGCCCTGTGCGCTAATCATCGGGCAGCGCAAGGCGTCCACGGACCTAAAGACGAGCCTGAACGCGGCGTTACGGGAGCATGACGTGGCGGTGTAGGACAATTTTGAATCGTTGAAGGTTGAATTGTCGAATGTACAGTGGGGGCGTGCTCGGCGGGCGGGGGGGAGCGGCTCCCGCGCGGTGCTCCCTTTCGTTGCAAGCGCGCGCTGCACAGGGATTTTCCCCGAGGCGCAAGGCCCGCATTTGGGTTTCCGTCCTTTGGCGCGACTCGTTAGACTAGCAATATGTAGAGTTGTAATAATCTACCAGATGTTCGGCAGTGGGTAGATCAATTCACCCCCGCCCCCGCCTGCGCGGCCATCAAACCTACCACCGGCGTGGTGTCCACCGGGAGGGTCACCGTGAAGACACTGCCGTGCCCGAGCCTCGAGGTGAGCTTGATGCCGCCGCCGAGTCGAGTGGCGATGCGGCGAGCGACGGCGAGCCCGAGGCCCGTACCGCGCTGGGGGTCCGTGGGCTGGAGTCGCTTGAAGAGCGCGAAGACACGCTCGTGGTGCTGCTCGGCGATCCCGATGCCGTTGTCGCTGACCTCGACGCGGATTTGCTCATTGATCCGGCGTACGGTGACGCCGATGCGGACGATCGGGTGCTCGTTGTAGCGTACGGCATTCTCGAGGAGGTTCGCGAAGATCTTCCGGAGCGGGGCCGGGGGCGCGAGGACCTCGCCGTCGCCTTCGATGCGGAAGTCAATCACGCGGGCGGGGTGAGCAGCCCGGAGCTCGGTGCCGAGTTGGGAGAAGAAGGACGGCAGGGGGATACGTTTTGGCGAAAGCCGCACGTCCTGGTGGACCCGCGAGAACGCCAGCACCTCGTCGACGAACCGGTCTATGTGCGCGACGGAATCTTGCGCGGAGGTAAGGTAGTCCTCTGCGTTTGGGCTATCAGCTACACGCGTCTGCCGATCGATCTGCTGGAGTGCGCGACTTACGTCCCGCAGGGGCGCGAGTAGGTCCCGGCCCACGGTGTGCGCGAAGCTCTCCAGGTCGACATCGGCGTCGGTGATGCGGCGGAGCGACGTCGAGAGGGCGGCCGCGCGTTGCTCCACGAGCTGGTTCACGCGCGTCTCTTGACGCCGTCGGCGACGGGGACGACCCCAAAGGTAGGTGCCGGCCGAGAGGCTCGAAAGTAAGACAACCCCAAGGAGGAGCTGTTGGTAGCGCCGGACTTCGGCGGGGGCATCATGCGGACTAAATTGGCCAGCGGCCTGTGCGTGGGCGATTCGACCAAACCCTACCACACACAGCGCGACGATATAGCACGAGCGCTCCCACCGCAGTGGGAGACGCCAGTTTCTAGCGAAATTCGGGGCCGAGGTCATACGTGCAGCATCCCGCAAACCTTGCGCCAGAAGCAATCGGCGCCAAAGGTTTTGGCGACAGCCGCCCACCGCGCTACACGTGCGCCCGCACCGCCCGTCGCGCCGCCGGGATACTGGCGATGCACCCGATCACCACCACGGTAATCACCACCACGAACACGTCCAGCGGCCGCATCTCGATCGGGTAGGCGCTCACCACCAGGCCCTCCGGTACACGCACGATCCCGAAGGCCTTCTGCGCCACGTAGATGGCGCCGGCGAGCGCGAGCCCCAGCACGGCCCCCATCGACGACAGCAGAAACCCCAGCCCGAGAAAGATCCCACGGATGGTGCCAGCCTGCGCGCCCATAGCTCGGAGGATCCCGATGTCGCGCTCCTTCTCGAGCACGATGAGCCACAGGCAGCCGATGAGGTTGAAGCTCACCAGCAGTAGCACGAGGGTGAGGATGATGTAGCTGAGCCACTTCTCGATGTTCATGAGCCGGAGCAGGTCGGCGTCCTGCTCGCGGCGATCCCGGACGGTGTAGGTGTCGCCGAGGAGGTGCTCGATCTCGTCGGCCACGGCGGTGTAGTCGGCGTTCGCCAAAACGCTCAACTCGATCGCGGAGGCTTGGCCGGGAAGTCCGAGCAAGTCCTGGACGCTCACGAGGTCGGTGAAGAGGTACTGCTGGTCGTAGTCCTGCTGGATGGCGAAGGTGCCCTGCGGATACACAGCGCGGACGCGGAAGGGCTGGTCGAGCGGACCGCGCTGCTGGCGCTTAGCGGCGTAGACCTGGACGGGCTCGAAGACGTTGCCGGTGTTGACGTCGAGCTTGTTGCTGAGCCCGAGCCCGAGCACCCCGAGCGAGCGCCCGTCGGTGGCGCCGTAGAGGTCGAAGTCACCCTCGACGAGGACACTGTCGACGTCCGACACGAGCACGTATGCCGAGTCCACGCCCTTGACCTTCCCGAAGGCGCGCGAGTCCCCGTACTCGAAGAAGGCCGTCTCCTCGAGGACGACCGAGACATCGGCCACGCCTGGCACGGCCCGAAGCTCCGCGAAGGGGAAGCTGTCGAGGTCGAAGGCCTTCCCGCGCGCCGGGGTGATCTCGACAGCGGAGTTGAACTTCCCGAACATCTCCCCGATGACCTGCTCGAAGCCGTTGAACACGCTGAGGACCAGCAGCACCGCCGCCGCCCCAACCGCCAGGCCGACCACGCTGAGCGCGGTGACGAGGTTGATGACGTTGACGGAGCGCCGGCCAAACATGTAGCGTAGGGCGAAGCGGAGGGGGAGGGACATGGCGGGACGTTGATGCCTCCGGCGGTGAGCCTCCGGCGGTAAGCCTCCGGCGCGGGGCCTCCGGCGGTGGGGCGAAGGTGGGGCCAAACCCATCAAACGAGCCGTCAACTACACCACCAAACGACCCACCTTAGCCCCCATGCAGCGCATCCTACTCCTCGCCTCCGGCTCGGGTTCTAATGCCGAGCGTGTCATCGAGCACTTTGCCGACAGCTCGGAGGCGCGCGTGGTGGCGGTGGTCTCGGACCGACGGGAGGCGGGGGTGCACGAGCGGGCGCGCCGGCGTGGTGTCGCGGCGGAGTGGCTTTCGCCAAAACAGCGCGCAACTCCCGGGGGAGTGCTGCGGGTTTTGCGGAAGCATGAGCCGGACGTCGTTGTGCTGGCGGGCTACCTGAAACTGGTGCCGCGGGATGTCGTAGCGCATTTTGCCGGAAGGCTCATCAACATCCACCCGGCCCTGCTGCCGAACTACGGCGGCGCGGGCATGTACGGACGCCACGTCCACGAGGCCGTCGCGAAGAACGGCGACCGGGTATCGGGGATCACGATCCACCTCGCCGACGAGGCCTACGACCGCGGGCGGGTCCTCTTCCAGGCGACGGTGCCGATCGCGCTCGGCAGCTCGGCGGACGAGATTGCCGCGGCGGTGCTGGCGCTGGAGCACCGGCACTTCGCGAGCGTGATCGGGGCGCACCTGCGGTACCTGGCCGCGGGCGCGCCCATATCTTAGCGCCCTTCACTGCGCGGGTGCCGCGCCTGCATTTCGGCCATTGTATGAAGTTGTACTCGTTCAGAATTCTGTTTTCCTGCCTGTGCGTCCTAGCGGCCTCACCGGTGTGGGCCCAGGAGATTAGCTATAAGGAGCACCTTAAGCTGGCCGAGCGCTTCCTCGCCCTCGGGGACCACCTCAAGGCCGCCGAGCAGTACGCCGACGCCTACGCGCAGCGGCCGAACAAGGCCGAGTACGCCTTCGCGGCGGCGGAGGAGTTTTATCTCGTCAAGGACTACGCCCGCGCCGCGGCGCACTACGAGCCGATCGTGCGGGAGTGGAAGGCCTACCCGCTGGCGGGCCTGCGCTACGCGCGGAGCCTCAAGCAGGACGGGCAGTTCGACCGGGCCTCGGCGGCGTACCTCGAGTACCTAAGCTACTACAGGGGTGGTGACCAGGCAATGATCCGCGGCATCGTCGAGACCGAGGTGAAGGGGGCCGAGATGGCGCGCCAGGCCCTACGCAACTTCAACGCCGACATCGTCGTGGAGCCCTTCGGGCCGTCGATCAACGAACCGAGCAACGAGATGGCCCCGATGCCGCTGTCGGCGGAGACGATCTACTTCCTTAGCGACCGCCGCGGGCCGATGCGGATGTACCGCAGCTTCGAAGCCGGGGGCAACTGGCAGCCGGCCGAGGGCGCGGACCAGTTCCCGATCGTGACCGGGAAGCACATCGGCCCGGGGGCGTTGAGCCCGCTGAAGGACCGGTTTTACTTCAGCCTCTGCGACGATCGCGAGGTGATGACCGAGCCCACGGCCGCCTGTAAGATCTACGTGATCCAGCGCTCGGGCGGGGCCTGGTCGACGCCGCAGCCGCTGCCTTCGTACATCAACACCGAGGGCAATAGCACCACGCACCCGTACGTGTACCGCGAGGACGAGCGCGAGGTGATGCTGTTCGCGTCGGACAAGCTGGACGGCTACGGTGGGATGGACCTCTACCGCGCGGAGCGCTACCTGAACTCGGGGGCGGTGGATTTTAGCTTCCCGCAAAACCTGGGCCCGGTGATCAACAGCGCCGCCGACGAGGTGAGCCCCTTCTACGACCCTACGACGCAGACGCTGTACTTCGCCTCGAACGGCTTCCTCAACCTCGGCGGCTACGACATCTTCTCGACCCAGGGCGGGCGCGCGGGCTACAACGTACCGACCAACATGGGCGCACCCATCAACAGCTCGGCCGACGACTACTACTACCGCCAGATCCCGGAAACGAAGCTCGCGACGCTGTCGAGCAACCGCGCCCTGCGGGACGGGAAGACGGGGACTAACAACGAGGACCTCTACCTCGTGCGACCGGGGGCGCCCAAGCTGGCGCTGAGCCTGCAGGTGGTGGACTCGACGACGGAGATCAACCTGCAGGGCGTGGTGCTGACGGCCTTCGCGACCGAGGCGGACGGCCGGCGTAAGCTCATCACCACCGCCCGCAGCAAGGACGGCTTCTTCTCGGTGGAGCTCCCGATGGGGACCGAGGTGACGCTCGACCTGCGCCGCGAGGATTACACGCCGGTAGAGCGCGTGGTCACGATTCCGAAGGTCCGTAAGGAGGGCTTCCAGTTACCGCGCATCCGGATGCAGAAGGTCGTAGTGAGCTTGGCGAACGTACAGCCGGTCAAGCTCAACCCCACGACGCCGGCAGTTGGGACCCCCCCGCCCACGTCCGCCGGTACGCCGCGGCCGTCGAGCAATACCGACCCTACCGCCACCGAAGGGCCAGGTGTGAACCTACCGACAGCCAAAGAGCCAACCGGACCAACACTGCCGAGTCCTCAACCCTCAGTCGCGGCCGGTAGCACCACCAGTCAAGCCACCAACCAGCTCGCCGAGCCACCACCCGCTCCCGTGCCCGCGCGGGAGTACCGAATCCAACTCGAGGCCCGTGCCGAGTTCGACCCCAACCACCGTCGCTACGCGAGCCTCGAGGGCATCGGGAGTCTTTCGAGCGACTACATCGCCGACAAGCGATTGCACCGTGTGCTGGTAGGACGCTACACGTCATTGACTGAGGCGACCGCTGCCCTGCGCGACGTACGGTCGGCAGGTTTCCCGAGCGCCTTCGTGGCGGCGTTCGACTTCGGGACGTACCGGGGGATGGCGAGAAAATAGGACAGTTTTTGAATCTTTGAAGGGTTGAATTGTTGAACGCCCTAAGGGACGCACTCAACAATTCAACCCTTCAAAATTCAACAATTACTTATCCTGCCGCGCGAACACTCGCCGCATCAGATCAGTGGTGCGCGCGCCTACGTTTTGACGAATGTCTAACTCCTCCTTGGCCACCATCGCGAAGAGTCCGTCGAGGGCCTGCTTGGTGACGTAGTCGTCGAGCTCGGGGTTGACCTTGGTCGTGAGCGGTATCTGGTTGTACTTACCGACGGCGTTGCCCCAGACCTCGCGGGCCTGGAACTTGTCGAGCGAGGTGACGATGACGGGCTTGAACTGGGCGTAGAGCGCCTGGTAGGTCTTGTCGTTGAGGTAGGCCGTAGCGGCGTCCTTGGGTCCCATGAGGATGTTGGTCGCGTCGGCGAAGGTCATCTGGCGGATGGCGTCCTTGAAGATGGGCGCGGCCTGCTTGGCGGCGTCCTCGGCGCCGGCGTTGATCTTCTCGAGCACGGTGGCCTCGAGGTTGCTGAACCCGGGGATGACCTGGAGGCGGTCGGTAATCTTGCGGGCCTCCTCGGGCAGGAGGATCTTGTAGGGGCTGTCGAAGTAGCCGCCCTTCTGCGAGAGCAGATTAGACCCGGTGGTGATGCCCTTGTCGAGGGCCTGCTTGAGGCCCGTGCCGATGTCCTCGTTGGAGAGGGTGTACTCGCCGGCGGCCTTGACGACGCGATCCATGGTGGCGGAGTCGCACGACGGCGTGAGGACGAGGACGAGCAGGCCGGTGAAGAGTACGGGTAGTTGGCGCATATGGGATTCGTGTGTGACGAAGCTAAGTAACGTGACGAGGGCGGGAAGTGGTGCAGTGCCACTGGCCGCGGCGGATTAAAGGAAACTTAAGGTGCGTGATCTGAGGGCTTTCGCCAAAACCCACGGTTCACCTCTCCTTAGGTTCTGCGCAACGAACACGGCACCGCCGAAACCAGGTTACTGTATACATGTGCAGCCTCTGCCGCTACCTCACCGCCTGCCTTGCCCTAGCCCTCGCGCTCCCGCAGGTTTTGGCGCAAGCCGACCTCTCCCCCGTCCCCGTCGAGGATACTATCCTGGCCACGCCGCCGAGTGACGTCCTCGAGGTGGTGATCAGCATGCGGGGATCGAGCGGCTTCCCGGCGAAGGGGGTGCAGGTCGCGCTGTACGAAGGGTCGAGTGGCAGGATCGCGGCGAGCGGCCGGACGGACGCCATGGGGACGATCACGCTCAAGGCGCCCTTCACGGGCAAGTACCGCCTCGAGACTTGCGACCCGCGCTACTTCTCGAACGGCGCCGCGATCGAGGACTGCGGCAGCAAGGGCGAGCCGACCCTGATGTGTGTCGAGGGCTTCGACTTCTTCACCTACGACGACGGGGCCGAGCGGGAGGGCGCGGATCATATCCTCCTCGCGGATCTCGAGCTGGACTCCCTGGCCGTCGGGGAGGTGGTGGACCTCGACAATATCCTTTACGACTACGACAAGGCGACGCTGCGGCCGGAGAGCCGTAAGGAGCTGGACCAACTGGTGCGTTCGCTCAATCAGTTGCCGGGGCTCGACATCGAACTGCGCAGTCACACCGACTCTCGCGGTTCGGACACGTACAACCAGGACCTGAGCCAGCGCCGGGCGCAGAGTGTGGTGGACTACCTGATTGCCCACGG
>JBGTKC010000093.1:0-9289 GCA_041744755.1 Saprospiraceae bacterium
GAGCTGTGCTTACGCCCAGTTCAACCTGCTGTACGTAGCGCGTTTGACAACTCTCTCTGAAACTAAAGGGGCTCCCCAACCACGGTCCACTTTTTGTCGTTACATTGGCGACAGAATGCAAAGCCCATGACTTCCCTCCAACTGACGCTGCCTACGGCCACCGACGACGGCCGGGCTTTCGAACTGCTCGACAAGGAACGTCAGGGACTTCCCTTCGAAAGCATTCGCGAGGTGGCGGAGTACTACGGGTTTGCCGACAAGGAGATGGCCGATCTACTCAGCGTCGACCTACGCACGTACCAGCGTTACCAAAAGGAGGGTTCGACGCTCAAGGTCTCCAGGTCTACAGCGTTGCTGGACCCGCTTCAGGTGCTGCGCTACGGGGAAGTCGTCTTCGGGTCGCTCGACAAACTCCAACGCTGGCTACGTCGCCCAAACGCATCTCTCGATGGCCATCGCCCAATAGACTTGCTACACCTGAGCACCGGCCGACATTTGGTCAAGGACGTGCTTACGCGCATTGAATTTGGCGTCTTCGGCTGATGGTAACCGTTTACAGGCTCGGCAAGGCGCAGTACGCTACTGATCTCTCGGGAGAGGGCGCGCGAAGAGCAGGTGGACGGTGGAACGGACGCTTGACGCCCGCGCTCTACACGGCGAGTTCCGTTGCGTTGGCCCTGCTCGAGTGCCTCGTGCACGTAGGTGAGCCTGCCGACCTCCCCGAGGATTACACAGTTACCTTAATTGAGGTCAATGACGCTTCCGCAAAACTGCTTAGTGTCGACGATCTCCCCAGGACCCTCGCCGAAGCACAAGTGCTAGGCAATGCGATGCTTCTTGAAAAATCGGTTCTGGGCTTTTGGGTCCCGAGCGTGGTGGTGCCAGCCGAACGTAATCTCGTACTTAATCCGAAAGCCATAGGGTACGATCAAGGCGTACGTGTGCGGGAAACCTATACGCTGCCAGTAGATCGGCGGTTGAAGTAATGAGTTGCGTAAGGAGCGAGTTGGGCCGCCCTAGTTAAGATCCGCGTTGCTTTCGAAGGTCTCGTACGCGACCGGCTCCAGGCGCTGGTCTAACTGCCACAGCACTTGATTGACCTTGTTCATCCGCAGGGTGGGTTTGTCGTTCTCGAGTGCGCGGATGAAGCGCAGGCCGAGGCCCGCTACGGAGACGAGCTCGACCTGGGTCATGCCGTCGGCCTTGCGGCGGGCGCGTACGAATGCGGCGGGGGAGGGAGAGGTCTTCGGACGTGGTGTACCCGGTGGAATACGGTAGCGCCTATTTCTGTTTTGCCGAAAGGCCACCCGCCTCTTTAACGAACCTTCAGCTTGCATCCACTACCGCGGGATCTCCACCACGTAGCTCTTCCCCTTACTGATCGTCAACTTCGTATCCTTCAACCAGGGGTTGAGCACCTTCAGCTTGCGGTAGCTCGTGCCTTTGCGCTGCGCAAAGGCCGGTAGGTCGGGGATGCTCTCCGATACGGTCATCGCGGTCGACAGGTAGGGTAGCGTGTCGTAATCCTCTAGGTCGAGGAAGAAGCCGTAGTACTTCGGATCCTCGATGATGTCCTTGAGGGCGATGATGCGGAACACGTAGCGGCTCGTCTCTTCATTCAGGAACAGATCGTAGTAGGTCTCGCCGAGCTGCGCAGTCTTGCGGCTGCGGACGCCACCGAGGCCACTGTTGTACGCCGCGGCGGCCAGGGTCCAGCTGTCGAGCTGCTCGTAGAGCTTCCGCATGAACTTGGCCGCCGCCCGGGTCGACTTCTCGAGGTGGTAGCGCTCGTCGACCTCGCCGTTGACCTCGAGGCCGTATTCGCGACCGGTGGCCGGCATGAAGTGCCAGACGCCCGCTGCTCCGGCGGGACTGCGAAAATCCTTAAGCGCACTCTCGGCCAGGGCAATGTACTTCAGGTCTTCCGGCACGCCTTCCTCGCGCAGGATGCGTTCAATGGTCGGGAAGTAGCGCGCCTTGTGCTTCAGGATCCACTGCGTGCTGGAGTGGTAGAAGGTGTTGGTGATGATCTCGCGGTCGAGGCGATCGCGCACGTCGTAGTCGTCGACGGGTACCTCCTCGCCGGCGAAGCTGTAGTGCGACTTGAGCCGCGGCGGGCGCACGCGCTGCGGGGCGTCGAGGATGTCGGCGATAGCCTCGGCGTTGGCCTCCACAATGGGATTTGGTGTCGCCTCCTGCTTCGCTACTGTGATCTCGTCCGGGTGTCCCGCGCCGATGAAGAGGATCATCGTGAAGATGGCGGCCAGGGCGGAGAGGTAGAGGAGGGCGGCGCGTTGCATAGGGTATCGTGTGTCGAGGGGAGTCTCACGAAGGTACGTGCCCGCCGGAGGCTTCGCCGCCGCGTCCGGCTACCCTTTTGCCAGTACCACGTTAACGCCGTTTGTGGATCGGGACCGTGCTACAGGGTTCGCCGTACATCACGGACTGGGCCACGTCCGCGAGGCGGTGCGCGATCGTGGCGTAGGCTTGGGCACCGGGTTCGCGGCCGTCGGTGCATCCTTTGATGACGACCTTCTGGTCGCGGTAGGGATCGAGGTTCACATCGTTTGCGGCTTTCGCCAAAACCCGCTGATCGTAGGCCACGGGTGTCCCGACGAAGACCTCGGTGGCGTAAGGGGCCGCGGCGCTGGCGATGAGCATGTAGGCCCACTGCGCCACGATGGCGTCGGCGCTGCAGTACACGCACAACACCTTGCCCTCGGCTTGGGACCAGTCGAAGGTTTTGACGGAAGTCCTGAACTCCTTCTCGCGCAGCGCGAGCCCTTGCCAGAGGTAATCTTTGAGGTCGAAGGCTAGCGTAGGGGCCTGTGGGGCGAGGGTGTCGAGTTTTAGCGTAAGCAGATTAGAAGTGGCGACGCGGTTGATGAGCTCAGACATGGGAAGGCTTTGGGAGAGAACGTATGAGGGGGCGTGTTAGACGAGCTCGGCCTCGTACGCCCCCACGGTTGCTTTGCAGACGTTGATTTAAACACGGAGACACCGAGGGCACGGAGGGGCACAGGGGATGCGCCGCTCCGCGTCGCAGAGGCACGGAGCTGGATGGCAGCACACGATTGGCCCGTCACGACGAGCCCCCCTGTTCCTTGCGGACCCATCGCGGACCGCAGGCTTTGCGTTCGCTCTCCTCTTCCTCCGCCAGCTCTGCGTGGTCTCTGCGACCTCGGTGTTCCAGTGCTCTAGCATCCGTTCATCGACTTTCTCCCTACGTACGTCGAGCAACTGTCCATAACCGGCTACTTGGTTATGCCAAGTACTTGAGTTAGGACGTTCTTTGCTTCATGAACATCGAGAACACCAAAGCCCAGCTCCGCAAGGGCGCCCTCGAGCTCGTCGTCCTCAGCATCATCCGCCAGGAGGAGGAGGCGTACCCGACCGACATCATCAACCGACTCAAGGAGTCGGAGCTGATCGTGGTCGAAGGCACGCTCTACCCGCTCCTGAGTCGCCTGAAAGTGGGGGGACTGCTCGACTACGTCTGGCGCGAGAGCACCAGCGGTCCGCCGCGCAAGTACTACCGCCTGACGCCGTCGGGCGATACCTTCCTCAACGAACTTCATTCCAGTTGGCGCTCGCTAGTCGATGCCGTCGACAACACCACCAAAACCCTGTCTTATCATGAATAAAGTAATCCAAATCAACCTCGGCGGCCTCCCATTCACCTTCGACGAGGATGCGTACGCCGACCTCGACGACTACCTCGCGCGCCTCGACAGCTACTTCCGCGGGAGCCTGGGCCACGCCGAGATCATGAGCGACATCGAGTCGCGTCTCGCCGAACTGTTTGGCCAGGGCACCAAGGGCCGTTCCATCGTGGTCACCTCCGATGTCTCGGCCGCGATCGCGACCCTCGGCCAGCCCGAGGACCTCGGCGCGAGCGTGTCCGATGACGACGAGGAAGTGGTGCACGACCGGAGTCGCCCCCGCCACGGTCGCCACAGTAAGCGGATCAAGGATTACGGCTACAGTAGCTACGGGAGGCGCCTAATGCGCGACCCAGAGGACAAGGTGGTGAGCGGGGTCTGCTCCGGCCTGGCCGCTTACTTCGGCACGGACACCGTGTGGGTCCGCGTGGCCTTCGCGGCCGCCTTCTTCGGAGCTGGCATCGGCCTCCTGCCCTACATCATCCTCTGGATCATCATGCCGGAGGCTCGCACAGCCGCCGACCGCCTCGCGATGCGCGGTGAGGCGCTCGACCTCCAGTCCATCTCCCGCCAGGTGGAGTACGAAGCCACGCAACTCACCGACCGCGTCCGCGACTGGGGCGACGACGTCAAGCGCAACGGCTGGCAGAATCCCTTCTACTGCAACGCTAAAGGCTCTCGCAACCAGCGTCCGTCCCGCAACAGCGAGCAGGCGCGCAAGCGCTACAGCGACGAGGGCTACGTGGCCTAGTGATCAGTGACTTTTTGAAAGGTACAGGGGTGCGTTCGGTTTGGGCTGGGCGTGCCCCTTTTTTAGTTGATGGTTTGGTCAGATGGTGGTTTGGTGAGGTAGTGGCTTGGTGGCGGGCTCCGCGTTGGACGTCTAGCAGGCGCGCAACGCCACCAAGTCCCGGCATGCGCACTCGTCTCCTTATCGAAGGCAGACTTTTTACCCCACCAGCGCCTCGTGCTCCACGACCTGCCCGTCCATCTCGATCAGGTCGTCCTCGCCGACGTAGTACTTTGGTCTAGTTGTATCACCTGATACAAAAGCCTCCAACGCCCCTTCGTCCGCCCACTTCGACTCCACCGACAGTCGTCGATCGACTAGTCCGGCTTCCGCCAAAACGACCCGCGCCCCGAGATTGCCCGGCGATTGCTGCATGTCTGGGATGACTACCGACTCCAGGAACTGCCGCAGCTCCTCGTTCTTACCCGGCAGTGCTAGGCCCGTCCAGCGACGGCGGATCGCCCCGGACATCGACTGCCGCGGTTGCGCGATCGAGTGCGGGGCCCGCTCGCCCCAGTTGCCGTTGACGAAGAGCACACCCGTAAGCAGAATAAGGCACGCCACCATCGTCTGGCCGCTGATGGCCTCGTCGCGCCACAGGACGCCGAGCGTGAGCGCCACCACCGGGTGGACGTAGGTGGAGCTCGCGACCTTCTCCGGGGAGACGCGCTGCAGTAAGTACAGGAAGGCTGAATAGGCGATGATCGACCCGAATACCACCAAAAAAGCGAACGACCAGGCCGAGACCTCGCTCACCTGCGCGATACTCCAGCCCGGCACCTTTGGGTCGATGAAGACGAACGGTACCGCCAGGGCCCCCGCGATAAGCATCTGTAGACCCGCGGTCTGAAGCCGGTTTTGCGGAAGCGAAACCCTCGACGTCAACACCGAGCCCACGGCCCAGGCCGAGATCCCGATCATGATGGCGATGACGCCCTTCCACGCGCCCTCCCCCTCGATGACGATCTCCTGCCCGACGAGCGTGACCGTGCCCACGATCCCGAGCGCCACCCCGACGAAGGCCTGCCACCGCGGGCGCTCCTTACTAAATGCCCAGAGGACGAGCACGACCAGCAGCGGTTCGGCGGCCACCATCACGGCCGTCGTGCCGGACTCGATGTACTGCTCCGCCCAGACCACCGTGCCGAGGCCGACCGTGAGGAACAGGAAGCTCGTGGTGGCCATGTTGACCCAGTGTTGGCGCGTGGGCCACCAACTGGTTTTGGCGGAAGCCGCATCACGACCGCGCCGCATCGAGAAGTAGGACAGGATTGCCAGGAAGCTGCCGGCCGTGACGAGGCGCGCCACGATGAGGACCGACGGCGGGATCGTCTCGATGGCCTCGATGTTGGCGAGGTAAGTCGAGCCCCACACCAGGTACACGATGCCGAAGGCCAGGACGATGCGCCAGTCGAACGGGGTAGGGGAGGCCATGGCGAGATGCTTTAGTGCGACGCGACAAAGCTCGTACTGTCACGCGGAGGAAACGCCACAAACGAGCTCGGGGGCGCCAAGGTTGGCGGAGGGTAGGGGACTTGCGTCAAAACGGTACCTAAGTCGATACTGACCAATCCTTTAGGTACTTCAACTCCGCTCGCCAACACCTCTGTTAACAAGCGTGAGTAAGCCACGCACAAAGCGGCGACAACTCACGTGCCTCTCCACAGCTTTCCCCATCTCCACAGTTTCCACAGTCGCGGAGACCGACATCTCCCCGGCGTGATCACCGCGGTCTACACTCGGATGTCAGTTTTGCGTGGCTCACACCCCCCGTTGGCTCTCCCCACAACCCTCGCTGGCGCCCGGTGTATAATGGAGGCAAAGTCCTAGTGCTCAGTGGGGCCGACTGTGGATTGCGTACCGAGGATTGGGTAGAATCCTATTTGCTCATCGACCGTCCAAACCGCTGTCCACATCCCAACACTCCTGATGATGAGTTTTAGGGTTTTAAATTTTTTAATCAAATCACATAACCACAGACCACACCGTGGACAAGCTCGCCGCCGCCGAAATTTCCGACAGACCCGCCACAGGAAGCCGTGAAGCTCGGGTCGAAAAGCAAACTCCGGTTGCGCCGCCGCGGCGCCGGTATCCACGGGCGGTGAAGGTTTGGCTGCTGGCCGGCCTGGTGCTCATCTTCGTGCAGGTGGTCGTGGGCGGCATCACGCGCCTAACGGGCTCCGGCCTGTCGATCACGAAGTGGGAGATCGTCACGGGCGCCCTGCCGCCGGTGGGCGAGGTGGAGTGGAACGCCGCCTTCGACCTCTACAAGGAGACCCCACAGTATGCCAAGATGAACGAGGGGATGCCGCTCGCGGACTTCAAGTTTATCTACTTCTGGGAGTACTTCCACCGCCTCTGGGCGCGGATGATGGGCATTGTCTTCATCGTGCCGCTTGCTCTCTTCATCTTTAAGGGCTGGATCGACCGCCCGCTCGCCAAACGCCTGGCGCTCGTTTTCGCGGCAGCGGCCCTCACGGCGAGCTTCGGGTGGATCATGGTGGCGTCGGGGCTCATCGAGCGCCCCCTGGTGAATGCCTACAAGCTCTCGATGCACCTCGGGATCGCCTTCGCGACCTTCGGGATCCTGCTGTGGACGACGCTCTGGACCTTTGACGTGCGCCTTTCGGCAAAACCGAATGCCGGTCTCCGGAAGCTGGTCTACGTGTTAGCTGGCGCCCTGGTCGTACAGATCCTGCTCGGGGGCATGATGTCGGGTATGAAGGCGGCGCTGGCCTACCCGACTTGGCCGGACCTCAACGGGGTGGCCGTGCCGGGCGTCATCTTCGACGCGAGTTCGTGGACGCTCGACAACATCGTCCACTACGACTCGCACCCGCTGATGTCGGCGTTGGTGCAGGTGCTGCACAGGTCGGCGGCGTACATCGTGACTTTCCTGGTGGGCTTGTTGCTGTGGCGAGGCTTGAGTTTTGGCGACAGCCGCTGGCGGACGGCCCTGCTGGTGACGGCGGGCCTGACGCTGACGCAGGTGCTGCTGGGGATTGTGACGGTGGTGCTGAGCCAGTCGCAGATACCCGTGAGTTGGGGGGTGCTCCACCAGGCGGGGGCACTCTTTTTGCTGAGTGCGGTGCTGTATGACGTGTGGCTGGTGCGGGCGGGGGCGCTGGGGCGGGTGGTTGTTTGATTGGGAGGTTGTTTGGTGATTTGGCTCGCTGTTGCGTAGGCCGTCACTCCGGCGCGCCACACCCTGCTCCGTGCCTCCCGTCCGAAGGACATCCTCCATGCCACCTGCACGTAGCTCCGCGGACCTCCGTGACCTCAGTGCCTCCGTGTTGAAATGGCGTTACGACAGCCGCGGCGGGGGCAGACTTCCATCTGTCGTCCAGAATCCCTTCTCCCCCCTAACTTCCCGCACCCCAAGCACCACTCCCAAGTCTCCTCACCGCATGCCTACCGCCAACCAAGCCCTCGAGACCGAGCAGAAGGCCCTCGACATCAACCTCGACGAGAACATCTACGGCACCTTCGCCGAGATTGGCGCCGGGCAGGAGGTGGCGCGCTACTTCTTCCAGGTCGGCGCCGCCGCCGGGACCATCGCCAAGACCATGTCGGCCTACGACAAGATCATCTCCGACAAGATCTACGGCCCGGAGCCCAGCGGGCGCTACGTGTGCGAGAGCCGGCTCTACAAGATGCTCGACCACGAGTTCGACCTGATGTCGACCCGCCTGCAGAATGAGCGACCGGGCAGCCACTTCTTCGTCTTCGCGGACACGGTCTCGGCCATCAACTTCCAGCGCACGAATTATGGCAACGGCTGGCTCGGCCTGCGCTTCCAACTCGCGCCCGACGGGGAGCCCAATGATCTCATCGTGCACGCCCGCATGCACGACGCCGACAACCGCCTCCAGCAGCAGGCCATCGGGATCCTGGGCGTCAACATGGTGCACGCCTGCTACATGCTGCATGACGACATCAACGCGCTCATCTCGAGCCTCATCGACAACCTCCACGGCCGCGTATCCATCGACATGATCCGCCTCTCAGGGCCGGACTTCCGTGATCTCGACAACCGTTTATTGTGCCTGTTGCTCGTCAAACACGGCCTGACTAAAGTGGCCATGTTCGGTCCGGACCGCACGCCCGTGCACGCCTCGGAGTTCCTGTACCGCAAGTCCTGCCTCGTGGTGCGCGGGAGCTTCCGGCCGGTGACGCTCGTCAACTTCGACATGATCCAGTCGGCGTACGAGCAGTTCCGGGCGAGTGAGAAGGTAGACCCGCGCAAGTGTTACCTCTTCACCGAGATTACGCTCGCCAACCTACGCGCCGGCTCGACGAGCGACATCGACGAGCAGGACTTCCTCGACCGCGCCGAGCTCCTCAACGCCATGGGCCAGACGGTCATTATCTCGAACTGCGACTCCTACCGCGACCTCACCACCTACCTCGCCGAGTACAAGGTGCCGCTGCTGGGGTTCGTGATCGGCGTACGCGAGCTGCTCGATATGATCACGCAGCGCTACTACGACAACGCCGAGGGCACGCTGCTGTCGGCCTTCGGGGAGCTATTTGCGCGGACGGTGCAGTTTTACGTCTACCCGGCCCAGCAAGAAGGCTCCGCTG
Source organism: Saprospiraceae bacterium (assembly GCA_041744755.1). Taxonomy (GTDB): domain Bacteria; phylum Bacteroidota; class Bacteroidia; order Chitinophagales; family Saprospiraceae; genus CALDTK01. Next base: position 9,037 of record JBGTKC010000093.1, read on the forward strand.
AACTGATGACGGCGGCCAACTTGCCGATCCCCGAGGGCGTCCGTTTCCTTTACCAGCACCTGCTCGAGAACAACCAGATCGTGGACGTCGCGCGGTTTAATCCGGAGTACCTCCACATTTACTCCAAGCGTGTGCTCGAGATGATCGCCCACTCGGAGCCCGGTTGGCAGGATATGGTCCCGAGCCGGGTGGCGAATTTGGTGAAGGAGAAGTGTCTGTTTGGGTATCCGACCGCGACGGAGGAGTTTGCGTA
>JBGTKC010000094.1:0-4635 GCA_041744755.1 Saprospiraceae bacterium
GCGCGTAGCCTGGAACACGGTCTCGGTGGTTGACCCGGCTTACACGCTGCCTTTTCTGATCTGCCTCCTGGTGGCGAGCCGCGCGCTGCGCGAGAGCCGCTTCCGCCGGCGGATCACCTGGCTCGGCGTCGGGCTGAGCACGGCCTACCTCATGGTCACGTGCGTCAATCTCCTGCGGATGCGCAGCCAGGTGGCCGACGATCTTGCGGCTGCCGACATCGCCTACGAGCGCTTTGTGGTCACGCCCACGCTCTTCCAGAACGTCCTCTGGAACGTGGCCATCGACCAGGGCGACACCATGCTCATCGGGCAGTTGGGCCTACTAGACGATCCCTTCCGGCTTTCGCCAAAACGATTACGCGCGTTTCCGCAAAACCGACAACTCCTCGCTCCCCTGACCGACGAGCGAGGGGTCGAGGTGGCGCGGTGGTTTAGCGACGGCTACTACATCGTGGAGCGAGGCCAGGGCGACACGCTGGGGATTTCCGACCTCCGTTTTGGCGTACTGCCGACCGAGGGCGCCAGTCCGCTCTTCGGCTTCCAGCTCTACCCACGAGGCGAGGGCGAGGAGTACGGCTTTCGCCAAAAACCGTTCCGCGACGAGGTCGATATCGGCGAGACTCTGGGGCAGCTTTGGGACCGAGTGAAGGGCGGCGAGATGGAGGGAGTGCTGGAGGAGCTCTAACGCTAGGCTCCAACTCCGGTAACGCGAGACCTCGGAATAGCGCTCCAGAACGGGGGTTCGACGAGTTCTGCTCGCGGCCGCCATACGCCTACCAGCACAACCGAAAAGCCCCTCCAGCGTAGCGTCCCTTCAGCAAAGCGCCCCTCCAGGCGAAGCCGCCCTTCAGCAAGCGAAGCGAGCGCCCGTGTACCTTCCCCCCATGGCCCGCCGCAACAAACTACTGAAGTTCGCCCAGCTCCAGACCTACGACAACTACTACGAGCCGCAGGAGCTCCACCACCCCGAGGTCATCGGCGCGGATGGCAAAGCCCGAGACCTACGCGGCGTCTGGGCCGAGGAGCACTTCGACAACCGCAACCCGATCACGCTCGAGCTGGCCTGTGGCCGCGGCGAGTACACCGTCGCCCTCGCGCGCGCCAATCCAACCCGTAACTTCATCGGCGTCGACATCAAGGGCGCCCGCATATACCAGGGCGCCACCACCGCCCGCGACGAAGACCTGCGCAATGCCGCCTTCCTGCGCACGCGCATCGAGCACCTCGACCACTTCTTCGCCATCGGGGAGATCGCCGAGATCTGGATCACCTTCCCGGACCCCTTCCCGTCGAGCGTCAACCGCCGCCTCCTCGCCCCGCGCTTCTGGACCGACTACGCGCGCCTGCTCGCACCCGGCGGCCGGCTCCACCTCAAGACCGACAACGAGGGCCTCTACGCGTACGCCCAGGAGATCAAGGTCGACTCTGCACACTTTGGGCTCGTCGCCGACCACGCCGATATCTACGAGGAGCCCCGCCTACCCCACCCCGAACTCGCCTACCCCACCTACTACGAGCAAAAGCACCGCGGCCAGGGCGCTAAGATTAAGTGGATCAGCTGGGCGAGGAACGCTGAGGTGCCGCCGAGCCCGTTTCGGTTCGGGAGTGAGGGGCTCGGCGTCGGGTCTGAGGGCTGAAGGCACGACCGTCGCGCGTTAGACAAGCCCTACATCACTAGCCTCCGCACTTCCCCGAAATCCCCCTCCCACACGCGCCCTACGTTTTGCCGAAAGGCGCCCAAATCTCCTGTGGTAAACAGCTGTACCGATGCTCTTGCCTCGCCATTGAGTTCGCGTTCCCGCAAAACCCGTCCCACCTGCCGAGCCACGGCCGGCGCCGGATCGATAACGGTGATCCCGGGTCCGGCTACCTCGCGGATGGCGGCTTCCACCAGGGGAAAATGTGTACAGCCGAGCACCAGCGTATCCACACGCTGAGCTTTCATCGGGGTGATGATGTCGACGAGGCGTTGCCGCAACACCCCACCGTCGAGGTGACCGTCCTCGATGAGCTGGACGAGGCCGACGCAGGGATCTTCGATCAGGGTGAGTCCCTCCCCGTACTCGTGCAGAAGGGCTGCGTACTTCTCAGAGGCGATCGTGCCGGCCGTGGCCATCACGCCGACCACGCCGGTGCAGGTAGCTCGGGCGGCAGGTTTGACGGCCGGCTCCATGCCGATAATCGGGGTATCGGGACGCTGGGCGCGCAGCGTTTTGGCGGCAGCCGCAGTGGCGGTGTTGCAGGCCACCACGATGAGCTTACAGCCCTGCTCTTCGACGAGCCAAGTGACGATCTGCTCGCTGAAGGCGCGGACCTCGTCGCTGCTGCGGGCACCGTAAGGCGCGCGCGCGGAGTCGGCCACGTAGACGAACGACTCATTCGGGAGGTCGCGCACGAGGTGGCGCAGGACGCTCAGGCCGCCGAGCCCACTGTCGAAGACGCCGATGGGACCGCCGAGTGGACTGCCGCTGGGACCAATCATGCGGCCAATGTACCGCTAGGCCGCGCGCTCGCTAGTCGCGGAGGCAGGCGTGGAGCCCGCTGCGGATCTCCTCGATGCTGGCCGCCTTGTGGCTGCGGATCTCGGGGTAGCGCATACCCGCGAAGCTGAGCTGTGAGACGTCGAAGGTCTCCTTGTCGAGCTCGAGCAAGTTGTGGCCGCGGGTCACGAGCATAAGGCTCGTGCAGGGCGCGCACTCGATGAGTTGCGCGAGGGTGTAGTCGCCGTTGAGGTAGCGATTCACGAGGCGGAAGGTGATTGGGAAGAGCACCAGGTGACCGCTCGACTGTAGGCGGCACTGGATGTGGAGCACCTGGCCGTCGTCGGCGTACAGACTCAGGATCGGCTGGTCGTCGGACAGGAGGTCCGGGATGCGGCAGATCTTCGAGAAGATGGGCTGGAGTGCCGGGGTGAGTGTAGGCGTAGAGACGATCATATAGTGTGCCGTGCGAAGGGACGCCGACGACGCCCGCGCTCAGCTATGCAATCACCGTGCCGACGCCGTATCGTCGTCCACCGTGCGGGGAGGAATTTCGTCATAGCCGCCACTTAATAACTGAGCCGCACGAGGCGCAGACGATTGCGGCGCTCGCTCGGGATCACCATCTCCGTACCCGACAGCTGGATGCCGGCCTCGTGCCGCAGCCAAAGGTCTTGATACTCCGTGTTCATGATCGAGTGGCGCCCGATGCGCCCCGTGCCGTCGAGCGTGTACTCGGACACGGTTCCCCCGCTGCGGACCTCGTCGTTGTAGATGAGCCTTAGGGTGCTCGGCGTCATGGCGTAGGAGTAACTCGAGAAGGCGGCGCCGTCGTCCTGGCTGAACTGTTTCTTCGGGAGCACCTCCGTCCAATCCCCGCCGGCCGAACTCCCGGGGGTCCCGATGGTACTGAGCACGATGTCCTCGTAGAGGTAGTCAGTCTTCATGGTACTGCCGAAGGTACCGCCGCGCCCGCCGACCGTGCGCACGGTGGCACGGCGCTGCTCGCCGACGACGAGGGCGGCGCCGTCGCGGCGGAAGAAGAGGTGCAGGGCGTCGAGGTTCTCGATCCCGCGCAGGCGCTTATCCCGAGGGTCGATGCTCGCGATGATCGCGGGCGAGAACGCGCGCGTAAGCAGCAGGGGCGGGCCCTGGAACTCGTATGGGATCCGCAGCAGCATCACGCCGGCCGCCTGGTCTGGGTCGGTGGCGTAGTAGCCGCCGAGTACCACGCTGCGGTTGCGCTCGTCGACCCCGAGCTCGAGGTCGTACACGAGCGTCTCCTTGAGCGGTATGTTCAGGGAGGTAAGCTCGCCCGCTGGGGTGACGCGGATTACCTGCACGACGTGCTCCTCGAGGCGGCTGCGGCGGTTGTCGCTCTGCGACCACATCAGCAACACGCCGCTGTCGTCGACGTAGGGGGCGCTAACCTCGTCGGGCCAGCGGCCATCGGCCCCGAACTCGATGGTCTGCTTGTAGAGTAGCCTCCCGGTGGCCACCTCGACCCCGAGCGCGAGCCAAGTGCGGCTGTCGCGTTGGTGCGTGAGGATGGCGTACTGGCCGTTGGTGCTATAGTTGAGCTGGTAGTCCGCGGTAAGGAAAGAGCCGTCGAGTTCGGTGACCGTGAGCGAGTCCGACAGATTGCCGGCATCGGAGTAGCGGTGCATCTTAAGGAAGACCCCGCGGGACTTGCGGTAGGTGTAGAACACGACCGTCTCCCCGTTGTACATCAGCCCCCCCACCGGGTGAGGGCGGGCCTTGTCGAGGTTGAGCTCCCGGGTCCAGGTCTTCTCCATGGCGCTGTTGAAGGCCGTGAGGTCGGCCGAGTTGGCGTCGTCGCGGTAGAGGATCACCATGTCGCCCGTGCCGGCGAAGACCTCGTAACGGTCGTCGTCCTTGAGGGTAATCTCCTGTGAGACCACCACTTTCTGCGCCAGGCCGGCGGTCGCGGCGCAGAGGAGGGGGAGGAGTAGGAGGGGGAGTAGGCGCTGGGGCATGTGGGCCTAAAACTAATCTACGACCTTTGTGGTATGCCCCCACCGCTGCTGGAGTGCGTCCCGAACGTCAGCGAGGGGCGGGATTTACACGCGATCGACACGCTGACCGCCGCGATTACGTCGGTGGCGGGGACGCGCCTCCTCCACCGCGACATCGG
>JBGTKC010000095.1:0-25022 GCA_041744755.1 Saprospiraceae bacterium
GCGGCACGCTGTCCCACCGAAAGGCCTGTGGAGCCGGTTCTAAGCAGTATGCAAGAGTTGACTCGGGCTGGCATCGAGTCGACCTAAACTTCACTCACTCCCCTCCAACTTCACCAACTTATTATACAGCCCCAACAGCAAAAAGGGCGCCGCCCACTGCCCGATAAACAGACTCCGGTCCCGATCCCCCTTGTACTGGAAGTACAGCGACACGCCCATCGAACTGAGGGCCGACCACAAGAAGATATCGGACGGGAGCTTCGCGGTCTGGTGCTCGATCGCCTTGGCGAGCTTGCCTTCACGGTGTTCAGGGTTGTTGTTGTGCTTGGACATGACGGTCGGTGGTTTTGGTGTGAACCCCCCTAACTACCGGCGCACGTGATAGTTTGACGAAGTGGCTGCCCGGGGACGAGGCAGCCTGAGAACCCTGCACGAGGCTAGCGCATCCACGATCCGAGTTGGCGCATCCTCCGCCGTGCGCCAGCGTAATGCCGCGCTTGCACTCAGCGGAAAGGTCAACGGCCGAAGGCTGGACTCGGCCGCGGCGGTGGCGGGCGCGTACCTTCTCCCCGTGAAACTCACCGACGCCGGCTCCCTCCTCGCGGTCGCGCTGTGCTGCGGCGCATGCGCGGCCGGTCTGACGGCGCCGACGAAGGGTTCCACCAGCGGCACGTCGCGTACGCGCCCCAACATCGTCTGGCTCGTCGCCGAAGACCTATCCGCGCGGCTCCCCAGTTTCGGCGACAGCACCATCGCGACGCCACACCTCTCCCGCCTCGCCGCCGAGGGCATCCGCTATCCCAACACCTTCTCCGTGTCCGGGGTCTGCTCCCCGTCCCGCGCCGCCCTCGCCACTGGGATGTACCCGATCTCGATCGGGGCGCACCACATGCGTACGCAGTTCAACGTGGCGCAGCTGGCGAGCCTCGGGTTGCCGGAGTACGGAGCCGTTTTGCCGCAAGGCGTCCTCATGCTCTCGCAGCACCTCAGGAGAGCCGGCTACTACGTCACGAACAACGCCAAGACCGACTACCAATTCCAGGCACCCGCCAGCGCCTGGGACGACTCGAGCCCGCTGGCCGACTACCGCAACCGCGCGCCGAATCAGCCCTTTTTCGCCGTCTACAACTTCGACGTGACCCACGAGAGCCAGGTCTGGGGCGCGGAGGCGATTCACTACCGTTTTCGACCGGGCTTTCCGGACAGTGCCACGCTCGACCTGAGGTACAGTGCGCCCATGCCCGAAGCGCAACGTCCGGCTACCGACCCCGGCCTCGCCGTCGCCCTCCCGCCTTACCTCGTCGACGATGCCGCCTCGCGCGAGGACCTCCGCCGCGTGTACCGCAACGCAAAGACGATGGATGAGCAGGTGGGCTTCCTGCTCGCGCGCCTCCAGGCCGACGGGCTGCTCGACAACACGATTATCGTCTGGTTCACCGACCACGGCGGACCGCTCCCGCGCGAGAAGCGCCTCTTGTACGACAGCGGCCTGCGCGTCCCGATGATCGTCCGCTGGCCCGACGGCTACCGCGCCGGCGCGATCGACTCTACACTCGTGAGCTTCGTCGACTTCCTCCCGACCACGCTCGCGATGGCGGGAGCGCCGCGGCCGGAGGTGGTCCAGGGTCAGGTCACCTTCGCGCGTAGTGGCAACGCGCCCCGGCGGTACGTCTTCGCCGCGAGCGACCGCCTCGACGAGGTCTACGACCGCATCCGTGCCGTACGTGACGACCGCTACAAGCTGTTGCGCAACTACTACCCCGACCGACCGTACTACCTCCCGCTCGCCTACCGCGAGCAGATGGCCTCGATGCAGTCGCTCCTCGCCGGCCAGCGCGCCGGGACGCTCACGTTCGCGCAGGCGCAATGGTTCCGCCCCACCAAGGACTCCGTGGAGCTCTTCGACACGCGTACCGATCCTTACGAGCTGCGGAATCTCGCGGAGAACGCGGCTTTCGCCAAAACGAGACAACGCCTTACCGCAGCGCTCGACCGTCACTTGGCCGCCGTCGGTGACCTGGGCGCGATCGACGAACGCGAGATGGTGCGGGCGTGGTGGGGCGGGCAGTCGGACAGTATGCCGGTGACCGAGCCGGTGTCGTTCGAGGCCACGACCTACGGTCTTCTCCTCGCGAGTCCGACTCCCGGGGCCTTCGTCGAGTACTGTTGGTCGGACGGCGATGCCTGCGATAGGTGGGTGCCGTACTGGGGCGCCGAACTACGGGCAGAGGGCCAGAAACGACTCGTGGCGCGGGCGCATCGGATCGGGTACCGCGCGAGTCCGACGGCAGTGGAGTGAGACGAGCGCTTCGCGAGACGAAGGTGCTGGCCACATGGGTCTGTCCAACGATAGCACCCTCCCATTGACAGATCCGCTCGAGATCCTTGGATTCGTCCAGCAATGCACTTGCGACCCTGGTTGAACACGGACCCACGAGAGACCAGAAGCCGGTCGTAGGCCTCCTCGCACACTGCCCGCCTACCTTCCCCCATGTCATCACCCGACCGCAATTTTCTTGTTAAGCGCCTCGGTATCGCCCTGGCGAGCATCCTCGGGCTGTTGCTCGTCGCCGTCCTCACCGCTGGCCTCTGGCTCCCGCCCATCGCTAGATTGCGCCTCATCGAACTGGTCGACGAGCGTTCCGGCGGGCAGTACGCACTGCAACTCGGCGACCTCGACCTTGGACTCTGGGCGGGTTCGGTGAGCGCGAAGGACGTCTCCTTCGCGCCAACCAGTCATCGGGCCGCGCTTGACAGCGCCGCGCAAATGACCGGTGGCACTATCGTCGCCGCTGAGCTCGCCCAGGCTCGTCTCTCGGGCATCAATTGGTGGTCCCTGATTTTCTCGCGACAACTCGAGGCCGACCTCTTCGCCCTCGACAAACCTCGCTTTAGCCTCACGACCTACGAGTCCTCGAGTGACAGCGACACGGGCAAAACTGACAACCGCAGCGACTCTACGTCCAGCTCAGGCCCCCTAGGTCAGAAACTCGCCGCCCTCCACATCTCCGAAGTCCAAATCACCGGCGCCTACGTCGACTGGGGCCACACGCTCGACTCGGTCGACTCGGAGATGTCGGTGGATGGACTCAATCTCACGGTGCGCGACCTGCGACTCGACAGTTTCTCCATCCGCGAGCAGCCCACCCGCGTCTACGACTCCTTCACGCTCGGCGTCCGCGGCGTGCGCTACGAGTTGCCGGACAGCGTCCACGTCGTCGAGTTCGCCAGGGCGGAGTTCGACAGCCGCGGGGGACAACTGCGTCTGGCGAGTTTTGGCGTAAGCCCCCGAATTAGCGACCACGACTTCCTCGCCCTCGCCGACGGACCTCCCGGACGGCTCGACCTCACCGCCACCGAGGTCCTGCTCGACGACTTCCGACTCGGCGAGTTTTTGCGCAAGCGCACCTACCGCGCGCGGACATTCCGTACGGATAGCCTCACGGCCGATGTCCTACTCGCCGCGCCGTCGAGCGGCGGTAGGCAAGGTGGAGGCAATACCAAGCTCGGGGTCGACCTGCGGCTCGACAGTCTCGACCTCCGCGGCATGCGCCTGTCCCTGCGCCGCGCACAGCCCGCCACGACCATCGAAGTTCCGCAGGCCGAACTGCTGCTCGTCGACATTCGTACGCACCCGGATTCGAGCCGCCCCGAACTCCAGATCGCCGATGCCGAGATGCGGATCAACGCGTTCGACTACGCCGTGCCGGGCACGGATCAGGTGGTAGGCTTCGAGCGCGCGGTGATGAACTACGCCGGACGCAGCGCGGCGGTCGATGGTCTACGTTACGGCCCGGCGGACGAGTCACGGAGTCGCGGGAGCAAGCGCCTCACCCTCGTGATCGAGGCCGAGCGGGTCGCCCTAGCGCAACTCGACGTGGAGGCGCTTTGGACGGAGGGGCGCCTTTCGGCAAAACAGGTCACCGTCGAAGGATTCGAGCTGGAGGCGAACACGAATCTCACCATCGCCTCCACGCGCAACGGCGCCCGCATCCCGCACGAGCTCGTCGAGTTGCACAAACTCCCCATCGATTTGGCCCTCGCGAAGGTCGAAGTCGAGCGCGCGCAGATCCGCTACCGCCGCATCACGGCCGACACCGATGTCACGCTGAGTTTCGAGGACACCTACGCGAGCATTTACGACGTGTACACGGCGCCAGGTCGGCTTTCGCCAAAACCTGCGGCGCGGGCTACGGCCGACATCCGGACGGTCTTCGAGGGCAAACTGCCGGTGCAGGTGAAGATCCTCTGGCCCAACGGCAGCGGCGTCCCCTACGACCTCGAGGCCTCGACCGGGGCAATCGACCTGGCCCGCGTCAATGACATCGTCGAACCCCTCGCCAAAATCCGCATCGAGTCCGGGCGCCTCGAGCGCCTGGCCTTCGACTTCCGTGCCGACGAGCGCAGGGGGAGCGGACGCCTGACGGCGAGCTATAAGGGCTTTCGCATCAACCTCCTCGACAAGTCCGGTGACGACAAGGATGTCCTTTCGTTGATCTCCAACGTAGCCGCCGTCAACGAGGACAGCGCCGGGCGCAGCGGCCCGATCAGCGACCGCCGCGAGGACAGCGAGTCGATGTGGGCGCACTGGTGGGAGTTGATCCGTAGTGGATTGGTGGAGGTTGCCCTCACCGATCTGGGGGAGTCGCAGATGAAGAAGCAGACCAAGTAGAGATCGGTATGGGGCAAGCCGATAAAATTACCTGCCCGGTGCGAGCGCATCGCCACTACGATATGCATCCGCCGCCGTAGCTTTGTGCCCTACCCTTGCGAGAATAGCTCAGTTGGTAGAGCATCAGCTTCCCAAGCTGAGGGTCGCGAGTTCGAATCTCGTTTCTCGCTCTAAAGCCCGTCCGGATATCATCCGGGCGGGCTTTTTTTTGATCGTGGCGCAACGCGGTTCGGAGTCGCACCAAGGGTTCAGCCCCGGCGCTGGGCCACAGCCGCCCCGCCCCCCCCTCTCGATTTTTCCCCCTACGTCAACCGATTGTTGTGCTACATTTGGTCTCAACCCTTTTGTTCGCCAAACATGAATTTTACCCGAACATTCCTCGCCGTCACAGCCATCGGCGCGCTAATCAGCTGTACCGACAAAGCCACCCCCGCGGTGTCGACGACCGACCGAACCGCCACTCGGTCCGACGGCGACTGGGTCACCCTCATCGGCAGTGACCAGTCTACGCTCGCGAATTGGGAGATGTACAGCCAGGACCAGATTGAAGGTTGGGAGCTGAAAAACGGTGAACTCCACGCCAACGGCGCCGGGTGGGACGCCCGCAAGGACCTCGTGACGAAGCGCGACTACGAGGACTTCGAGCTCGAACTCGAGTGGCGCATCGACTCCGCCAACAGCTCCGGGATCTTCTACCACGTCAACAAGGACGGCGTCCACGAGATCTACGAACTCGCCCCCGAGTACCAGGTCATGGACGACCGCAACTGGCCCTCGCCCCTGGAGCCCAACCAAAAGGTAGCCGGCAACTACGCCATGCACGGCACGAGCGTCGACGCCACCAAGCCCTTCGGCCAGTGGAACGCTGCCCGTATTAAGGTCAAAGGCGACCACGTGGAGCACTGGCTCAACGGCCAAAAGGTAGTGGAATTCGAAAAGGGCGATCCCGACTGGCAAAGCCGCAAGGCTGGTGGGAAGTGGGCAGACGTAGCCGATTACGCTTCCGCTAAAACCGGTCGCATCGGCCTCCAGAACGCCGGTAAAGTCGCCTACCGCAACGTCCGCATTCGCGAGCTTTAGCCCTCCACAACCACCTCCCGAAGCACCCCAGCAAGGCACGCAACACGCGGTAGAAAAACAATCCTCGCTGCGCAGCAGCTCCAGAGATTCCCCCACGGGGGCTGGGGGGGACCACGCCCCCAATACCCGCCCAGAACAGCCTTTCAGAAGATAAGCCCCTCAACTCTAAAGCACCTCCCCATCAAAGCACTAATCACCACCCTCCTCGCCCTCCCCCTCGTCCTCGCCGCCCAGCCCCCCAACGTCATCTCGACCCTCGAGGTGTTCGACATCACCGACAACACCCGATCTACGGTCTACACCGAGGACGCCCACTTCGAAGCACCTAACTGGAGTCCCGATGGGAAGTACTTCATCATCAACCAGGGCGGTAGCCTCTACCGCGTCCACATGGACGGCCGCAAGGACAAGATCAACACCGGCTTCGCGACCCGCTGCAACAACGATCACGGTATCTCGCCGGACGGCAAAACGATTGCCCTGAGCCACAACCTCGAGGACGGTCCCGACGGCTGGCTCACGTCCTGCATCTTCACCGTCCCCCTCGAGGGCGGCACCCCGAAGCGCGTCACGGAGAATACGCCGTCCTTTTGGCACGGCTGGTCGCCCGACAGCAAGACCGTGGCTTACACCGCGCAGCGCGACGGGGCCTTCAACATCCACACCGTCCCGGTCGCCGGCGGGAAGGAGACCAAGCTCACGGACTCCCCCACCCTAGACGACGGACCGACCTACGCCACCGACGGCGAACACATCTACTACAACTCGGTCGTCTCCGGCTCGATGGACATCTGGCGCATGCACGCCGATGGCACCAACAAGGAGATGCTCACCGATGACGGCTACTCCAACTGGTTCGCGCAGCCCTCGCCCGACGGCAAGCACTTCGTCTTCATTTCCTACCTCGAGGACCAGGGCGGCGCACACCCGGCCATGAAGGAAGTCGTGCTGCGGCTCTACAACCTCGAGAACCACTCCATCCGCACGCTCTGCGGCATGACCGGGGGCCAGGGTACCCTGAACGTCCCCTCCTGGTCGCCCGACGGCACCAAGTTCGCCTTCGTGAGCTATCGATACAAACCAACAAAATAATTATTGATATGAATTTTAAGAATACTCTCAAGGGCGCTGTGACGTGCGCTTCCGCAAAACCTGAGGCACCAGTTTCTACGACCGGACCGATAAGCACGAGCGCAACTGGTTTTGGCGAAAGCCGTACCGTGACCAGTGCAGCTACGCCCGCGACGGACGCCACGAACGGTAGCGCCGCCGCCAGGGGCACGACAGCCGCCAGCAACTCACGACGCGATTTCCTCCGCAAATCGGCCGCCGCCGGACTCGGCTTCACGATCGTCCCGAGCACAGTCATGAGCGGGTTCGGGTATAAGGCTCCGAGCGACAAGCTCAATATTGTCGGCGTCGGCGTCGGCGGGAAGGGGTACGAAAACCTCATGGCGATGACCTCGGAGAACATCATCGGCCTCTGTGACATCGACTGGAACTATTCGCAGCGGACCTTCAAGGCCTTCCCGAAAGCCAAACAGTACTACGACTGGCGCAAGATGTACGACGAACTCGGCAAGGAGATGGACGCGGTCGTGATCGCGACCGCCGACCACACCCACGCCGCCATCACCGCCGAGGCGATGATGCTCAACAAGCACGTGTTCACGCAGAAGCCTCTTACGCACTCCGTATACGAGTCACGCCTCCTGACCAAGCTTGCCGAGAAGTACCCGGTCGCCACACAGATGGGGGCGCAGGGCAACTCCGGCGACGGCGTGCGCGAACTGTGTGAGTGGGTCTGGGCCGGGGAGATCGGCGAGGTCCGCGAGGCCCACACCTGGACCGACCGCCCGATCTGGCCGCAGGGTCTGGAGCGTCCGCAAGAGGCGATGGTCGTGCCGAAGAACTTCGACTGGGAGCTGTTCGTGGGTCCGGCCGAGATGCGGCCCTACCACGAGATCTACACGCCGTGGAACTGGCGCGGCTTCTGGGACTTCGGCACGGGCGCCTTCGGGGACATGGCCTGCCACATTATGGACCCCGTTTATCGCGCATTGAACCTCAAGTACCCGGGGGCCGTGTCCGGGAGTTCGACGACGGCCAATACCGAGAGCGCCCCACAGGCGGAGAAGGTGCGCTTCGACTTTCCGGCGCGCGCCGCGATGGCGAATGTGGCGATGCCTGCCGTCCAGGTCCACTGGTACGACGGCGGTATCCTGCCCGACCGTCCGGAGGGCCTGCCGGACGGCGAAAACCTTATTCTCGACGGCCTCGGCGGCTGTATGCTCGTCGGCACGAAGGACACGCTCATCGCCCGCGCCGGTGGCTTCAAGCCGCGCCTGCTGTCGGGTCGCATACCGGAGGTGACGCCGTACCTGCGGCGCGTGCCGAATTCGGTTAACTACCTCGACGGACCGCACGAGGCCGACTGGATCCGCGCCTGCAAGGAGTCGCCCGCGAGCCGCGTCGAGGCCTCGGCCAACTTCGCTTACGCCGGACCTTTCAACGAGATGGTGCTGCTCGGCGTCTTGGCCATCCGCCTCAAGGGCCTCAACAAGGTCTTGAAGTGGGACGGGGACAACATGCGCTTCACGAACATCGGCGAGGGCGAGAAGATGAAGGTCACCAAGCACGACGGCTTCGCGATGGTCGGCGGGATTCCGACGTGGAACACCGAGCGCGTTGAGCTGGACGCGTTGGAGTCCGCTACCGAGTACATCAAGCACACCTACCGCAACGGGTGGAGTCTGCCGCCGATGCCGGTGTAAGCGACGAGGGGACCGGCTACTTTGCGGGAGGCTACCCCGAGGCCAGGGGGCCCGGCCGTTAAGCTGCGGCGGGCGTAATCGCTATCCTGCGTGGACGTGATCTGCCAGCACGCGACCAGCCTCCACGAGCCACCGCTGCGCCTGCGCCATCGCCGAGGCTTGCGTCGGTGCAATCCCCGTGAGGGCAATTACGCGCCGCGCGGCATTAGGAAGTAAGAAGGAGTCCGGCAGCGCATTGTGCCCCACCAATAGATAGCAGGGCTTCCCCGACGCCTTGCACCGCGCCAGCACCTCCCCCACCACCTTGCCGCGAAAGCTCTGCTCGTCGAGCTGGCCCTCGCCCGTGATGACGACGTCGGCCCAGGCGATGTGGTCGTCGAGGTCTGTGAGCCCGGCGATAGTGGCGAAGCCGGGTTTGATCTCCGCGCCGAGCAAGGCCACGAGCCCCGCGCCGATCCCTCCCGCCGCCCCGCCGCCCGCGAGCCTGGCGATGTCGATTTTGGCGAAAGCCCGCAGGAGCGTCGCCACGTGTCTCGAACCTTCGTCTAGCGCGCGGATCTGTTCGGGGGTGGCCCCTTTCTGTTTGGCGTAGACGTGTGCGGCGCCACGCGGACCGTAGATTGGGCTGTCGACGTCGCAAAGGAGGGTGACCATAGCGTCAGACCAAGACGGTTTTGCCGGAAGGCGGATGGCGAGGATCCTGGGCAGTTGCGCGCCCGTTGCGTGCCCTTCGATCCCGGTGAGCTCGACGCCCAACGCCTGCGCGATCCCCAGTCCGAGGTCGTGCGTGGCGCTGCCGCCGAGCAGGAGGGTCAAGTGATGGCAGCCGTGGGCCAGAGCGTGGCGGACCAACAGTCCCGTCCCGTAGGTCGAGGTACGCATCGGATCGCGCTCCGCCTCCGCGAGCAGCGCGAGCCCACTCGCCGCCGCGACTTCGACGAATGCGTGGCTGTCGTCCGCGAGGTAAGTGGCGCGCATCGAGCGACCGAGCGGATCGACGGTCGCGACTTCTACTCTGCGCAAATTGAGGTAAGCTCGGAGCACGTCGAGTGTCCCGTCGCCGCCGTCCGCGAGCGGGAGGGATCGGATCTCAGCCTGCGGGAGCTTTGCCGAAAGGCTGCTGGTCACGCTTTCGCAAAACCCACTCGCCGTGAGTGAGCCCTTGAATTTATCGGGGGCGAGGAGGATGCGGAGGGGCGGCGGCACGGCGGCTAATCTACGAATCGGGGTTACGGACTTCGACCCCATGGGCGCCCTACCGACTGTCGGCGGGACAAACGTGTAGATTCTCCAATTCCGTTTCCTACCTTCCCCCTGATGAAGTACCGTTCCTCTATCCTCCTCCCGGCCCTTTTCTGCCTCGCCACTACCGTATCCCTCGCCCAGCGCGTCCCGAAGACCGCCATCCAGGTCGTCGACGAACCTTCGGCTGAGGACAAGGAAAAAAACGCCAAACCCTGGAGCGCCACCACCTTCAAGGGCCTCGAGTTCCGCAGCGTCGGACCGGCCTTCTACGCCGGCCGCATCGCCGACGTGGCCATCAACCCCAATAAAGAGTCGGAGTGGTACGTGGCCGTCGGCTCGGGAGGGGTTTGGAAAACCGAGAATGCCGGGGTGACTTTTATGCCGGTCTTCGACGACCAGAAGAAGGTCTACTCGACGGGCACCGTGACGATCGACCCGCACAACGACCAGCGCGTCTGGGTGGGGACGGGCGAGAACTCCGGCGGGCGCCACTTCGCCTGGGGCGACGGGATTTACCTCAGCGAGGACGGCGGGAAGACCTGGAAGAACAAGGGCCTCAAGCGCTCCGAGCACATCTCCGACATCGTGATCCACCCCGATAGCGCCAACGTGATGTGGGTCGCGGCGCAGGGTCCGCTCTGGAGCAAGGGCGGCGAGCGCGGCGTCTACATGTCGACCGACGGCGGGACGACCTGGAAGCGGACCTTGGGCAACGCCGAGTGGACCGGCGGAACGGAGATCGAGATAGACCCCAGCAACCCCAACCGGCTTTACGCCGCGACCTGGGACCGCCACCGCACGGTGGCCGCGTATATGGGCGGTGGACCGGGTTCCGGGATCCACGCCTCGGACGATGGCGGGCGGACGTGGAAGAAGCTGACCACCGGTTTGCCGAAGGGCGTCATGGGCAAGATCGGCCTCGTGATGTCGCCGCAGAACCCGGACGTCCTCTACGCCGCGATCGAGCTCGAGCTCCGCACCGGCGGCGTCTGGCGCTCCGAGAACCGCGGGGCCTCGTGGACGAAGATGTCCGACATGGTGGCCGGCGGTACGGGCCCGCACTACTACCAGGAGTTGTGGGCGAGCCCGCACCAATTCGACCGTATTTACTTCGCTAACAACGTGCTCCAGATCTCCGAGGACGGCGGCAAAACCTGGCGCTCGGGAGAAGCCCCCGGCAAGCACGTCGACAACCACGCCGTCACCTTTAAAGCTTCTGATCCGGACTACTTTATGGTCGGCACCGACGGCGGCCTCTACGAGACGCACGACCTCGGCAAAACCTTCCGTCACTTCCCGATGCCGATCACGCAGTTTTACAAGATCGCCGTCGACGACGCAGAACCGTTTTACAACATCTACGGCGGTACGCAGGACAACTCCACACAAGGCGGTCCGTCCCGCACCGACAACACCACCGGCGGCCAGAACGGCGACTGGACCATCATCAACGGCGGCGACGGCCACCAGCCCGCCACCGAGCCCGGCAACCCGAACGTCGTCTACGCGCAGAGCCAGCAGGGCTACCTCAACCGCATCGACATGACCACCGGCGAGCACGTCGTGATCCGCCCACAGCCCGCCGCCGAGGAGCCCTACGAGCGCTACAATTGGGACGCCCCGATCTGGGTGAGCCAGCACGACCCGAAACGCCTCTACTTCGCCTCACAGCGCCTGTGGCGCTCCGACGACCGCGGCGACAACTGGACGGCGCTCTCGAAGGACCTCACCCGCGATGAGAACCGGCTTACGCTTCCGATCATGGGCCGGGTCCAGAGCTACGACAACCCATGGGACGTCTACGCGATGTCCAACTTCAACTCGATCACTAGCATCGGGGAGTCGGCCGTCGACGAGAATCGCCTCTACGTCGGCACCGATGACGGTCTGATCTGGACGAGCGGCGACGGCGGCAAGGAGTGGAAGAAGACCGAGGTGGGCAGCATCTCCGGCGTGCCGAAGCGAGCCTTCGTCAACGACATCCGCGGGGACCTGCACGACGCCAACACGGCCTACGTCGCGCTCGACAACCACAAGGAGGGCGACTACCGACCCTTCCTCTACAAGACTACCGACGGGGGCAAGTCCTGGAAGCCGATCATGAAAGGTCTGCCGGACACGACGCTCGTCTGGCGCACGGTCCAAGACCACGTCAATCCGAACTTGCTGTTCGTCGGCACCGAGTTCGGCGTCTACTTCAGCGTCGACGGCGGCGGGGAGTGGCTGCAGTTGGAGGGCGGCCTGCCGCCGATCGGGATCCGCGACCTCAAGATTCAACAACGCGAGAACGACCTCGTGGCCGCGACCTTCGGGAGGAGCATCTACGTCCTCGACGATTACTCGCCGTTGCGCTCGATCACCAAGGCCATGGTCGACCAGCCCGCCGCCATCCTCCCGATGCGCGACGCGGACCTCTACCAGCCGCGCACGATCCTCACCGACGGGGGTAAGGGGTCGATCGGCTCCGGCCATTACACAGCCTCCAATCCAGAGTTCGGCGCCGTGATCACGTACTACCTGCGCGACGAGTTCGAGTCGGCCAAGGACGCGCGTAAGGAGCGGGAGAAGGCGCTCAACAAGACCAACATGGACGTGGCCTTCCCCGGCTACGACGCTCTGGAGCTCGAGCGCCTCGAGCAGGCGCCCAAACTGTGGCTCACGATCGCCGACGCCGAGGGCAACACCGTGCGCCGCATCGAGGCCTCCGGCAAGAAGGGCCTCCACCGCGAAGCCTGGAACCTCCGTCACACCTCCATGATGCCGATCGAGGACAAGAAGCCGTCCACCGGCGGTGACGACGACGATGACGACGAGGCGAAGACGGGCCCGAACGGTCGCTGGGCCGAGCCCGGCACCTACACGGTCACCCTCGCCAAGCAGGACGGCACAAACTGGACGCCGCTCGCCGGCCCGACGAGCTTCGAGGTTAAGCAGCTACGCGAGGGGAGCCTTTCGGCAAAACCTGCCAAGGACAGGATAACCTTCAACCAATCCTACGAGTCGTCGCGCGCCGCTTACGCGATGCAAACCAAGCGTCTCGCCGAACTGCAGAAGGACATGGCCCGCGCGAAGGAAGCCGTCTTGCGCGCCGAGGAGAAGGACATCACCTCCGCCATGAGCGTCCTGACGAACCTCGAGCAGGACGTCGAGCAGCTGAAGGTGAACCTCAACGGCGAGGCCAGCCGCAACAAGATCGGCGAGAAGACCGACCCGAGCGTCGGATCTAGACTCGGCGAGACGCGGCGTGGCTCCGGGGAGATCTTCGGTCCGACGGGGACCTCTGTCCAGAACCTGGAGCTGATCACCACGGAGTTGGTTGCGGTCGAGAAGGAGATCGTGCGCCTGGAGAGCCTGTTGGAAGGCGTGCGGCGGATGACGAAGACCTGGGCGATGCCGAGTTGGGAGTAGGGGGGCAAGCTTCGCGCTCTAGGGATAGCAGCGAAGCTGTACACACGCCGTAGTAAGCTCGGGTCCGAGGCCCGAGGGATGGTAGGACGCAGAGAGGGGTCGTGTGATGCAAGCGCTGTGCGCCAATCGACGCTGCTCGCTCAGGGGCTGGCACCGCGATCATCTATAACGGGTTTTGGTGCGCGCGATCTACACAGGGGTCTCGTTGATTGCCGTATTGCTATCCGGTATTTACCGGAAGGTGCTTCGGTCACGGTATAAGGAAGAGAGGGTCGGCTTGCCCAGCGCTCGTCCCTACGCTTTTGCACTACTTTGTATATTCAACGCCGCTAGCTGCTGTGTCTTTTGCCAAGCTAAGTGTTCACACAAGGCGTTGTCTTTCGAATGTTTAACAACTTTATACCCCAACTCCGAATGGAACTCTTTGCTCGCTTAATGCTGATCATCTTGCTGTCGACCGCGTCTCTCACGCTAGATGCGCAGTCGCGGCCTGCCAGTCCCCAGCCTAAAGCCATTATCTTCGATACAGACATCGGCCCAGACTACGACGACGTGGGGGCCATTACGCTGCTGCACGCCTTAGCGGATTCAGGTCAGGTCAAGATCCTGGCCACGATTGCCTCCAATCAGCATCCGCTTATCGCGCCCGTGCTCGACGTCATGAACACCTATTTCGGGCGCCCCGATTTACCCGTCGGCGTGGTGCGTGGACGCGCGGTAAATCTACCCGCAGCACAAAAATGGGACTTGCTCATCGTAGCTCGGTATCCTCACGACCTCAAGACCAATGAGCAGGCCGAAGACGCTACGAGTCTCTACCGCCGAATCTTGGCCAACCAACCCGATAGCAGCGTGACGATTGTGACGGTTGGTTTTATGACTAACATGGCCAACCTGCTGGAGTCGAAGCCAGATCGCTACTCGCCATTGGATGGCTCGGCCTTGGTGAAAAAGAAAGTCAAGCAGTTGGTAAGCATGGCCGCCCATTTCGGCCAGAAGATGGGTGACTTTCGTGAGTTCAACGTCGAGAAAGATGTATTGGCTTCCATCTATACATTCGAAAATTGGCCTACGTCCATAATAATTAGTGGTTCCGAGATCGGCTCCAAGATTTTTACGGGACTCCCACTAGTGAACAGTCCGTACGTCCACTCTCCAGGCAAGGACGTGTACGCCCGGTCGATACCGATGGACCAAAACGACCGGAACGGTCGGATGAGTTGGGACCAAACCGCGGTCTTAGTGGCGGTCAAGGGCTACTCCCCTTATTACACGGTGGAGGAAGGTCGTATCGTCACTACTTCCGATGGCAGCAATACCTGGGATTCGGCAGGCAAGGGCCACTTTTACCTCGTCGAAAAGATGCCCTTGGCCGAGGTTACCGCAACCATCGATCAGCTCATGCTTCATCAACCAGTCGTCCGGTAATTTGCTCGAAATGCGCATCATTCCTACCCTTACTACGCTGTGGATCCTAGCCGCATCGTCGTTAATGGCGCAGGTTAGTACCCCGACCGCGCTCATTACGAACCGGTCCCCCCTGGTCGCTCAAACCTTTTACCCCCTGCCGCTCGGCACAGTGAAGCCAACTGGCTGGCTGCGCAACCAGCTCACAATTCAGGCCAACGGCCTCACCGGACACCTCGATGAGTTCTGGCCCGATCTAATGGCAAGCTCGGCCTGGCGAGGCGGCACCGGTGAAGGCTGGGAGCGCGGACCATACTATTTAGATGGGCTATTGCCGCTGGCTTACCTACTCGACGACACGACTTTAATAGCCAAGACCCGGCCCTGGATCGAATGGACGCTAACACACCAGCGTCCCGATGGCGGCATTGGTCCGGCGAAGAATGATGACTGGCGGCCCAACATGATTATGCTCAAGGTTCTAACGCAGTATCAGGAAGCTACGGGCGACCCGCGCGTGGTTCCCTTCATGCAACGGTACTTCGCCTTCCAACTCAATGAAATGCCCGACAATCCGCTGCGGGAGTGAGCGAAGTACCGCTGGGCCGAGGAGCTCCTATCTATTAAGTGGCTCTACAACCGAGCGCCCGCCGAGAACCTACTTCGACTGGCGGACCTGCTCCACGAGCAGGGTTATGAATGGCGTAGCCAATTCGAGCCATTTCGCTTCCCCGACAAAATCACCCGTGAGTCAGTAGGCTTAGTCGATGGGGTAGACAATACGGACCACGCGCTACAGACGCACGGCGTCAACAACGCCATGGCCCTGAAGATGCCCACGCTCTGGGGTTTTTTCTCCGGCGACAGCACCGACCGACGAGCCGCGTATGCTCAGATAGAGGCACTGGATCACTACCACGGTCAGCCCACGGGGCTGTATTCGGCCGACGAACACTTTGCCGGCCGTGACCCTAGCCAGGGGGTCGAGCTCTGCACGGTAGTCGAAGCGCAGTTCTCCTACGAGCAACTGTTGGCCCTGCTGGGCGATGCGGCATTGGGCGACCGCCTTGAGACCATTACCTTCAATGCCCTGCCCGCGACGCTGACCACCGATATGTGGGCACACCAGTACGATCAACAACCCAACCAGGTACTGGTCAGCGATGTCAAGCGAAACTGGTCAAGCAACGGCGACCAGTCAGACCTATTTGGGCTGGAGCCGCACTTCGGGTGCTGCACCGCCAACTTGCACCAGGGTTGGCCCAAGTTCGCAGCTCACCTTTGGATGGCAAGCCCAGCCACGGTCGACGAGCCAGTTGGAGTAGTTGCCGCAGCCTACGGACCGAGTACGATGCGGACGAGCATCGGTAAGGGCGTCCCACTAATCATCAGGCAGGAGACTGAGTATCCATTTCGGGAGATCGTGCGCCTGGTCGTTGAGCCGGGGCGGGCCGTATCGTTCCCACTCCGGGTTCGGATTCCTGCCTGGGCCACTGCGGCTGACGTGCGCGTCAATGACGTGGTCCAGTCCGGTGTACAGGCAGGCCAGTTCTACCGCATCACCCGCCGTTGGGAGCCGGGCGACGTGGTTACGCTACGTTTCCCTATGGCAGTGCGCGCCGAGCCGGACTATCAGCGGTCCACCGTGCTGGCTCGTGGCCCGTTGCTGTTCTCACTGCCCGTGGAAGCCGATTGGCGCACCCTCGTGGATCGACCCGGCCCGGCGGACGATTACGGACTGTATCCCAAGAGTCCCTGGAATTATGCACTCCTTATTGACACCAGTCGCGTCGAGCAGTTCGTGAGCGTCGTAGAGCAACCATTAGGGCCAGCCGTGTTCGACAGTCAGTCACCCCCTGTTACCCTACAGGTGGACGGAGTGCTGGTCCCCACTTGGACGCTGGTCGACCACTCGGCGGGCCCGCTGCCGATTAGTCCTGTAGTGATCTCTTCCGACACCGAGAGCACGGCTTTGCGTCTCGTGCCCTACGGTAGTGCCAAACTTCGCGTTACGGTCTTTCCGGTTGCCTGGCCTGAGAACTGAGTGCAAGCAGAGCTCGCTCGCTTCAACTAGTCTTCTCTTGGCAGGGGCACTGCTCATTGGAGGCCATGCTCTGCACGCCCAGATACAAACTGCGCCGACGCTAGTCCGTCGGGGGGGGCAGACCATCGAGGGGCTCACCGGCGAGCGCTGCGGATACTGCGAGGACACAATCGTAAGCGTGCCAGGGCTTGATGCGTTCGTGTGTGTGTAGCCTCACAGAGGCACTGCCGCTGAGGGAGTTGTACCGGCAGATAAAATTTGGGTAGAACTTCGGCTAGCCCCGCAATCCGCACCCCCCCTCACAGCTCTCGCCCCGCCACCCACGCCTTCACCTCCGCTCTGTACTTGTCGCTCACCGTGAGCATCGCGCCGGCCACGCGGATCTCGTCGCGGTGGACCTCCTCCACCCAACCCACGCCGACGATCGTGGAGTGGTGGACGCGCAAGAATTGGCCTTCCGGCAAAACCTCCATCAGGTGCCGCAAGCTCTGGAGGCTCGTGACCGTGCGTTCGGGCGTGTGGATGCGGACGTAGTCTTTCAAGCCCTCGATGTGCTGAATGTCCCGCAGCGCGACACGCACCGATTTGTGCCCATCCTTGACGAAGAGAAACTCGGGGGAAGTTTCTGCGGCGGAGGAGGATGCCGTGACTGGGGCTTCCTCCGGCGCACCCGTGTGGGGTTTTGCCGAAAGGCGCACCCTCATCTTCTCCACCGTCGCCGCGAAGCGCTCGAACGTGATGGGCTTTAGCAAGTAGTCGGCCACGTCGAGTGCGTAACCCTCCACGGCGTAGTCGGAGTAGGCCGTCGTGAGGACCACCAGCGGCTTGTGCTGCAACACCTTCAGCAGGCCGACGCCCGTGAGCTCTGGCATCTGTACGTCGAGGAAGATCAGGTCCACCGCCTCGGTGCGCAACAGCTCCAGGGCTGCGATCGCGCTCGGGAGGGAGGCCACGAGCTCTAGCGCCGAGAGGCGCGAGACGTACTGTTCGAGCAGCTTGCGGGCCAGCGGTTCGTCGTCGACGATGACACAGCGGATCTTCATCAGCGCAGGAGTTTAAGGGACACTTCGTAGCGGCGTTCGCCATCGGCGACATCGAGCTCGTGGCGGTCGGGGTAGGCGAGTTCCAGGCGACGGCGCGCGTTGGCCAGGCCAATACCCGAGGCCTCGGTGACGGTCTTCTCGCCGTCGGGCACCTTCGAGTTAGCCACCCGGAAGTGGATCGCTCCGCTGGTGACGTCGAGCTGTACCTCGATCCACGAGCCCCCCCCGGCGCCACTCCGACCCACGCCGTGCTTGAAAGCATTCTCGAGGAAGGTGACCAGGATCAGCGGTACGACCGTGACGCCATCGATGGGTCCACTTACGTCAAAACTGATGCGCATGGCTTCGTCCAATCGCAGTTCTTCGAGGGCGACATAGTTGCGCATGTACTCGATCTCGCGCTCGAGGGGTACGCGCTCGTGGTTGGAGTCGTGCAGGAGGTAGCGCATGAGGCCGGCGAGCTTCGCGATGACCTCCGGGGTTTGCGGTGACTCGCTCACGGCCAGGTAGTAGAGGTTGTTAAGGGTGTTGAACAGGAAGTGCGGATTGACCTGCGCCCGCAGGAAGCGCAGCTCCGTATCGAGCTGGCGATTGGTCATCTCTTTACGCCGGCTCTCTAGCTCGAGGTAGTCCTCCACGAAGCGCAGTAGACCCACGAAGATCACGATGAAGAGTGTGCTGAGGATGACGCTTACCGCAAAACGCGTACTCGCGGCCCAATCCGCCTCCGCCATCGTGGCCGCGATAATGGCGCGCTTGCCGAGCAGGAAGACGTAACTGCCAAAAGCAAACACGGGCAAGAACCGCAGGAGGTAAGCCCCGAGCCGCTTGTCCTCCAGCAAACGCGGGAGGAACACGAAGTAGTTGAGGTAGCTCAGCGCCGCGACTCCGAAGAGATGAAAGGCGAAGTCGGGCGCGATGATCGCCCAGTTGAATTCCGTGCGACGCCAGGTGATCTGGTAGAAGAAAAACGACGCGTACACCGCCCAGAAGGCAACGTGGAGCAAGGTGGTGCGGCGGCGGGTGAGGGACAAGAGGGCGGTCGTTTGGTTGTGTGGTGGGCTGGTTAGCTAATGTCTGGGTAGGCTACCGCAGGGGACGGGCGAGCTTGGCGCTGGTTATGCAAAGCAATCTTCTTACAGTGTGCGCTTACCTGGCCAATCTACACATCGGGGGATTGGCTCGACGGTTCCGGGGCGGGGGCTGGCGCCCGCGCTTGCGCGCGGTGGTGCCCGGCCGAACTAACGAGAACCCGAAACGTCGAGCCATCCACCCGAACCGTCGAGCGCCCCCGCCGCCGCCCGCACTCCCGCCCCACATTTGGTGTCTCAAGCAAAAACCCCGTTCCATGCTACGCACCTCCCTCCTCGCCCTCGTCCTCGCTGTCGTTTCGCTGTCGCAGGTTTTGGCGCAAGCCCCCAAAGCTACGCTTACGGGGCAGGTTGTGGCGAAAGCCGACGCCAAACCCGTCGACTTCGCCACCGTCAGTCTGTACGAATTGCTCCCGGACGCCGGCGCGGAAGGCAAGCTCGTCGACGGGACCACCACCGACGAGCGCGGCCGCTTCGAGCTGACGGACGTCAAACCCGGCACCTACCGCGCGGAGGTCAGCTTCATCGGCTTCGAGACGCTGGAGGTGCCGCGCTTCACCCTTTCCGCCGGGCAGTCACTCGACCTCGGCGCACTCAGGCTCCCGACCGCCGCCGCGCTGCTCGAGGAGGTGACCGTCACCGGAACCCGCGCGCTGATCGAGGAGAAGGTCGACCGCCTCGTCTACAACGCCGACCAGGACAAACTTTCGCGCGGGGGCGACGGAGCGGACGTCTTGCGGAAGGTCCCGCTGCTGCAGGTCGACCTCGACGGTAACGTGTCCTTGCGCGGCTCGGGCAACATCCGCGTGCTGATCAACAACAAGCCCTCGACCATCTACGCCTCCACGGTGGCCGACGCCCTCAAGATGATCCCCGCCGAGCAGATCAAGACCGTCGAGGTGATCACCTCGCCGTCGAGTAAGTACGACGCCGAGGGCGCGGGCGGGATCATCAACATCATCACGCAGAAGAACAACCTCGCCGGCTACTTCCTCAACGTCGATACGGGCCTCGGCCTGCGGGGCTCCAACCTCGGACTCAACGGCAGCTACCGCCAGGGCAAGTTCGGCCTCACGCTCGGGGGCTTCGGGCGGGCGTTCTACAACAAGGCCGGGACCACGCTCGAGCAGTTCACGAACGTCGAGGGCGTTGCCACGCGGACCGCTCAGTTCGGCGCGGCCAAGGACAACGGGGCCTTCGGGCGCTTCAACCTCGGGCTCGATTACGACCTCACCGACAAGCAGTTCCTCTCGGCGGGCGTGCGCTACGGCCTGCGGGACTTCGGGCGCGACCAACTGCAGACCACGAATGTGTTCCGCGACGACGTGCTCGCCAACAGCTACCTGCGCGACATCTCGTCGGTGCGCAACTCCAACAGCTTCGACTATAACCTCGACTACCTGTACGTCATCAAACCCGGCCAGGAGCTCAGCGTCTCGACGCTGTTCAGCACCACCGACGAGGGCAACAACTTCGTATCGGACAACCTCAATGCCGACAACAGGCTCGTGTCGACTTTCAAGAACCTCAACGCGAGTACCAACCGTGAGGGGACGGTGCAGGTGGACTACGTGCAGCCTTTCGGCAACACGCAAATCTTCGAGGTGGGCGCCAAAGGCATCCTCCGACAAGTCAACAGCGACTACAGCTACCTGGCCGCGACGGGTGGCGAACCGCTTGCGTCGGATGCGAGTCGGCCGGCCGGCGCGCTCGACTACTCCCAAAACATCGCCGCCGCGTATTCCGCGTACACGCTAATGCTCCCGGGCAAGATCACCGTGAAGGCGGGCCTGCGCTACGAGCGCACGATGCTCGACGCGACCCAGGACGACGTCGCGATCGACCTACCCGACTACCAGAACCTCGTCCCGAGCCTCAACGTGAGCCGCAAGGTCGGCGAGCGGTCCACCGTCAAGGTCGGCTACTCGCGCCGGATCCAGCGCCCGTGGCTCCAGCAGCTCAACCCGAACGTTGACCTCTCGAACCCGAATGAGATCAAGTTCGGCAACCCCGCCTTGCGCCCCGAGCTCACCGACAACGTCGAGCTGGGCCTAAGCACGAGCCTCGGGAAGACCTATCTCAACGTCTCGACCTTCGCACGTTCGAGCGCCAACGCCATTAACGAGGTCCGCTACGCCTCCGAGGCCTCGCCGGGCGTCATCGTGAGCACCTACGGCAACATCGGTCGCGAGCGCGCCCTCGGGCTCAACCTCTTCGCCAACGCCTACCTCACGCCGAAGTGGACCCTCAACGGCGGCGTCGACCTCGACTACGCCTTCCTCGAGGGACAGGTCGTTGACGCGGCCGGCGCCTCGATGACGGCGTCGAACCAGGGCCTCAACTACGGCGGTCGCCTGATGAGCCAGCTCAAGCTGGATAAAGGTTGGAGCGCGCAGGCCTTCACCTTCATGCGCGGGCGCCGCGTCGAGTTGCAGGGAGCGCGCGGGGGCTTCGGGATGTACGCCCTCGGGGTCTCGAAGGACATCATGGACCGCAAGGGGGCGATCGGCTTCGCGGCGGAGAACTTTTTAGGTCGCGGGTGGAACGTCCACTCCGAGTTACAGACGGCGAGCTTCACGCAGTACAGCGACATGCTGTTACTAAATCGCAACGTCAAGCTCACGTTTAGCTACAAGTTCGGGCAGCTGGAGGCAAGCAAGGCGCGTTCGAAGACGCGTGGCGTGAGCAACAGCGACCTGATGGGCGGCGGGGATGCACAGCAAGGGCAGGTACAGCCTGCTGCCGGTGGTGCGACCGGGCCGCAGGGCGGACAGAAGCCAAGTGGAGCGGCTAAGACGGCGCCGAAGAAGGATTAGGATTAGTCGTAGGTCAGGACGCAGCACGTCAACTTAATGCCGCGGTTTGGGATTAGTCGCGCCGACGTTGGTATGCTAGATCTGGTCGTTGGTGTGACCCAAACGGTCGTTGGTGTTGTCCGCGATACGAGGGTCGATGCCCTCAGCTACCTATACCGTCGATTCACCACAAAATCGACGCCACATGCCTACGCTCAAGACCTTCTCGACCCTCCTCATCCTCCTCGCCGTCGGCTACGTACAGGCTCAATCCCGGATGCCCGACCTCGGGCGGTACCCCGACCCTAACTTTCTCCCCGCAGCCGAACGCGATCTATCGCGAGACCCCACGGGACTCACTCAAGACGGGCCCAACTCCTCACTCGGGAGCGCGGCCTCGCTCACGAGCGGACGCAACGTCTTCGTCTATGACTCAAGCGCGGCCTACATCTATGGGCCTAGTTCGGGCGATCTCGAGAGACTCACCGAGCGCCGCTACAAAGTCCGCGGTCGCGCTCGCACCGAGTGCATTATTCGGCGAGATCCAGTAGGTCAGATTTTCAACCGCTCGGAGATCACTCGACATTACAACGCCGATACTAGCTACGAGCGCATCACCGTGGCAAGTACGCGTGACGGGCAGTATGATCCGACCAATCTCCGCTACGATACCTCGGTGACCATCTATACGACCACCGCCGGGCGCGCCGCCGGCGAGTCGATCCAAATGTTCTACTACTACCCTGCCACCGCTAACGGTTCGTCCGCCGCCGTACCGGGTACGGTAAGAGGAACACTAAGGCGCCAGGACATGAATGGGATGGCCCAACGTGTGCGAGAGTTCGTTTACGACAGTGTGCGCGCCACGACAACCGATCTCAGGGCTGAACGGCAAACGATTGTAGATGTCAATGGCCACGAGATATTCTCCTCATCTGAGTATCGCTCTAGGGACGCCACGGGGCAAAACGCCGTATACTAATCGGAGCAGATCGACCGGCGATTCAGTGGCGACCGCTTACGTAGCATAAATAAAAGCTTGTACAGAACCGCTTGCGGACCTAATAGAATCCCGTGTACCGTAGAGACCACGAGCGAATACACCTATCCAAAGCAGGGCTACCGGATTGAGCGAGCTACGGAGATTGACTCTAACGAACCACTCCAAATCGATAGAACGATCATCGGGGAATTCGATCGGTACGGCTCGCTTACCCGCAGTCGTAAGTTCGCTGGTCGGGACACCGCCCTCGTTAATCTCGAAGAAAGCATCGCACAGACTTTCGTCGGCGATGAGAATGGCCGGTTCATCACGAACTACGTCGAGCGCCGCTACGACAGAGGCGTCGGGCGTAATTTCTTGGTCATCGAGTGGTTCGGGCGCCTCAATCCCGAAGTCGTGAGGGTATCCGACCCACAGGCCTCGTTCGCGCGAGCTTGTAGCCTGGTTGTCGACGCGGACATAATCCGAGTCGAAGCCCCGGCGGGCGCGCAAATCTCGCTCGCCGATGTGACGGGTCGCGTTCTCTGGCACGGACGAGCCGCTCTTGAGGCCCCCGAGGGCCAGCTCCTAACCGTCGAGCTGCCCTTGCCATCGAGCAACGGCGTGTACGTGGTCACGGCACAGGCTTCAGACCGGGGATGCGGCCGCACCGTCGGGTTGGTGAGGTAGTCGATCGTCTATTAGGTGAGGCATTCGTGGACAGCCGCGGGCTCGGGCGGAGTGCTACCGCGATGGAGGCGTTTTGGCGAAAGCCGTACCTAGGTCCATCAGCAAGGCGTGTACTCCGGCCAACTGCTCAGCTGCCTCGCCCGCACACAGTAGGCGGGGTCTGGCACGCGGCGGGACCCTCCGCAGAAGCCGCCAGTCTCCCCGCGCCAATCCCCGCCCCTACCCTCCGAAGAAACCATCCGTGTGATAGCGCTCGCTCTCCTCGATCGCGCAACTACACGCCAGTTTGATCGGCTGTCCGGGAAAGAACTCTTGGTACAGCGTGCGCCGGCGCTCGAGCGAGACCTTTAGCGGATCTTCTGATCCGTGCAGCCAGTAGCCCATGTTCAACAACGGCTCGTGGAGCGGCGGTCGCCAGCCGTCGAACTCGCAAAACTGTACGTGGTAGAGTATCCCCATCCCGAGAATCTTCTCGGTCATGAAAGTTTGCTTCAGCTCCGTGTAGCCGCTGCGCTCGAATGCCGCGATGTCGTCGAGGGCGCGACCGTAAAGCCCTGCCGACAAGCCGAAGATCGCCAGTCCGAGACCTAGGCCCCCAGCGAAACACCAGCGACCGGTCGCTGTAGGCGGATGTACCAGACCGGAGAGGCACAGTTGGACAATGAAGTAGTACGGCACGAAGACGAGTAGTCCGAGTCCGAAGAGTAAAATCAGGAGCAGGGCTGGCAAGACCAACCAATTCAGAAACGCGGCACAGTACGCGAACACGACCACCGCCAGGCCATTGACAGCGAGTACGTAGGGAACGAGTCGATTGCGCCGCAGCAGCAACGGCGACCAAGCCGCCGTCGCGAAGCAGGCGATCAGCACGGTCAGCGCCCACCCCGTCGGCCGGCAGAACACCTGCCAGTAGGTGTTCGCCGCCACGCAGAGCAGCAGGGCGATACTGTTGTAGGTCGCGAGCCGGCGGTGGCTCAAGGATAATCCGAACGAGGGTAGCTGCGGCAAGATGATCGAAACTCGACAGAGGAGATCACTACCGTCTGGGAGGCCGAAAACGCTGCCCTAGGCGATTGGGGATAATTGATTGGTTGGGCTGACACACGCTTGGACGGGCATTTCGTACCGAACTCCGAATTATCGCGTACCCAGGCCTTATCCGGCACTCGTCTTGCCAACCGTTGGACAGGTCGAGGGATAACGCTTCGTTGAGACATGACGCTCCCGAGACCCAACAGTATACTTTTGGGCACGAAAGGTCCCGCAACTCCCGTTTACTCGCGGGCCGCCACGGCCTCGCCTCTCAACGACTCTATGTTCGCACAGTCCCTCGGCGTCTTCGCCGTCTCCCTCGTCCTCAGCTTCGCACCTTTTTCTCCTAAGACCCTGTATCAGACGGTGGATCACTCGATCAAGGGGGACGACTACGATGAGATGCTGCCCCTGAGAGATATGCGTTTTCGCGACAGCATGTTCACAGTCGTCGAAGATTCCCTCGTCCGCTGGGAGGCTGAAGTGAGAGCTTTTACGCCACTCAACGCCGTCGAGCGCGCCGCCCTCCACAAGGCGGCCTACCACGAGCACATCACGGCCAGTCGCCGCGTCGGGATCTCCGCCGGTCGCTACAGTCGCCGCCTTACGCCCGTGTCGACCGGCAACCCCTACTACGTAACCGGTTGGGACGGCCTCCTCGCCGATCAAGCCATCGCCACCCTCGAACTTATCGGGGCGCGCTTCCAGGAGGAGTGCCGCCGGGCACACCTGCCGGCTGCCCGCTTCATCGTGACCAGC
>JBGTKC010000096.1:0-3219 GCA_041744755.1 Saprospiraceae bacterium
CCTGATGCACATCGTGCGCCGCGACTGGGCGACGCTCGGTCCGAAGCTGCGCCAAACCCTCAATCTCTACTGCGGCGACATGGACAACTACTACCTCAACAACGCCGTCTACCTCGCCGAGGACTTCCTGCGCCGCCAGGACTTCGCCGGGGAGATCACCTACGGCGACCGCGCTGAACACTGCTGGAACGGCGATCCGACGCAGCCTAATGCCATCAGTCGATTGCGGTATCATAGGATGTTTATTCCGAAGTGGACGTGGGAGGTGACGAACCAGGTAGGGCGGGTGCCGGCGGGGGCGGATTTGATGAGCTGGAGGTACTAGTTTTTGGACGCAAGTTTCGCAATGGAGACGCGAGGAGCGCAAGGCTCGGATCACCAGCTACCAGGCCACACCGCACGGCGGCCACAGCGGCAGCCCTTGCGCTCCTCGCGTCTCCATCGCGGGGCGAAGCCCTGGCGTCCTATCTATTTATAGCCCGTATTTTCGCCACCCCACCAAATGCAAACCACCCTAAATGTCCACCTACACCGCCGCCGTGCCGGAGCTCCACACCGAGACCGACACCTTCCCGATCAATGGCACCGACCACCTCGAGTTCTACGTCGGGAACGCCAAGCAGGCCGCGGTGTACTACCAGGCTTGCTTCGGGTACGAACTCGTGGCCTACCGCGGGCCGGAGACAGGACACCGCGAGACCGTGAGCTACGTCTTGCGACAAAACAAGATCCGCCTCGTGCTCACGAGCGCCCTGCACAGTGAGCATCCGGTGGCGAGGCACGTGGCGCTACACGGGGACGGCGTGAAGGTGCTGGCGCTCTGGGTGGACGACGCGCGGGAGGCCTACGCGAAGGCGATCGCGCGCGGGGCCGAGAGCGCGTTCGCGCCGGAGACCATCACCGACGAGTTTGGTTCGGTGACGCTGGCCGCCATCAAGACCTACGGTGAGACGATTCATACGCTCGTGGAGCGAGGGGAATATGGGGGCGCCTTCCTGCCGGGTTTTGCCGAAAGGCGTAGCGAAATGGATGTCACGCCCGTCGGACTGCAGTACGTCGACCACTGCGTCGGCAACGTGGAGCTAGGGCAGATGAACCGCTGGGTGGACTTCTACCGCGACGTGCTCGGCTTCCAACTCCTGGTCACCTTCGACGACGAGGACATCTCGACCGAGTACACGGCGCTGATGTCGAAGGTGGTGAGCAATGGCAACGGCCGCATTAAGTTCCCGATCAACGAGCCGGCCGCCGGTAAGAAGAAATCACAGATCGAGGAGTACATCGAGTTTTACGGAGGTCCAGGTGTACAGCACATCGCCGTGGCCACCGACGACATCCTCCACACGGTCACCGAGCTGCGGCGGCGCGGGGTAGACTTTCTGCGCGTACCGGAGGTGTACTACGAGGATTTGCTGGAGCGCGTCGGGGCGATAGATGAAGACCTTGAAGCGCTTAAAGCGCTTAATATTCTCGTCGATCGAGATGAAGAGGGCTACCTTTTACAAATCTTTACGCGTCCCGTGCAGGACCGGCCGACGGTCTTCTACGAGATCATCCAGCGGCGGGGGGCGAAGAGTTTCGGGAAGGGAAACTTCAAGGCCCTGTTTGAGGCTATTGAAAGGGAGCAGGATCTTAGGGGGAACCTTTAGGGTTAATTGTTGAATTGTTGAAGGTTGATTTGTTGAATGCGCTGCCGCGGCGTACGTGCTTGCGAGGCGCTGTCACTGCGATGTGCTGCTGCGATCTCCCCGCGATGCACCGCTAAAATTTCACCGGAACATCCCCCCGGTCCGCTTAGACCTCTTTAGACCTTAGACTCTCCTAGGCCCTCTTAGACCTTAACCTCATGTTTATCCTCAAAGTCGGCGGTCGCGTCCTCGAAGACGATACCCAACGCGCGGCCCTCGTCGAGGCGATAGCGGCGCGCGGTCGCGTAGTGCTCGTGCACGGCGGCGGCAATATGGCTTCGGAACTGAGTCGCGCGCTCGGCATCGAGCCGCGGATGGTGGAGGGGCGCCGTATCACGGGCACCGACGACTTGCGTATTGCCACCATGGTGTACGCCGGCTGGCTCAACAAGCGACTCGTGGCGGAGCTGCACGCGGCCGGCAAGCCCGCCATCGGTCTGAGTGGTGCCGACGGGGACCTGGTGCGGGCCAGCAGGCGGCCGATCACGAAGGCGGGCGTCGACTTTGGTTACGTGGGCGATGTCGAGCGGATCAACGTCGCGTTTTTGCGAAAGCTGATCAACATGGGCCTCACGCCCGTAGTCTGCGCTTTGAGTCACGACGGGAAAGGGCAGTTATTGAATACCAATGCCGATACCATAGCGACCCAGATTGCCGGCGCCTTTGACTCCCAGGACGGACCAATAGATTATTACAGCTGCCTCGATCTGCCGGGCGTGATGCGGGATGTGGCGGATCCGAGTTCCGTGATCAGTACGCTTTCGCTAAAACAATACAACGCCATGCGCGCCGCCGGCGAGATACACTCCGGGATGCTCCCGAAGCTGGACACGGCCTTCCGGATGATGGCCGACGGCGTGGACGCGGTGCGGCTGGGAGACGTGGCAGGGATCGAGCGCGGCGGGACTTCGCTGGAGCTCTCGCGGTAGGCGTCCCCGCGGTGGCCGGTGCCAGCGACGGCAGTGACGTGGGTGAGGTGCGGTCACCCACGCGCGCTCCGGGGCCGAGGGTTTGGCTTGCCGTTTGTACTGGCGGCGGGCAGATGCTCGAGGCAGCCGGCGAAACAAATATGCTCCCGTTCTACAGAGGTCTGTTATTGGCGGGCTCA
The DNA here is from genome assembly GCA_041744755.1 of Saprospiraceae bacterium. Lineage (GTDB taxonomy): Bacteria > Bacteroidota > Bacteroidia > Chitinophagales > Saprospiraceae > CALDTK01. The sequence continues at coordinate 2,797 of JBGTKC010000096.1, forward strand.
CTGCTGGTCGCGCAGTGCCTGCTGGCCGCGCCCGAGAGCGATAGCCTCGAGGACCTCCAGGCCAAGTTCGCGGTCTTCCACGCCCGCATGGACGCGGACGCCAGCGCGGTATTCGACAACGTCGCGACCCAGGACGATATCCTTCGCCTCCTCGAGACGGCGATCCGCGAGGAGCCGCCCGCGATGCACGGGCAGGCCATCCTAATCGCCGTCGACCTCGCCACCCGGCTCGCGACCCGCAACGTCAACCGCGAGGAACTCCTCGCGCGCGTCTCGCGGCTCGGGTACGCGATCGACCTCCACGACCGCCCCGACACCGCCCACGCCGAACTCGTCTTCGCGCTCGGGATCCTCGAACACGCCCGCGGCGACATGCCGGCCGCACGCATGTGGTTCGACTCGACCCTCACCTTCCGCCTCGCC
>JBGTKC010000097.1:0-46051 GCA_041744755.1 Saprospiraceae bacterium
GTCCCTACGGCGGCGTCCCGGCCTTCGATAAAGTGACCGTCGCCGACCTGGAGCCCGCCCTCACGGCTGCCATGAAGAAGGGGCTGATCGACGTCAACGCGATCTCCGCGCAGACCGCCGCGCCGACCTTCGAGAACACCATCGCCGCCATGGAGCGCGCCGGAGCTGAGTTGCAGCGTGCGAGCAACTACTACGGCATCTACTCCGGGACCCTCTCGACGCCGGAGGTCCGCGAGATCGAGAAGCGGATGAGTCCGCTGTTCAGCGCCTACTCCAGCGCCATCAACCAAAATGCCGCGCTCTTCGACCGCATCCGCACGCTGTACGAGGACAAAGCCGCGATGGAGAAGCTCACGACCGAGCAGCAGCGCCTCGTCTGGGACTACTACACCGATTTCGAGCGCACGGGTGCCGCCCTCGACGAGCCTACGAAGGCCAAGATCGCGGAGCTTAATAAGGAGCTTTCCGAGCGCTATACCGCCTTTCGGCAAAACCTTTTGCACGACGAGCAGGCTTACGTCACTTACCTTGATAAAGACCAGCTCGGTGGTCTGCCGGAGTCTTTCATAGCTTCCGCTAAAACTGCCGCTGAAGCAAAAGGCCAACCCGACAAGTGGGCGATCACGAACACGCGTTCCTCGATAGATCCTTTCCTCACTTACTCGACCGAAAGGGGCTTACGCGAAAACGTTTGGCGGACCTACTACAACCGCGGCGACAACGACGACGAGTACGACAACAACACGCTCATCACCGAGATCCTGCGCCTCCGCGAACAGCGCTCGAAACTCCAGGGCTACGACACCTTCGCCGACCGCGCAGTAGAAAAGAACGTCGCCAAGACGCCCGCCGCCGCAATGGATCTGATGATGCGGGTCTGGCCAGCTGCCACCCAGCGCGTCGAGGAGGAGGTAGCGGATATGCAGTCGCTCGCCGACAAGGCCGGGGACAAGATCGAGATCGAGGCCTGGGACTACCGCTACTACGCCGAGAAGGTCCGCCAGGAGCGCTACTCCTTCGATGCCGAGGAAGTGAAGCAGTACCTCCAGCTGGAAAATCTGCGCGAGGGTATGTTCTGGATGGCGAATACCCTGTACGGACTCGAGTTCGAGGGACCACTTACGGATGTGCCCGTCTACCATCCCGACGTACGCGTATGGAAGGTCAAGCGCGACGGTGAACTGGCCGGCCTCTGGTACTTCGACCCTTACTCGCGCGAGGGCAAGCGCTCTGGCGCGTGGATGAACGCTTACCGCACGCAGCGCCGCATGGACGGTCAGGACGTCCTGCCGATCGTGAGCAACAACTCCAATTTCGTGAAGGGCACGCCCGGAGCGCCAGTGCTCATCAGCTGGGACGACGCGACGACGCTCTTTCATGAGTTCGGCCACGCGATCCACGGTCTACTCTCCGACGTGACCTACCCGAGTCTCGCTGGCACGGCCGTTCCGCGCGACTACGTGGAGTTCCCGAGCCAGGTGCACGAGAACTGGTTGGCGACGCCCGAGGTCCTCAACAAGTACGCCCTCCACGTAAAGACCGGCCGGCCGATTCCGCAGAGCCTCGTCGACAAGATCGAGGCCGCCGGCACCTTCAATCAAGGCTTCGCGACCACTGAGTACCTCGCGAGTGCCCTCATCGACATGAAGCTCCACACGCTCGAAGACGCGTCCAACGTCGACCCCGATAAGTTCGAGCGTGAGATGCTCGCAGAACTAGGCATGCCGAAAGAGCTGCCGATGCGCCACCGGACGCCACAGTTCTCGCACGTCTTCTCAGGCGAGGGCTACGCGGCCAATTACTACGCGTACCTGTGGGCGGACACTTTCGGGGCGGACGCCTGGGAGGCCTTCTCCGAGGCGAGCGGTGGGGCATACGATCCGAAGGTGGCCAAAGCGTTCATTGAGCATGTCTTGAGCGTCGGGAATACCGTCGATCCGGAGGCCGGATACGAGGCCTTCCGCGGGAAGGAAGTCACGCCGGACGCGCTGATGCGACAGCGGGGTTTTGGAGGGTGAGGGTGGGATTAGTGCAGACTTCGTCTCCGAACCAAAGCGTCGACGCGGCTAATTCGGCACCGACAATGGTCTGCTAAACCATCTGCTCCTCCAAGTCCATCCGATTCACTAGCGCCGTCCGCGGGCTATCCTCCCGCAGGCCCGGTAGGAATACGCCCGGCTCGAAGTCCGATCGCACCCACTTACCCATGAAGTCGACCCGGCCCTTGCGCTCGACCCGCACGACGATCCCCTCGTGACGCACCCCGGGCTCGACCGGCCGTACGGCGTCGAACTCGGCGCTGAGCGCGGTCAGGAGCGTGGCTTCTGACCCCTCTCCGGTAAGTGCGGCGATCGGGCGCCAGGCGGGTACCCGGAAGCCCGACCCCTCGCCCCGCTCGACGATTTGCTCCCAGGGCAGGCGCTCGTTGACGGGAGTGCAGAGATCGAAGGCGAAGAAGGGCTCGCCCTGCACGGCGTCGTAGATCCCCGAAGCCTGCCACAGCCACTCGCCTACGACGCGCTCGCCCTCGGCGAGGAGCGCATCGAAACGGGGGTACTGCGTGTAGACGAAGGCGTCGAACTCGTGGTGCATGCGATACGGCGAACTCGCGCAGTCGTAGCCCTTGCGCTGAAGCGCGAGTAGGCGCCCATCCTGTTTGACGACCCCGACGTTGGTGCCGTCGGGCTTTAGCGAGGCGTACACGCGGTCGTGGCGGTCGCGCCCACCCCGGCGGACGATGGCGTCCTGGCCCTCGTGTAGGTACTTGTCGTGCGCTCCGAGCTTCGAACCTTGCAGGTGCGGGATCGAACCGTAGTTGCGGTGCGCGAGGGGACGGGGGCGAGACATGCGTGGAAAATAGTGCGGCCGCCGCGGAACGTTCCTACGTAATGGCTGATTGCTCGCTTAGCGTCTGCTGATTACTCGCTTGGCGTCTACTTCCTGCTGCCGGGCCTAGCTCTGTCCCGTGGGACCTCAAAATTCTACTTGACTGTTTTGCCGAAAGGCCTCCGCAGAGTGCCTCGCCACGCACGTCGAAAGCACATCTGCGCCAGCCGATTCCTAACACGTAGTCGTCTTCGCGCTAGATTCCTCGGTCGGCCACCTTCGCTGCCTTGCGCCGATCAGTATGTTGGAAGCAGCACTACGCACACGGCGCATCAACGAATCAATTGTACAACCAGACGACGCTCATCTCGGAGTGACCGAACTTTTAGTCCTGCTTTCGCAAAACCCGCGGCACGTTCTCGTCACACCATTCCCTGCGTAATGGGACTATTCGATTGCCTGAAAACAAACACAGATTTGTACCACCGATCCTATTGATGAATCAAACTTCCTAGGCGTCTAGCTTACGGCCGCACCACAATCATTGCCGGCCCTTCCGACTCGCTCGTGAAGGCACTCGTACTCCCACCTTGGGCCGTCGCCACGCTCCCGTCCGCCAGCAGCGCCACGAAGCTGCCCCTGCACCGCAGGCGAATCTTCTTCTCGGTCAGTCGGCTCGGGAACGCACTTACCGTGAGTTGGTACGACTCCTTGCCGTTAGCGGGATACGTGGCAGAGCTGATGTAAATCCGCGCTCCGTCCTCGGCGATAACAAAACCTCCAACGTAGTTCACGTCGGTGTCCAGTCGACCGAGGAAGCCCAAAGATGCATCCGCCCGATAGAGGTTGAGGTTGTAAGACGTGATCCAGTACCGCCCATCCGGCGACATCTGTAGAAGCGCCGGGGTGACCGCCTCCCGCCCGGGATATGGACCGCTCACTTGCTCGACGAATCTCCCCGCCGCATCGAAGCCGAGGTACTGCGCGGGGGCTCCATCATTGGTGGTCTCCACCGCGATCGCAGCTCGTTGACCGGGGATGCGCTCCAAGACAGCAGGTCTGTACTTGCTTACGCTGCCGTCGATCAACGAACCATCGTCCCTGCGGTAGGTGCGGTAGCTGGAGGTGTTTCCGTTCTGTCGGTCGTCGGAGATCAGCAGGAAGCCGTCCTCGAATACGGCCACCCCTGTGCACGCCTGGACGGTACTGATGAGGGCCCTCCTGGCCAGAGTGTTGGGATCGAGAACATAGACGTTGCCGTTGCTGCTACCGACAAACAACTCTCGCCCGGCGCCAGCGTCCCCTAGTACTGCCTTAGTGAGCGTGCCTGACAACTGCGCCGAGGCCTTCTCGGTGCCGCTGTTGAGGTCATAGAGGACGATCCGCTTCTCTTTGGGGTCGGTCGCGTAGACGAGCACGGGATTTGTGGCGTGCCCCAGCAATTGCGATGGGACAAACCCTAACCAGTTGATACCCGTCGGCACGTAACTAATCACCTCGCTCATGCCGCCCTCCTCGTAGGAGTAAGCGCGGTTGACCACGATGCGGTAGCACACCTTGCGCGATAATGGCGTGGCGGAGGTGTCGATGTAGGAAAGCGTGCGCACGTCTCTGATAAGGGCTATCTCTTCCCAAGGAGTTCTGTAGTCATCGAGGTCGCAGCCCGCTGCCGCACGCATCACTTTGTAGCCTTCGAACTCAAACTGGTTTCGGTAGCGGTTCCACGCAAGCCTTACGCCGTCCTTCGTCGAGGAATCAACCGTGAGCTCGAGCAAGGCCTCCGGTCTCACGGACAGGGTAAACGGCAGCACGGTAGCCTCGGGGTAGTCGGTCTTGACGCGGATCGAACCCGTATACGTTCCCGCTTCCGCTGCCCTGACAGAGAAGATGACCTGATCCTCGTAAACGCTGGGTTTTCCGGATAGGTCTAGCGCTGGGATAGACCATGTGATGTCGTCGAAGTCGGACGGCGCGCGTCCGGGAATCGTGACGCGGGCTACGATCGTGATGTTTTGTCGGGCGTAAAGTGAGTCACTCGCTACCGGCGCGATGAGTTCGATTTCGGCGGGGAGTACGCTGGCCAGGTTGCCTTGCATCCTGACCAAGATTTCGACGCGTTGGTTCTCGAACACGACCACCGAGGCGTTGCCCTCCAAGCCGAGGGAGTTTGCCGTCACGCTGTAGGTCATCGCATCGACCGACGTGAACTCGGCGACACCGTCTGCGCTGGTGATGGCGGTCGCCTTGCCGGGACTCAAGGTAACGGTGGCGCCTTCGGCCGGGACGCCGTTGTCGTAGTAGACCGTCACGGAGAGCGCGCCCTGCGGTTCCTTGTTACAACCTACGAAGCTGAACAGGAACATACCGAGGAGTGCGGCGAGCAGACTCGACCTGCATCCAACGCTCAGACCATCAGCGCCGGAGGTTCTACGCCACGCAGATTTGGGCGCTCGTGCGCAAAACAGGAGGATCGTGCTCATTGATGGCGATTGCTGATAAAACTTGACAGATGTGTTGACCGAAGACGTGCATTAGGTTTTGGCGTAAGCCCTCGGTGCCCGCAGCGGACTCATACCTAACGGCCTCACGGCTGGATGATAAATACCGCAGCGTCCGATACCTCCGCGATTCCATGCCTCGACTGGGCCGGTAGCTGGACCGTGAGTACGCTCCCGTCGGCGAGGACGCAGATGTGGGCCACTAAGCTGCGGAGGCGCTGTGTGCGGCGTAGGAGGCGACTCGGGTATTCATTGGTGACGAGGTAGCTGACGTATCGCTCGATGACGTCGAGCCTGGACTGACCGCTGTACACCGCCGTGCCGTCTTTAGAAATGGCGATCTGCGATAAGCCAAGCCCCGATTGTTCGAGTGCGCCGCGGTATTCCATGGCCTCGTTCGCCCTGAAACAGCTGCCAGCATAAGAGCTGACCCAAAAGCTTCCGTCGGGTGACATCGTGAAGGGCTGAGCACCGACGGGGGCCGCACCGGGGTTGGCGTAGGTCACCTCCTCGGCGATCCCCCCGGCCGCGTCTAGACGGATGAACTGTGCGGCACCTAGACCACTGCTGTTCCTCGCGGCGATTGCGGCCCGCTGGCCGGGGATACGCAGCAATTTAGAGGGTCGGGTTTTGGTGCTACTCCTGGCGATCAAACTGCCGTCACTCCGGCGGTACGTACGGTATGTGGAGGCGTTGCCGGTGGTCCGATCGTCCGATACGAGGATGTATCCCTCCTCGAAAGCTGCCACGGCGTAGGCGCCCTCGGTTGTCGCGATCCGCAGACGCTCCTGGAGGGTATTTGGGTCTAACGCAGCAACATAACCACCCGAGCTCGCTACAAACAGCTCCAGTCCCCTGCCAGCGTCCGCGAGCGCGATGTCGGCGAGTGTACCCGACATTTGCACGGAGGCGCTCTCGCGGCCTGTGGTGACGTCGTAAAGCACCACCCTCGACTTGCGGGAATCGGTTGCGTAGATAAGCCTGGCATTGGTGGGGTGCGCCGCGACCTGGCTCGGCACGAAGCCCAGCCATTTGATGTCGGTCGGCTCGTAGCTCGCGGCGTTGCTCTTGTGGCCGTCCTCGCGGGACCCATAGCCCATAGACACGAAATAGCACACCTTACGTGCCACGGGCGTCGCGGACGTATCGACGTAACTCAGCGTACTTTGACTCCTGGCGGTGTAGATCGGCGTCCAATCATTGATCGCCGAAGGGTCGCAGCCAACGACATTTCGGTAGATCGTGTACTCGGTAAAGGGCCTTTCGCCGCGATACTGGCTCCAGTTCAGCACTACGCTCTTTCCTTCGACCACCTGGAGGTCGAGTGTGAGCAAGGGTAGGGGCACGACCATGAGTGTGAACGGAAACCGGGTCGCGGTCGGGAAGTCGGTCTTAATCTCGATAAACCCAGCGTAAGTACCAGGTTCGTCAAACGACAGTTCGAATCCGAAGCCTCCGTCGCTCTGTGTGGAAGCAACACCCGAGCGCCCGGCCGCGGGGACGCCCCAGGTCATCGGTGCGAAGGTGACTGGCTCGCCGGCAACCGTCACTTTCCCCCGCAGCCTGAGGGTGCTCCGGGTGAAGTGCGTCTCGGCGGCGAGGGGGGCGGTGAGTTCGATGGCAGCCGGCTCAACGCTGGCGACGTTGCCCGACAGCTGCACCAGCAGCCTGGCCGTCTGGCTTTCGATCACGAGGACCGATGAGCCTCCTGTGAGGCCGCGGAAGTCGGCCTCCACTCGGTAGGTGATCGCCTCGATCGAATTGAATTCCGCTGCGCCCTTCGCATCAGTAACGGCGGTGAGCTTGCCGGGCGAAAGCGTCACGGTGGCCCCCTCAGCCGGTTTGCCGTCGTCGAAGTACACGCCCACCGTGAGTGCGCCCTCTGGGTCCTTCGCGCAACTACTGACCAAAAGCGTGAATAAGACAAAGAGCCCGATTACGACCTTGGTGAGCGCGAAGGTCTTCAGCGTGGTAAAATGGTCCTGCGAGTGCGTTTCCGAAAGCGCTCTTGCGCAAAACGAGGGGGCGGTGCTCATCGGGTACGGCTTACGGAATTGCGTACTCAAAGGTGCAGCAAATCGCGGTGGCATGTACGCTGGATTGGCCGTGCTGCCGATGTTTCGGACGCTGGGTTGCAGGGCGTTTGAAGCGACCGTGGAGGGTGGAGGAGGGTAGCTTCGCTTGATGGAAAAGTCCTGCGAGTGGTAAATGAGTTCGACTAACGGTAGGCCGCCGCATACTGCCGCGCCACATACGTCAAGATCGCGTCCGCCCCAGCCCGCCCCAAACACGTGATCGTCTCCACAATAGCTTCCTCGTCGAGCCACCCTCGTTGGATAGCGCCGAGGAGCATAGCACATTCACCGCTCACGTGGTACGCGGCAACCGGCAGATGACTCTCGTGCTTGAGATCCGAGATGATGTCTAGGTAGTGGAGCGCCGGTTTTACGATAAGCATGTCGGCGCCCTCCTCAGTGTCGAGGCGCGCCTCCCGGAGAACCTAGCGGCGATTGGCCGGGTCCATTCGGTAACGGCGCTTGTGGGTCGGCGCCGGGCTGCCCTCGCGCGGCGCGGAGTCGAGCGTGTAGCGGAACGGGCCGAAGAAGGCGCTGGCGTACTTGGCGGTGTTGCTGATGATGCCTGTCTAGGAGTGACCCGCTTTGTCGAGCTGCTTTCGCAAAAACCCGATGCGCCCATCCATCATATCACTTGGACCGAGGTAATCGAAGCCGGCCTCCGCCTGGGCCACGGCCATGTCGGCGAGGATCGGCAGGCTCTCGTCGTTGAGGATACGACTGCCCTGCACCAGGCCATCGTGCCCGTCCCTGGAGTACGGGTCCATAGCCACGTCACTGATGAGGCACATCTCCGGAAATCGCTCCTTCCAGCGCCGCGCACTCGTGAGGTAGAAGTTCGAAGCGGTGCTGGCGTAGGTCTCGACTGAGTCCTTGTGCTTTTTCGGGACGGCCGGAAAGTTGACGAAGCTTTGCACCCCAGACCCGACCTTCCCCGCATGCGCCAGTCCTTCTCCCTCCGCCTGATCGTCCTATTCCTTACCGTAGCCCTCGGCGCCTGCACGGCTACGAAACCTGCTCTGGAAACCTCTCCCGCAACCTTCCCCGCCGCCACCGCCGCCCAAACCTTCTGGCTCGGGACCTACACCCAGGGCGTCAGCGAGGGCATCTACCGCTGGGAGCTGAGTCCCGCTGGCATCCTTGCCAGGCGAGGCCTCGGCGCCGCGGCCAAGAATCCTTCCTTCCTCGCGTATGGTGCCGGACGCAAGACGCTGCTAACTGTCAACGAGACCGACTATGAGGGGGTCGGAGGCGTGCAGTCCTTCCGCATCAGCGGTGACTCCCTATTGCTGCTCAGCACGCAGAGCTCCGGCGGGGCCAACCCGTGTCACGTCACGGCCGACGCCGATGGCCACGTCGTGGTGTCCAACTACACCGGCGGCAACGTGAGCCTCTACCAACTCGATGCCGCGGGCGCGCTCTCAGGCATCCTCGCCACCCAGCCTCACCCGGGGGACGCCGGCGAGACCCCGCACGCGCACTTTGCTCACTTCGACCCCCTCTCGGGCCTCGTGCTCGCCGTCGACCTCGGCACGGCCGATCTCTTCCTTTCCGACATCCGCGACCAGCGACTCGTACCGAGCAGTCCGGATCGATTGCCGCTAGAGCAGGGCGCCGGGCCCCGCCACCTCGCCATGCACCCGAACGGCAAGTGGCTCTACGTCATCAACGAGTACGCCAATACCGTCACGCTCGTCGAGCGGGGTAAGAAGGGCGCTTTCGCAAAACGGGCTTCGTATTCGACGCTACCGGCGGGGTTCGCGGGCGAGAGCTTCTGCGCCGACATCCACGTCTCAGCGGATGGGCGCTTCGTGTATGGCTCGAATCGCGGGGCGAATACGATTGTCGCATTTGCGATCGACGGGAAGTCGGGAGCGCTCACGGCTATCGACCAGGAGTCCGTCCACGGAGACTGGCCGCGCAACTTTGCATTGTCGCCTGATGGCCGCTTCGTCGTGGTCGCCAATCAGCGCTCGAACAATCTAGCGGTACTGCGGCGCGATCCGGCTACCGGCTTGCTAGATTTTGTAAGTGAGACGACGGCTCCGGCGCCGGTGTGCGTGCTGTTTTGAACTAGACTCAAACTCCAAGCTCAGCGTCCGTACCGCTCTGCGTACTGCCGCGCCACATACGTCAAGATCACATCCGCGCCGGCCCGCCCCAGACAAGTAATCGTCTCTGCGATGGCCTCTTCATCCAGCCACCCGCGCTGAATAGCCCCTAGCAGCATGGCGCACTCGCCACTGACGTGATAAGCCGCCACAGGCAGGTGGCTTTCCGACTTCAGGTCCGAGATGATGTCTAGGTAGTGCAGCGCCGGCTTGACCATCAGCATGTCGGCACCCTCCTCGGTGTCGAGGCGAGCCTCCCGGAGGGCCTCGCGGCGGTTGGCCGGATCCATCTGGTAGCTGCGCTTGTGCGTCGGCGCCTCGGAGCCTTCGCGGGGCGCGGAGTCGAGTGCGTGGCGGAACGGTCCGTAGAGCGCACTGGCGTACTTGGCCGTATAGCTGATGATACCCGTCTCCGAGTGACCGTGGCTGTCGAGCTGCTTCCGCAAAAATCCGATGCGACCATCCATCATATCACTCGGCCCGAGGTAATCAAAGCCGGCCTCCGCTTGGGCCACGGCCATATCAGCCAGGATCGGCAGGCTCTCGTCATTGAGGATGCGGCTGCCCTGCACGAGGCCATCGTGACCATCGCTCGAATACGGGTCCATCGCGACATCACTGATCAGGCAGATATCTGGGTAACGCTCCTTCCAGCCCCTGGCGCTCGTCAGGTAGAAATTGGAAGCCGTACTCGCGTAAGTCGCTAATGAATCTTTATGCTCCTCCGGGACGGCCGGGAAGACGACAAAGCTCTGGACCCCGAGGGCTAGCATCTCCGCGATCTCGCGCTCGCACTCGTCGGCGCTCAGCCGTGGGTAGTCGGCCAGGGAGGGGATGGTCTCGCGGCGGTTCTCGCCCGGGAGCAGGAAGAGCGGGTGGACGAGTTGGGCGGGGCGGACGCGCGGCTCGCGGACGAGGTCGCGGATGGCGGGGGAGCGGCGGTTGCGGCGTGGGCGGGATAGCATGGGGTGGGTGGCCGATGCGCGGCTAAGGGGGATTCGACGCGGTGGCGCGGTGGCGCAATGGCGCAATGTTAGTGGGGGGCAAGATATTGATGACTATCGTGCCTCGATGCCACTACTGCTAGTGTTCTGAGTCAATTTCTGGCAGACCGTTGACCACACGATGCCACCCTTGACGCATTTGGACCGTATTGAAGTTGGCAATGAACCCGAGCTGTTTATCGGCGAGCTTCAGATAGGACAGCAATTGAGCGCGATGCACGGGCAGGACAGTCTCGACAATTTTGAATTCCAGGATGACCTCTTTCTCGACCAGCGCATCCAATCGCAGTACGCTTTGCAGCCTGCGACCTTTGTAGTGGATGGGTACAGGCACTTGCGTTTGAACCTCAAGACCGCGCAGCCGCATCTCCTCCACGCTGCACTATTCATAAACCGTCTCCAGTAGTCCAGGCCCCAGATTCATATGAACTTCTAGGCAGGATTTCCATATTGCTAATGAGAGTTCATCAAAATCGGTACGGTTTATTGAGCTAATATAGTCATTAATCAAAGAATTAGATTTTGGAAGGATTAGCTAAAACCATAGGACCCAAAACACCGCGCCGTTGCGTCACTGCGCCACCGCGTTAAAATTTACCCAGGCCCGAAGGGTCGCTCACAAAATCCTCCTACCCTTGCTCCCCGCCACCAGCCTCCCCTCCCCATCCACCCCCTCTATCAACACCAACCCAGGCACCTTCCCCAAACTCAGACTCCCCAAACGCGCATCAAACCCCAGTGCCTCCGCCCCATTCAAGGTCGCCCACTGCACCAAGGTCCTCGTATCTATGTAGCTTTGGAGCCGCTGGATCGACTTCATCTCCTCCACGAGATCGAGTTGCCAGTTGCTCGTGAGACTGTCGGTGCCAAGGGTAACGGTAACGCCGGATGCTATCCAAGTGACGTAACTTGGTAAGCGATTTTCGATGTATAAGTTGGCGTTAGGGCAGCTGCACCAGTAGGTTTTACCGTTCCAGTAACTAGCAAGTTCTAAATCGGTCTCAGTCGTTTGAGTGTTGTGCACAAATAGTGTTCGGCGATCATTGTCTAAATGAGGTAAAGTAGCGGCGAGAGAGGTTTTGGCGAAAGCCGTAAAATGATCCAACGAAAACCCGAAGTCTTTATAAAATTCTACGAAGCCACCGGTATTGGTCTGGAAAAGCTCATCTTCTGCCTCGGTTTCCTGGTTGTGTATACTGATGACGCCGCCGCGGTCATGGTTCTTTCGAATGGCCTCGAATAAATCTGGACTTACCGTATAAGGCGCGTGGGGCACCATGCGTTTCGGCTCCTGGTGGAGCGCTAGTACGGATTGTGCTTTCGCAAAAACGTCCTTCGCCATTTGTCCGCCTTGTAGAAAGTCAAACGCTTCCACGAAGGTGTAGTACTGAATAGAACTCGCGGCCTTTACCGCGGCCGTATCGGCGGTGTTCGAGATGTCCCCCACCGCCTGAATCCCGGAGGCCCACATGTCGGCGTCGGCCCGCACGATAGCGGCCTGGATCTCGGTCGGGTCGACATCGCGCAAGGTCACCACCGCCTTGAGGAACGGCAGCAGGCCTGTGCCAGTGTCCACGCGGCCCTTCATGTGCGAGAGCTCGAGGTGGCAGTGGGTGTTGATGAGACCTGGCACCAGCGCACCCTCCAGTCGTGTGACGTTCGTATCGCTCGGCGCATGCTCCGAAACGTGGAGGATGCGGCCCTCGCCGTCCACCTCGACGTAGCCGTTGGCGATCGGCGCGCGATCGGCGGGGAAGACGAAGTCGGCTCGGTAGACGGGCATGGCGGGCGGCTGTTGGTTAGGGCCGCGAAGCTAAAACTCCAACACCACCAGACCGTTCCGCATCCGCGGCTCGAACCAGGTACTCTTCGGCGGCAGGATCCCGCCGGCGTCGACCACGTCGAAGAGCTGCTGGGGCGCCAGGCCGTACAGCATGAACCCCACCCGGTCCGGTCGGTGCTGCACCATGTCAATCATGCCGCGCGTCCCGAGCGTGCCCGGCACGTAGGTGATGCGCTGGTCGGTGCGGATGTCGACGACGCCAAAGATATCGCGCGCGATCGACTCGTTGAAGCGGCCAGCGTCCAGGGTCGAGCTGCCCGGAGGTAAGGCTCCCTCGCGCCACCGCAAACCGAAGCTTTCGTCGCGCAGCAACATCGTCACCTCGCCGGCCCCAGATGGTTCGCTCGGCGTCGGTAGCCGGTCGATCGTGCACACCTTCGCCAGTGCGGCCATGAGCGCCAGCGGACTGAGGTCCACCGGCAATTGTGCCACGCGGTGGTAGGGGTTGATGTCCACCTCGCTGCTCGAGAAAAGGCCTGCCAGCAAGGGGATGATTGGTTTGCCCTGCGCGAGGTGTTCACGGTTGTAGAGCGCCACCGTCGAGCAGCGGTGGTGGCCGTCCGCGATGTAGACGCTGTCCACGGTTTTGGCGAAAGCCGTCTGTAACTCCACGAAGAGCGCCGTATCCGGTGTGACCTCGTATACCTCGTGCCTGATCGCCGGCCCGTCGTCGACGGCGATCAGGAGCGGGGCTTCGGCAACGGCTTTCGCCAAAACTTGGTCCACCAGCGCCACGGCCGGGTAGGTGAGCAACACGGGCTTCACCTGCGCCTGGCGCAGCATCAGGAGTTGGAGTTGTTGCTGCTCGCTCGCGGCCAGCGTACCCTCGTGGTGGCGGATCGTGCCGGCTTCGTACTCCTCGGCCGGTACGCCGCAGATCAGGCCCGTGAATACGCGCCCGTTTTCGCGTAGGCGGTAGACCAGGAGGCCCTCGCGATCGTGCTCGAAGAACATGCCGCGCGTACGGTACTCCCGGTAGTCCTGCTTGACGACCTCGAAGAAGGCGTCCGGCGCGGCCAGCAAGGCCGTCTTCGGCAACACGGGGCGGAGGGGCGCTACGATCACGTGGCGAACTTAAGCCCGGAGGTACGCCCTTCAGGCTTGACCCAAAAAGTAAGGCAAAGCGTCGCCGCTTTGCCTTCCCGTACTCTCACTAGTATTGAAACTTGACTTGCACTACGGGGCTCACGCCTCGTGACTGCAATACACTAATTTAGGCGGCAAAGTTTCTTGGAAAATCTAAAATCGCAAAAATGCAAAGGCTCCCGCCCAAAATACCTATTTACAGGTATCTGGACGGGAGCCTTGGGACTGGTTAGGTTGGCGTCCTCGTTAGATTGCGTAATCGTTGGCGCTGAGCATGGAGTCGGCGATGAGCTTGCGGTCGTCGCGCACCTGCGGCACCGGATATTTCGTAAAGCGCTTGACGCCCATGTTGAGGGCCTTGGCGACATCTCCGGAGGCAAAGCTCGCGAGCGCATCGGTGGCGGCCTTGGCTACGCGCGCTTGCGAATCGTGGGTAAGGACGCGCAGGATGGCGTCGTACACCTCCGGGGCCACCTTGTGGGCCCCGAGTTCGGCGAGTTTGCGGACGCGCAGCAGCGTCGACTCCACGAGGTAAAGGTCGAGCATCATGTCGGCCACGTTCATGAGGATCATCTGCTCGTCCTTGAGGTTGAGCTTGCCGTCCATCTGGTCTTTGGCGGCGGCACCGGCCACCATGAGAATGATCTTCTTGAAATCGTCGACGGCCTTCTGCTCCTGGGCGTACTCACCCTCGAGCGACTCGAAGCTCGGCATCGACCCCAGTTCCTTCTGGACGTTCCAGGCCGGTCCGACGATGTCGAGCTGGCCCTTCATCGCGCGGCGCAGGAGCTGGTCGACCATCAGCAGGCGGTTAATCTCGTTCGTGCCCTCGAAGATGCGGTTGATACGGGCGTCGCGGTAGGCGCGCGCGGCGGTACCCTCCTCGGAGTAGCCCATGCCCCCGTGTACTTGCACGGTCTCGTCGACGACGTAGTCGAGCGCCTCCGACCCGGTCACTTTGAGGATCGAACACTCGATGGCGTACTCCTCGGCGGCCACGCGCTTGGCGTCGTCGTGGCCCATGCCCTCGGCGGCCAGGGCAGCCGTGCGGAGCTGGATGAGATTAGACACGCGATACTGCGCACTCTCGGCGGCAAAAAGCTTGATGGCCTGCTCGGAGATCTTGTACTTGACCGCGCCGAAGCTCCCAATCGGCACGCCGAACTGATGACGCTCGTTGGCGTACTGGATCGCAGTGGCTGCGTTGGCCTTCGCCCCGCCGATAGCGAGCGCGCCAAGCTTGAAACGCCCAATGTTGAGGACGTTGAAGGCAATGAGGTGCCCCTTGCCCACCTCCCCGAGAACGGCGTCGGCCGGGACCTCACAATTCTCGAAGTACACCTGGCGCGTACTGGAGCCTTTGATGCCGAGCTTGTCTTCCTCGGCACCGAGGGTGAGCCCGGGCGTGCCCTGCTCCACGATGAAGCCGGTGAACTTGTCGCCGTCGACCTTCGCGAACACGATGAAGACGTCGGCAAAACCGGCGTTCGTGATCCACATCTTTTGGCCGTTGATGGCGTAGTGCGTCTGCGCTTCATTCATGCGGGCCTCCGTCTTCGCGGCGAGCGCATCGGAGCCGGAGCCGGGCTCGGTGAGGCAGTAGCTCGCCTTCAGCGTACCATCAATCAATCCAGGCAAGTACTTCTGCTTCTGCGCCTCGGTACCGTAGTAGAGGATCGGCAGCATCCCGATGCCGGTGTGGGCGGCGTAGCTCGTCGTGAAGGAGCCGGCCGGGCCGAGGTCCTCGCAGATGAAGGTGTTGGTGTTGGTGTCGAGCGCCAGCCCGCCGTACTCCTCGGGCATGTGCGTGCCGAGTAGACCGAGTTCCGCCATTTTCTGGAGCAACTCCACGCTCAGACCCTCGCGCTGCTTCTCGATGTGGTGCGCGACCGGTCGCACCTCCTGGGCCACGAAGTCGCGTACCATCTGCCGCACCATGAGCTGCTCCTCGTCGGCCTCCTCGGGGATGAAAATCTCGGAGTTGCCAGAGTTGCGGATCAGGAACTCACCGCCTTTGAGGATGTGCTGCTGGAGGGTCTTTTCGGGAAGCTGGGTCATTAGGTACGGTTTGAGTGTAGAAGTGTACAGCGAAAATTCGCTACGAAGATAAAAGGTTGAGCGAAAATTCGCTACGGCTGCTAAAAATCCTCGTTTAGCCAGCACAAAAGACGAGCCCAAGTAGACCAGTGGCAGTTTTCCGCAGGTTTAGCGGACGAATCTAGCGTTTTGGCGAAAGCCCGCTCGATGCTGTGCTAAACTTGTCCGGCCCCGCGTTCGGTCACGGCTGCCGTGCCGACTAATTTACCGGCGGCTCCACCGCAAATACGCCGCCGCATGACACCCGTCACCCCGATCAAAGGGCTGATACCCGAGCGGCAGATCGTGGTCGTCTCGCCGCACTACGACGATGTGCTCTTTACGGTCGGTGGCTACGCGGCGGCGGCGAGCGGAGGCTTTGCCGGAAGGCGCCCCCACGAGTGGTCCGTCGAAATCGTCTTCAGTCGCTCCAACTACCAGTGCCGCGCCGGTGTCGGCAATGCGGACGTAAGCCTCGGGCGCGTCAAGGAGACTACAGGCAAGCGCCTGCTAGAGGACACCTACTGCCTCGACGAATTGCTCGGCCGCCACGCCTACCGCTACGAGCTACACGGCGAGGACGAATGTCTCTTGCGCGGGAAACATATCGGCGCCGGAGGGATGGAGTTTCCGCACGGGACCTACGCCGATTATGCGGCCATGGACTACGCCATCGAAGCGCGGCTCATCTCGCGCATCCGCCGCCTCGCCGAGTGTCGGGATACGGCGCTGGTCTTCCCGTTGGCGATCCGCGAACACGTCGACCATTTCATCGTGCGGCAGGCGGCCGCTGCGGTGATGGAGGAGCGCGTCTGGCCGGCCACCTTTTACTTCGCCGAGGACAAGCCCTACGCGGGCCTCGCCGACGAAGTCGAGTGGGGGCGGACGCAGGCCTTCATCGACAAACATCGTCTGGTGCCGAGCACCTACGCCGTGGATCACGAGTACGTCATCGAGCTGGCCTTCCGTCACTACGTCTCGCAGGTAGAGCCGGTCTACGCGGAAGGGATCCGCCGGCGAGTGGGAGCGCTACAGGCCGAGGTCGGCGTTACGAAGCGGGGCTTCGACCGCATCTATCGATACGCGGGACATGGCGGGTGAGGGTTTGCGCGTGCTCCGGATACGGGGTCGGGTGTTATGTTTGGCTAGGTCGGTCCGGACTGGACCCACAACGCGGAGACTATGCCCCCCGGGCGCTGTCGGGTGTTGCGCCACCTGCTGGGACGGCCCCGTGCGCATCGCCCGACTACCTTCCAGGCTCCAATGTCGAGGAGCGTATGTCCAACCCGAGCGATGAGATCCAGGCCCTGCGAGCGGCCATCGATGGCCTTTCGGTAGACCAGGCTGAGCTTGCGCGGGAGTTGGAGGTCCTACGCCACCGCCTCGAGGTCGTCGCGGGGACGGCTTTCGCCAAAACGCCATACGTGGGATCGAGTCCTCCGCCTCTGCCGCCAGGCCCCGGGGCTGCCACGGCAGTTGCGCGGCTCGCGGTGACGAGGAGGCCCACCGCCGCCATCGAGCGCTGGATCGGCCAAAACCTCCTCGCCGTCGTCGGTATCGGAATCCTGCTTCTGGGCGTAGGGATCGGGGTCCGCTGGGCAATCGAGAAGGATTATATCGGTCCGCTGGCGCGCGTCGTCATGGGCTACGTGGTGGGCATTGCGCTGGTAGGTTTTGCCGAAAGGCTACGCAGAAATTACGACACCCTCAGCAGCATTTTGCTCGGCGGAGGCATGGCGGTAATGTACTTCGTCACGTATGCGGCGGCGGCCTACTACGAGTTGCTCCCGCTCGGGCTGGCCTTCGGGATGATGGTCGGGTTTACGGCCTTTACGGTGCTGGCGGCCCTGCGCTACGATAGGCAAATCGTTGCGCACCTCGGGTTGGTGGGCGCCTACGGGGTGCCTTTCCTGCTGAGCACTGGTCGGGGTGATTGGCTGCTGATGCTCGGGTACGTGTCGGTGATCAACCTCGGGATCCTGGGCGTGAGTCTCTACCGCGAGTGGCGACCCCTGGTGCTGGCGGCGACGGTGCTCACGTGGCTGGTGTTCGTCGCGATGCTGTTCGAGACCAGCGTTGCTACGGAGCCGGGCACGGGCGTGGCCATCGGGCTCGCGAGCTTCAACTGGCTGCTGATGTTGGGGGCGCTCCTGGCCCCGAAGGTACGGCTCGCGCGGAGGTTGACCGCCCCCGAGGTGGTCGCGATGCTCTTCAACGGGACGGCCTACTTCGGGATCGGCTACTACTGTCTAGAGGCTAGCGAACTCGGGCGTTGGGAAGGGGCCTTTGCACTCGCGAACGCGCTGGTCTATCTCACCATCGCGCTCTACCTCAACCAGCGCACCACCGCAGACGGGCAGCCGAGTCGGGCACTGCCGATGATGGCGGCCATGGCGATTGCCTTCGTCGCCGTCGCCATCCCGATCCAGCTCGAAGGACCGTGGGTGACGGTGCTGTGGGCCGTACTCGGGACGCTGGTCATGTACCTGAGCGGTAGGGTAGCGCTGCCGGTACTACAGTGGGGGAGTTACGGGTTTTTGCTGCTGGCGCTGGGGAGTTTAGTGGATGACTGGGACTTCCGCCCCAACGCTGAGCGGAGCGTGTTGAATGTCTACTTCCTCGGCACCCTCCTGGTGGCGAGTGCCTTCGCCGCGAGTGCTTACTTCCAACGCCGCCTGCGATTGCTCGGCGTCGGCAAGGCGTTCCAAGTTGCGCTTCCACTGATGAGTGGGCTGCTGTTTTACCTGTCGGGCTACCTGGAGATCGATGCGTACTTCGGCGCCCAGGCCGACGCGGTGTACGGCGATGACTTCACGGGATTCGACACGTTCGAAGACGATTACGAGCGGGACTATTTACTGTCGAGCGTACTCCGCGACAGTGGGTTGATCTGGGTGACGTTCTATACGCTGGCTTTCGGGGCCATGGTGGCAGGCCTCGAAAGTCTGTGGCGACGGGCCATCGATCCTCGGGGTAGATGGGTAGTGGTTGGCGTACTCGTGATCGGTGTAGCCGCTTTCCTCGGGCCCGGACTCTATGCCCTGAGCGAGGTGCGCGACGCTTACCTTAACCAAGACCCAGCAGGTGTACCACTGCTCGATAGTCCGCACATCACCTGGCGATACATCGGGATGGCCCTGCTGGCGGGGGCAATGAGCTTGTTGTTTGTAAAGCTGCGCGAAGAGCAACTACCCAGGGTATTGAGGCACGTATTCGAAGTCGGCTTCCACGTCGTGGTGCTGTGGGTGCTGAGTAGCGAACTCATCCACCTTTTGCGGATGGCCGACTCCGAGGTGCCTTACAAGCTCGGCCTCAGCATCCTGTGGGGCGCCTACGCCTTGTTGCTCATCGCGCTCGGCATCGGGTGGCGCCGGGCGCACCTTCGCATCGCGGCGATCGTGCTGTTCGGCGTTACGTTGGTCAAGCTCTTCGCCTACGATCTAGCTTCCCTGTCGACGGTGTCGAAGACGATCGTGCTGGTCGTGCTCGGGGTTCTGCTGCTGGTGATGAGCTTTTTGTACACGAAGTTCAAGGACAGGATTAGCGGAGACGCGGACAATGAAATCGCGAAACATGATGGCCAGGAGGACGAAAGTAGAACCGATGAGCCTTGAACGCACCGTGGTTTCAAAGCACTTGGCCTTAGCCGTAGTGCTAACGGGGGTTTTGGCGCAAGCCGCCTTCCCTTCGGTGGCTCAGGGCCAAAACTGTTGGGTCGTCCATGCCATCTCACCTGCGCCGAGCGGCTACCACGCGGTCGAACTCCCCGCCGAGGCACTGGCTTTCCCGGAGGACAACGATGGCGGCGTGGATGCGGAAGCCTTTCGCCGCGGCGTCCCAGGTTACCCTCGGAGCCTTCGTGTCCTCGGCAAAACGAGCGCCGGGGATACGGTTCAGGTGCCGTTCGTGGGTAGGGTGAGTCCAGGGGCGCCGGCCGTGATGAGTCTGCCGCAGACCAACGTCGGGACCGTCGGTGAGGCTACCCGCCTCACGGTGGCGCTGCCCGAGCGGACGTTGATCGACCGGCTGTACCTCCTGCTCGGTAACACCGACTTCGAAGGGCGTGTCCTGCTCGAGGCCGCCGACGAGCCGGGCGACTGGCAGACCCTACTGCCAGCGGCGCGAATATTGGACATCAGTGCGGGGCCAGCCAGCTATCGGTACACCGATCTGCGCTTTGCGGCGGTACGGTTCCGCTACTACCGGATTACGATTTCGGGAGTCGACCACCTTCGAGTAGAAGATGTGCAGGCCGCGGAGGCGAGTCTGACGGATCGGGCGAGACAGCGCTTCGCCGCTGCTGTCACCACGATGCCGCGCGTCGTGGGCACGAAGCAGACGCAGGTCTTGATCGAGCTCCCGGAGGCGCGTCTCATCGACCGAGTGACGGTGTACGCGAGTGCGGACGTGCCTTTCGACCGGCCGGTGGAGGTGAGTGCAGTGGCGGACACGATCTTGGGCGGTGACGGCGGTTTGCGCTTCCGTACGGTGGCCTCGGGGGCGAGTGTGCTCACGCGTGGTTTGATCGAGGCGACCACCTTCGCCGAGGCGGTGACGCAGCGGCTCGTGGCTACGATTTACGATGGTGACGACCAGCCGCTGCGGATCGACTCGGTGGTAGTGGAAGGTCCGCGACGCTTCGTGACTGCTCGCTTTAGCTCCGGCGAGCGCTTTTGGCTGGCGTACGGGTGTGCGGGTCTGGGCTTGCCGGATTACGATCTCGCGCGGCAGATGGAATCGATTCCGACGGGGTTGGATACCCTCCACGTAGGCGGCGCTGAAGAAGTCTTGATCAACGCCGCCGAAGGTGCCGGCTGGCGACTCGGCGACTGGGCGCTGTGGACAGTATTGGCCGTGGCGGGGGTAGTAATCGTGGGGATTGGCCTGAGACTGCTGCAGAGTTAAGGCTGTGGCGGTGCCGAGGCTGACGTAATCATGAGTGCCGGCACGGGCCTTCAGTCCGCTGCGAAGTGCTTAAGCCCACGCAATACCTTCCGGCCCCATGCACAGCACCGTCAGCCTAGTTCTCACCCTCGCGCTCAGTTTTGGCGAAAGCCTCGCCCAGAATCCGCTGCTCCCAGTTATCCTCCCGGAGCGAGAACGCGCTCGCGTCGTCGACGAGGTCCTCGCCGAGCGGCTAGACGATTTGCTGCCGGCCCTCATGCGCCGCTCCGGGCTCGACATGTGGATCATCATCGGGCGCGAGTACAACGAGGACCCGGTACTGCGGACGATGCTGCCGAGCACCTGGCTCTCGGCGCGGCGCCGCACGATCCTCGTCTTCTTCGACCGCGGCGACCAAGCTGGGGTCGAGAAGATCGCCATCGCCCGCTATGACGTCGGTAAGCTGTTGAAGGGCGCCTGGGACATCGACGTCTACCCCGACCAGTACGACGCCCTCGCCACCATCGTCAAGGATCGCGACCCGAAGCGCATCGGCATCAATCAATCCGAGTACTTCGCCCTGGCCGACGGCCTCACGAGCAGTGAGTTCGCGACGCTACAGGCGAAGCTTCCGACCGCCTATGTCGAGCGCCTCGAGTCCGCCGAGACCTTAGCCGTGTCGTGGCTCGAGACCCGCTCCGCGCGCGAGTTGCAACTCTATCCGATGATCGCGCACATGGGGCACGTCATCCTGCAGGAGGGGCTCAGCGTGCGGCACATCCACCCGGGCATCACGACGACGACTGATGTGGAATGGGGCTTGCGCCAACTCGTCACCGACCACAAATTAGAGACTTGGTTCCACCCCAGCGTGAGCGTCCAGCGCGCCGACCGCGGCAACGAGGAATTTCTGCGCAGCTTCTCGCGCCGCCCCGCCGATGATATTATTTTGCCTGGCGACCTGCTCCACGTTGATTTCGGCATTACCTACCTACGACTCAACACCGACCAGCAGCAACACTTCTACGTCTTGCGGCCCGGCGAGACGGAGGTGCCGGCCTACTTGCGCAAAGCTTTCGCCAATGGCAATCGCCTCCAAGACATCTTGACGAGCAATTACAAGACCGGGCGCAGCGGCAACGAGGTCTTGCAGCTTTCGCTAAAACAAGCCAAGGCCGAGGGACTTAACGCCAGCATCTACACCCACCCTATCGGTCTGCACGGTCACGCCGCCGGACCGACCATCGGGATGTGGGACCAGCAGTCGGGCGTGCCCGGCAACGGAGATTACAAGCTCGCCGACGACACCGCTTACTCCATCGAACTCTTCGCCGCCACCGAGGTACCAGAGTGGGGCAAAGTAGTTCGTATCATGCTCGAGGAGGACGGGGTCTGGGACGGGGAACACTTCTACTATTTGGACGGGCGTGCGGAAGAGATCCAGACGATCCCGAGAAGGTGAGTCGAAGGATGAAGTGTCGAAGGGTTGAAGTGTGAAGGGTTGAAGGGTTGAAGGGTGGAGGCGGGCTGCGTAAAAGAGAAAGGGTTGAAGTGCCGTCGAGTGCGCGCTAGCACAGCCCTTCAACACTTCAACCCTCCCTACTTCAATACTTGCTTTCCCTTAGGCTACATCCGCCGAGGCGATTGCCTGATCGGCGAACGTAGCCTCGTCCAGCTGGCGACCTAGGCCACCACCGAGAATCGCCGCACAGGCGCCGAGCAGCAGGCCGATGAAAGCAAACAGTGCTGCTTTCGCTACGCCCTCGGCGATATTCTCGGCTACTTCCGGAGCGCGCTGCTTGATCTCTTGTACATATTCATTCGCCTGGGCCCTGGCCTGGTCGAGACGTGAGTCCCAGCCGTCGACGATGCGACGGGCCTCAACCTTCGAGATGCCACGTCGCTCGGCGATGACGTTGGCGACGGCGTCCTTATCGATCTGGCTGGCGGCACCGGAAGCGCGACTTTTCAGTCCGCTCAGGTAGTTGCCGAGGATCTCGTCGGCGGCTTGTGGATCACGCGCGGCTACGTCGGCGGTAGTCTCGGCGCGGTTGAGTTCGGCGTCCGCACTGTAGTTGTCTGGATTGAGGCCCGGCTTGCCGGTGTCCCTGAGGAGGTCGGCCACCTCGCGCTCGATGTCGCCGAAGGTGATGTCGTACTTATCGGCCTGGTTGGCGATCGCGTCTCCTACCGAGGGTGCCGCGCTGCTGATTGCGTTACCGGCTAAACCGGCGGTCTTGCTGATCGTGCTGCCGATGGTGTTGAAGATGCTACCTACCGCCGAGCTAGCGACCCAGAACGAGAAGACCGCGAACGCTGCCCAGGCGAGGAAGCCGTGGATCATGCTGGTCGACTTCTTCGGGAAGCCACACAGGCGTCCGGCCACCCAGCCACCGGCGAAGAGTGCGACGAGGTTGGAGATCCCAAACCAGATCGCCGACGCGATGCCGAGACCTTTTAGTGCATTGTCCTCCTCGGTGGTCGGGTTGATGGTTGACATCCCGATAGCCAGGCCGAGTAAATTGAGCAAAATGAGGATCGCGAGCGCGGACACCGCACCGGCGAGCACCGCGCCCCAGCTGATGCGGCGGAACGCGGCATAGGCGGCGGGGCGGTCGCGGTAGATGGCGACGTTATTGCGGCGTTCGATGAGGTCCTTGTCAGGATTTAACATGGTGGGGTTGATAGGTTGTTATGTCAAGCGACGGCTAGGCGACAAATGTTCAAGAGGCTTCCGCCGCGAGGTAGTCCCGATCTGGTGATGGCGTGCGAGGCTGTAGCAGCTAGCGCTGCGTAAGGGCACTACTAATGCCGATCGAGTGCTCGTCAATTTGTTCTAACCACAACTACCCAGCTACGGCTGGCTCGCCAGCGTCAAGTATGGAACGGCATAGACCAGCCGGGTACTTGGATCACCGTAGTCTGCCTGCGGAGCGATGTCGATCATTTTATGAACGACTCTCGGACGGAGGCCACTGGTATAGGGAGTTTCGGTAAGAACGATGCGTGGCTTCAGGATTGGCCGCGGCGCGCGACCGCCACCATCCAATGCTTCAACAACTCAGTAATTATCTCACCGCCAGCGGCGTCGGCTCAGGACCGGCAGCGTGTTTTGCCGTAAGGCGCAACGCCACCCCCCAAGTCGCCAATAACACGACCACGCCCAGCAACGTCACCCACTCCGCCCAGGGATTCAGGATCATCCAGTTGTAGAGCCCGTGCGCCACCACCGACCAGAATAAACCCTGGAAGATGAAGCTCGCCCGCCGTCCGGCAAGCGTCTGAAGCCTCGCGCGTCCGAGGAAGTAACCCGCCACCATCGCGAACGCACCGTGTGCCGGGATCGTGAGCGACGCCCGCGCGAGGGCGCCCGTCCAGTCGATGTGTGGCGCGTGCGCAATCCCTTCCGCGAGCGCGAAACCCATCGCCCCGTAGACGCAGTACACGATCCCGTCGAGGGGCTCGTCGAAAAAGCTCTTCCGGAAGGGGTACAGGAGCACGGGGAGGTACTTACACACCTCCTCGATTAGCGCCACACCCAAGAAGACGTACAGCGTGAAGACGATCGGGTCGAGGCTGTCCTGGTAGCCCAGCAGATCGATGCGCTGCTCTAAGTAGTACGCCGGCACGGCGAAGAGCGCACCGAGTACGAAAGTGATCAGCAAATGCAGTGGCTTCTCCGGCGCACGGGCGTCGCGCAGGTAGACGAAGGCGCAAATCAGGGCCACCGGCACCAGCGTAATCAATATGTTGAGAACGGTCTCCATGCGGGTCAAGGTAAACGACGACGGCCACCCGCGACGTGGGGTCTCGGATGGCCGCCGAGGCAACGCCACGCGCTGCCTCGATGTGCTGGGTCAATGAGGCTAGTAGAACTTCTGGCGGCTGTCCTCCACCTCGCTGCTCTCGCGCAGGGCGAGGCCGAGCCGGTTGCGCACCGAACTGCTGATCTGTGCGCTCTGCCCCTGTCGTACGCCGGCTACGTTGGCGCCGGCACTCTCGGGAGCGGTGCGCACGAGCGGCTCGATGACGTAGACGCCCGCGTTGCCAGCGATCGGCTCGCTGACTTTATTGGTGGGCATCGAGAAGGCTTTCGCCAAAACCTTCGGCTCGGCACCTAACTGAGGTACGAACGAAGCGCCGAAGTTGACCGCGCGGGCCGTGTCTAGCTCGACGTTGTAACGGGAGGCGATCGCGCTGAGGCTAGTCCCCGCCTGTGATACCATGGCGGCCTTCTTGCGGTTGCGTACTTCCGGCTCGATCAAACCGCGCACCGACTGCCAATCGGGTACACCGGCTTCAACCTCGCCCGTGCCGGCCGCCACGACGTACTGGCCATCGTAGAAGGCCCCAGGGGCCTTGTAGGCGTACACCAGCGGCGATACCTCACCGTCGCGTGGGTTAAAGACGTACTTGACGATCTCGCGGCTCGGCGTACCTGGACCGAGTTCGCCGATGCTGAAGTCGTTCGGGCCCACCAGAATCCCCTCCGTGAAGGTGAGCGCGGCGTCGGCGTCTGCGGCTGCGCGCATGGCGTCCACCGAGCGATTGGTCTGCGCGAAGCGCGCAGCCTGCTGACGGACGGCCTTCTGGGTTTCGGCACTCGGCTCGATGCTTTTGGAGACCGTCGCGAGGCGGGTCCCGGACTGGCTTTTGGTAAACTTCACATCCGTGACCTCGACGATGTGGACGCCGAACTGAGTCTGTACTTTGTTCAGCTCACCCTCCTTGGCGCGGTAGAAGATCAGGTCGTTAAATTCCGGTACCATCATCCCTGGCCCCGCGAACCCGAGGTCGCCGCCCTTTGCCGCCGAACCCGGGTCGGTGCTGAATTGCTGCGCGAGTTCAGCGAAGGTGTTAGTGCCGGAATTGATGAGTCGGATGAGGGAGTCTGCCAGCGAACGGCTCGACTGTACGGCCGGGAGCAGGATGTGGCGGGCGCGTACCGAGTCCGGCACCGTCTTGCGGTCGACCACCTTCGTGATGCTGTAGGCACCGTTGTCGAAATACGGTCCGACGATAGTACCGACCTCGGCGCCCTTGACGGCCTCGGGGGTCTGCTCGTCGGTGAGATAGGTCCCGGGGAAGGACCCGCGCTGGCGGCCGATAAAGAGCGTGTCGGACTTGGCGGTCGCCCATTCGGTCTTGGCCTTCCCGAGATCAGCCACGATCTGAGCAGTATCGGCGGCGGTAGGCGCCACGTCGAACGCGACGTAAGCCACGCTTCGCCCGGCTTCCTTGCGACGGAGGCGCGCACCGTCGGATTTTACGAAGGCCTCGAAGTCGGCGTCCTCAAGCTTGACGTCTCCGTCGGGGATGTTCTCGTAAGGGATCTTCACGAAGGCCAGATCGACACGGGTGTTCTGACCCTTGCCGAGTTCCTCGGCCATCCAGTCGGGCGTGTACATCGCCTTGGCCACGAGGGTAGCGAGCTTGTCCTGGAGGCGCTGCTTGTTGACCTCGGTCTTCTGGAAGAACCAGAACTTGGCGCGCGAAGGATCGACGACGCTCGGGTCGCTGATCGTGCCGTTGTTCTCGGCGTCGCGGTAGCTATTGAGGGTCTCGCGGTTGATCTGGCCCGTCTGTGGATCGCGGAAGCGCTGCTGGATCACGGAGCTGAGGCGCGTGCCGTGGAGCAGGTCACCGAGCTCATCCTCGGGCACGGTCACGCCGGCCGCGCGCGCCTCCCGGCGGACGATCCGGTCTTCGACCATGTAGTTGAAGAGCTGCTCACGTTGCTGAAAGGCGTCCCCGGTGCTCCCGGTGTAGATGGCGTTGTAGGCGCGCTCGAACTCGCGCTGGTCGATCGATTCCCCGTCCACCTCCCCGACGCTCACGCCGCGGCCCGAGAGGATCGAGCGGTCGCCCGAGAACATATCCATGAAGATGAACCCGAGCATCGCGAATCCAACGAGCACGATGAGGATCCAGCTACGCTGTCTGATTTCGCCGATTAAAGCCATGGCCAAGAGAACTTGAAGCGCCCAGGTGGGGCGAGAGGTGAATGCAGTATGTACGAAAAGCCCTTCGAAAAGGTGCGCGAAGGTAATGCTGGTGGGTTAAAGGCGGCGATGACCTTTGGTGGCGTAGGCCTGCGGCGGCGTAGGCCTGCGGCGGTGCTGACCTGCGGCGTTTTGTGCTGGCGCGCGCCTGCTGTGCTTTGCGGACGCGGCGGGCGTCGGGCGCCGATTGACTCGGCTCCGCGAGTGGCGCGATTGGCGAGGTGGCAGCACCAGGGTAGGCAGGATTGACAGTTTACTGGCTGATCTACCAATCGTCCTTTCATTGGGACTCGCACAAGGAGCACAAGGTGCATAAGTCCGGTGCACGGGCAACGCCGCAGGTCAACGCCCCCGCGAAGCGTAGTACGCCTCTAACTGCTCATAAAACCCCTCGCCCCACTTTCGTACGATCGCCGCCTTCACGAAGCGGAAGACCGGCATCCGCTGCTTAGCCCCCAGCTCACAGGCCGCCGAGCAGATGTCCCAGCGGTCGTAGTTGAGCGCCTCGAAGTCCACGGTTTCGTCGCGCTCGACGCGGATCGGGTAGAGCTCGCACGAGATGGGCTTCTTGAAGTCGGTGGCGCCAGCCCGGTAGGCCATCTCGATTCCGCAGGCGGCGAAACCCTCCGGCGTGCGGACCATATATACGCAGTCCCCGCCCTCGATACAGGTGGTGCCGAACTCGCCGGCCTCCTCGACGTACTCGTACAGACCGCGCGCCTCGATCTCGGCGATGCCGCGTGGCGAGAGGAAGGGCTTCACCTTCTTATAGATGTCTTCGAGTACCCCAAGTTCGTCCTCCTCTAGTGGCGCGCCATAATCGCCCTCGTGGCAGCAGGCCCCCTTGCAGGCCCGCAGGTTGCACATGAATTCCTCGGACATGATCTCGTCCGAGACGAGTTTCCCATCGACGATCAGCATACCGAACCTTTCGGGTGTTGGGGTTTTACGGATTGAGGACTGCGGTGGGTCGTACGTTCGCGTTTCCGCAAAACACCGTTCGTCTGTTACCTTCGGGCCACCCGACCGGGCAGCGCCGCAAAGTTAGCCCCTGCCGAGCCCCTACTCCAGCCCAAACCATTTATGGATCCACTCAAGCAACTCTTCCACGAGAAGTCAACGGCCCTTAAGGCTGAACTCAAAGCCATCAGCGCTGAGTACGGCGACCGCAAGATCGACGAGGTCACCCTCTCGCAGGCCATCGGCGGCGCGCGCTCCATCAAGATGATGATCTGGGAGACGAGCTCCCTCGACGCCACCAAGGGCATCTCGTTTCGCGGGTACTCCATCCCCGACCTACAGGAGGTTTTGCCGAAAGGCGACGGCAACGAACCCCTCCCAGAGGGACTGTTCTGGCTCATGCTGGTCGGCGAGGTGCCCACCGCCGAGCAGGTCCGCTGGCTGAGCGACAAGTGGTGCTCGCGATCGAACGTCCCGGCGCACGTCTTCGCCGCCATCGACACGTTGCCCATCGACGCCCACCCGATGACGCAGTTCACCGTGGCCATCAACGCCATGCAGACCAGCAGCGTCTTCGCGCGCCGCTACAACGAGGGCCTCAACAAGAACGAGTACTGGGACCCGACCTACGAGGACGCCATGAATCTTATCGCGCGCCTCCCGCGCGTGGCTGCCTACATCTACCGCCGGTCCTTCTTCGACGGCGACCACATCTCCCCGGACTCGACGCTCGACTGGGGCGCCAACTTCGCCCACATGATGGGCATCGAGGACAAACAGTTCCGTGACCTCATGCGGCTCTACCTCACGATCCACGCCGACCACGAGGGCGGCAACGCCTCGGCGCACGCCACGCACCTGGTTGGCTCGACGCTGTCCGACGCCTACAACGCCTTCGCCGGCGGCATGAATGCCCTCGCCGGCCCCTTGCACGGACTCGCCAACCAGGAAGTCATCCGGTGGGTGCTCAAGATGATCGATGCCCTCGGCACGAAGACCCCGAGCAAGGAGCAGATCGCTGGGTACGTCAACTCCACCCTCGCCAACGGCCGCGTTATCCCGGGCTACGGCCACGCCGTCTTGCGCGAGCCCGACCCCCGTTTCACGGCCCAGAAGCGCTTCGCCGAGGAGCACCTCCGCGGCGACGACCTCATCGAGACGATCTGGAAGGTGTTCGACGTGGTGCCGCCGATCCTTCAGGGCCTCGGCAAGGTCAAGAACCCTTGGCCGAACGTCGATGCGCACTCCGGCGCCTTGCTCGTCCACTACGGCGTGGATCAGTTTAGCTTTTACACCGTGATGTTCGGCGTGAGCCGCGCGCTCGGCGTCCTGTCGGCCCTGTGCTGGAGCCGCGCCCTCGGCCTCCCGCTCGAGCGGCCGAAGTCCCTCACGACCGCCTGGGTCAAAGATTTCGCCCGAAAGCAGCAGGCCGCCGACGCCGCGCGCTAGATCAGAATTTCACATTCCAAATGGCGAATTCCAAATGAGCACGACGGCTCCTCACGCGTGTACTTCTCCTCGGAGCCGCAAAGTTCTAAAGTGTAGCAGCAAAGCCGTTTGGCCTCCTACGCGGCAGCGCAGTTGGAATTTTCCATTAATCATTTGGGATTCCTTCCCCACCTTAACCCGACCATATGACCTATCCAGACGACCTCTACTATACTAAGGAACACGAGTGGCTCCGCCTCACCGAGGACGGGGGACACGCCTACATCGGGATCACGGACTTCGCCCAGCACGAGCTCGACGAACTGGTGTACGTCGAGGTGGAGTCCGTCGGCGAGGAGCTCGGCGCCGATGAGGTCTTCGGCACCGTCGAGGCCGTCAAGACGACCAGCGACCTGTTCATGCCCGTGGCCGGGACGGTGGTCGAGTTCAACGAGCAGCTATCCGACAGCGGCGGCGACAACCCCGGGCTCGTCAACAGCGACTGCTACGGCGAGGGCTGGATCGTAAAAATTAAGCTAGCCGACCCAGGCGACCTCGACGAGCTGCTGCGCGCGGAGGCCTACCAGGAGTTGGTCGCGTAGAAAAATTTGGTTTTTTGAGCTCCGGGACACCAAACGCCGCACCGATCGCATCTGCGTTCTTACCACAGCGCTCCTGGGCGCTGGTCCCGGCGGCCGTAACGACGGCCACCGTGATCAGTCTCTCGCTCGGCAACGCGCTGCAGATCGAGACCGACTGGCTAAATGTCCCTTGGCTCGACAAACTGCAGCACTTCCTTGCGTATGCCTGTTTGGGGGTGCTGTGGTCGTTCGCCTTCCGGCAAAACGGATGGCGGGGAGGTCTGAAGCTCTGGGGATTACTCTTCGCCCTGGGCGTGGTCATGGAGTTCATGCAGTGGGCGTTTTACCCGAACCGCTACTTCGAATTCGGCGACATGTTGGCAAATGGCGTCGGCGCCGCCGCCGGAGTCTACCTATTTCTGATTGCCTTTCGTACATTTCCACCGAAAACATAAACTATGGAGTTTAACTTATCTGCCCAATCCCTGCTCCTAGGGATCATCGGGATCTTCGCCATCATTATCGCGACGGTGTTCGTCATCCGTGCGCGCTACAAAGGCAAGACCGCCGATGACCTGGCCGCCAACCTCGACCAGAAGGACGCGCTCAAGGCCCGCAACAAGTATCCTGGGGTCGATGTCTTCCGCCACAGCGGTAGCTTCTTCTACGCCGGACTCGTGCTGTCGCTGCTGCTCTGCGTGCTGGCCTTCAACTACACCCAACCCAAGGTCGAGATCAATATCCCGACTGGGGCCCTCGACATGGACGAGGAGATCATCGTGGATGCTCCTCGTACTGCCGAACCTCCACCACCGCCACCGCCACCGCCACCGCCGGTCATCGAGCCCGTGCCCGATGAGGAAGTGGTAGAAGATGTGAAGTTCGAGGACGTGCCTATCGACGAGCCCCTGCCTCCGCCGCCGCCACCGGCACCGGCCGGCCCGACGAAGGTCGATGCGCCGCCACCGCCTCCGCCGCCGCCGCCGCCACCAGCGCCCGACAACGAGATCTTTAAGATCGTCGAGCAGATGCCGATGTTCCCCGGCTGCGAGAACCAGGCGCTCGACAAGGACGCCATGAAGGCCTGCGCCGAGAAGAAGATGCTCGAGTACATCTACGGCAACGTAAAGTACCCCGCGATCGCCCGTGAGAACGGTGTCGAAGGCAAGGCCATCGTCGCCTTCGTCGTCGAGAGGGACGGTTCGATCACGGACGCCAAGGTGGTCCGCGGACCAGCCGCCGGTCTCTCGGAGGAGGCCCTCCGCGTCGTGAATACTTTCCCGACCTGGATACCCGGCAAGCAGCGCGGGAAGCCCGTGCGCGTGAGCTTCGTGCTCCCGGTCCAGTTCAAGCTGGAGTAAGCCGCCGAGCTGAGCTTTTAGCCTTTCGGCAAAACGAGCCCGCACTGTCCTTCCGGACGGTGCGGGTTTTTTTTGGTCGCACCCTAAGAGCACAGTGCATGCAAAATCGTTAATTTAATCTTTAAAGACGGCCACCAGAAGCAGAACCCATCATCATCTATAGATTTAACGATCCGCAGTGTCGCGCTCGTAAATTCTAGAAATTATGTGGTCCGAATTATCGGGGGTCAACGTCCTCTCTTCTATTCTAGCTACGGCCGGATTCGTTACCATTAGTATTTCTACCTACCGGTGGTATCTGGCGCATTTGAGCAAGCAAACCTTGGTCGACTCTTTGGATCCCAGTCGTCCGGTGAGTACGCGCAATAAGTACCCCGCCGCGGATATCTTTCGACATAGTGGTATGTTTTTGAGGTTTGGGTTGGCGACAGGTGGGTTCTTGTGCCTGGTGGCATTTAGCTACACCGAGACCGCCCGTCGGTACGAGGCGGTTGCGTACGATGGTGACTTTGACCTGGAGGTGCCGGACGTAGTGCGAACCGCTTACACACTTCCAGTAGCGCCGCTACCTCCACCGCCGCCTCCCGTCATCGAGCCGGTGCCCGACGATGAGATCGTGGAGGATGTCAAGTTCGAGGACACGCCCCTCGACGAGCCGCTACCGCCGCCGCCTGCTGGCCCGAGGGTCCCTTTGGCCGTGCCGCTACCAGCTGAGTCGACGCCGCCTCCGGCGGCCGAGACGAAGATCGAAGACATCTTTAGGATCGTCGAGGACATGCCTATGTTTCCGGGCTGCCAAGACCGAGGTCTCGATAAAGAGGCCGCTAAGTCATGCGCCGAACAGAAGATGCTGGAGTACATCTACGCGCATACAAAATACCCCGCTATCGCTCGTGACAACGGCGTCGAGGGCAAGGCTATCGTAGGCTTTGTCGTCGAGAAAGATGGATCTATATCGAATGTCCAAGTCTTGCGTGGCCCGGCTGCCGGCATCTCGGAAGAGGCTATGCGGGTCGTGAGTACTTTTCCCAAATGGATCCCCGGTAAGCAGCGCGGTAAACCGGTGCGGGTGAGCTTTGTCTTGCCGGTGCAGTTTAAGTTGGAGAAGTAGAGTTGTGACGTTCGGTCATCCAAAATCGGATATTCATTAGCTCAGATTCACCGCGGCTTCGCAACTCTGCGAGCGCAGCGCACTGGGGTACCCTGAATGTTGTCGCTCAACACCTGAAAGCTGGCATCCAGCCCACACCCGCTCAAGCAGTCCATGATCTATCGGACGCAGCTGCCCCCTCCCCCAAGCAACTACCACCCGCCCCCTCCCGTTAGTAGTTTTACATGATCTCTCCCCGCAGGCTACTCTTCGGTGCGGCCGTTTTGGCGCTAAGCCTCCTCACGGCCCCGGTCTTCGCCCAGATGGAGGTCGAGCTCGCGAAGCAGTACTTCGAACAGGGCGAATTCGAAAAGGCCGGTGGCCTCTACCAGAAGCTCTACGATCGGCAGCCCGCCAACGAGTACTACCTCACGCGCTACCTCGAGAGTCTCGCGGGGGCCAAGCGCTACGACGAGGCCGACAAGACCATCAGGCGCGCCCTGAAGGAGGATCCGGAGCGGGTCTCCCTACTCGTTCAGCAGGGACAGATGCTCGAAGATCAGGGCGAGGTAGACGAGGCCAAGAAGGTGTACGCCGACGCGCTTAAGCGGATGCCGGCCGAGCGCTTCGCGATCCAAAAGCTCGCGAACGCTTTCGCGAAGGCGGCCAAGTACGAACTCTCCGCCCAGGCTTACGAACAGGGTGGCGTGGCGCTCAAGGACAAGGCCTTCTTCGCCTACTACCTCGGGGGACTGTACCAGCAGCTCAACCAGGAGGACAAAATGATCGAGAACTACCTGCTCGCCATCCAGGACAAGCCTCAGCGCATGCCCACGGTGCAGGGAATTTTCTCGCGCTCGCTCGATGATGACGGCCTGAAGAAAGTCCAGGTAGCGATCCTGCAGCAAGTCCAGGGCGATCCCGACAATGAGGGCCTCGTGGAGCTCCTCGTCTGGAGCTACATCCAGCAGCGGGACTACCGCTCCGCCATGCGGCAGGTGCGCGCCCTCGACCTACGCAATGGCGAGGACGGCCAGCGCATCTTCCGCCTCGCGACCACGGCATTGATTGAGCGACAGTTCCTGGCTGCACAGGACGGATTCGCTTACATCATCGAGAAGAAGGGTCCGCGTAATCCATTCTACATCGACGCCAAACGCCTCAGCCTCGACGCCGAGCGCCAGCGACTGCTCTCCGACAACAACTTCGATCGCTCTGCATTCGAGGCACTCGAGCAACAGTACGAGGCGTTTTTGGCGGAAGCCGGACTCAACAGCGCCACCGCCAGCATCGCGCACGAACTAGCGCTGTTGCGGGCCTACCAGCTCGACAAGCGCGGGGACGCCATCGCGCTCCTGAAGCAGGTCCTCGCCTTCCCGCTCATCGACGATTTCGCGGCCTCACTCAAGCTTACCCTGGCCGACCTTTACCTCATGGAGGGCGAGCGCTGGGAGTCGACCCTGCTCTACGGCCAGGTAGACAAGGCCTTCCCCGAAGGCCAGCTCGGACACGAGGCCCGCTTCCGTAACGCGAGGCTCAGTTATTTCTCGAGCGACTTCGAGTGGGCGCAGGAGCAGTTTGACATCCTCAAGTCGAGCACTTCGCGGCTGATCGCCAACGACGCCATCGACATGTCGGTGTTCATCATGGACAACCTGAATCTCGACACGACCTCCGCGCCGCTGGCCATCTACGCCGCGGCGGAACTGCTCACGTTCCAGCGCAAGTTCGGGGCCGCCAACCTCAAGTTGGACAGTCTCACGAGGCGCTTCCCCGAGCACGGCCTCGTCGACGACATCATCTTCATGCGCGGCGACATCGAGCAGCAGCAGGCGCACTACCCGGAGGCCATCGCGTACTACCGACGCGTCGTGACGGAATTCCCGCAGGACATCCGCGCCGACAATGCGCTGTTCCGTTGGGCCGAGATCGCGGAAAAGTATTTAGGAGATCCGGCTTCCGCCAAAACGCTATACGAGCGTCTCTTCCTGGAGTACGACAACAGTATCCTGGCCGTGGAGGCGCGGAAGCGCTTTAGGCGCTTGCGGGGGGACGAGCTAGGATAGAGTATCGTTTGTACGCGAGGTGCGCTCTGGAGGCGCGAGCAGCGCACGGCCGAAGCGGCGGCGTGCCAGCGGGGGTTCACATTGCGCTCTTCGCGTCCTCAGAGCGCTCCTTGCGTCCTATTCTGGAAGGCTTTGCTTTAGATCAAAGCGCACCAACTCCAAAAACTGCCCCGCCCGCATATCGACGTCGGCTCTCGTGATCTCGAGTAGGCGATCCGGTCCGAAGTCCTCGCACGTGAAGCTGGCCAGGGCCGACCCGAAGATCACCGCGCGCTTCATGGTCTCGAAGTTGATCACCGGGGCACTCGCCATGTACCCCATGAAGCCACCGGCGAATGTGTCGCCCGCGCCCGTGGGGTCGAACACCTCGGCCAGCGGTAGTGCCGGCGCGAAAAACATCTGCTCTCCGTAGAACAGCAAGGCCCCGTGCTCGCCCTTCTTGATGATGAGGTACGGCACTCCCATGGCCACGATCGCTTGGGCGGCCTTGACGAGCGAGCGCTCGCCGGCGAGTTGGCGCGCCTCCTCGTCGTTGACGATTAGGATGTCGACCTTCGTGAGGAGCGCCTTAAGGTCGTCCATCATGATGTCCATCCAGAAGTTCATCGTGTCGAGGGCGACGAGCTTCGGTCGGTCGTTCATTTGCTCGAGGACCTTCATCTGCACACTCGGCGTAAGGTTGCCGAGCATGAGGAACTCCGTGTCTTTGTAGCCTTCCGGCAAAACGGGGTCGAAGTCGGCCAGCACGTTGAGCTGCGTATCGAGCGTGTCCCGCCCGTTCATGTCGTCGTGGTACTTGCCGGCCCAGAAGAAGGACTTCTCGTCCTCGCGCACCTGAACCCCCTCCAGATCCACCTCGCGCTCGCGGAGTTCGGCGAGGAAAGACTCCGGGAAATCGCCCCCGATCACGGAGACCAGTTGCACCGGCTTCGTGAAGAAGCTGGCGGCTAGGGCGATGAAGGAGTTGGTCCCACCGATGGCGCGATCGCGCTTGGCGTAGGGGGTTTCGACAGAGTCGAGGGCAAGGGTGCCGACGGAGAGGAGGCCCATAAGAGGTGGGAAATTTTGCGTAGGTTAGGATTGCAAGGTTACGGCAGGTGGGCTACATTTGCCGCCGCTAAACCAGCACGCCTGCTTAGCTCAGTTGGTTAGAGCGGTTGACTGTTAATCAATAGGTCACTGGTTCGAGTCCAGTAGCGGGCGCACATTTCGAGAAAAGCCCGCGGCGAGAGTCGTGGGCTTTTTTGTTGGACTGCCGCAATAGAAACTAGCGCAGTAGCCACCGCCGTAGGCCACTCCCCACGCGCTACCCTTTGTTCGCCAGTTGTCCACACGCCGCATCGATATCCTTGCCGCGGCTCCGCCGCACCGTCACCGTCACCCCGCGTTCTGCGAGCGTCTGCGCAAAAAGGTCCACCACCGCGGAATCACTGCGCCCGAATCTCTCGTCCCCAATGGGATTGTACTCGATCACGTTGACCCGCACCGGGAAACGGCGGCACAGATTCGCCAACTCGTGCGCGTCCTCGACGGTGTCGTTAAATCCCCGCAGAGCAATGTACTCGTAACTGATTCGGTTGCGCGTGCGCTGGTAGTAGTCGTCGAGGGCGTCCATGAGGGAGGCGAGGTCGTTCGAGTCGTTGATCGGCATGATCTCCGAGCGCTTCGTGTCGTCGGCAGCGTGGAGGCTGAGGGCGAGATTAACCTTGGAGTTGACGTCGGCGAGGCGGCGGATGGCCTTAGCGATGCCCGCGGTCGAGATGGTGAGTCGGCGGGGACTCATCCCCAGGCCTTCCGGCGATGTGATCAGATCCACTGAGCGCATCACGGACTGGAAGGCCAGCAGCGGCTCGCCCATTCCCATGTAGACCACGTTGGTGAGCGGCC
Source organism: Saprospiraceae bacterium (assembly GCA_041744755.1). Classification (GTDB taxonomy): domain Bacteria; phylum Bacteroidota; class Bacteroidia; order Chitinophagales; family Saprospiraceae; genus CALDTK01. Next base: position 35,779 of record JBGTKC010000097.1, read on the forward strand.
TGCCGAAGGTCGCCTCGCAGATCGCGTTCACGAGGCGAACCTGGTCGTAGATCTCGCTGGCCGTCAGGTTACGTACCCGCGCCATCTTGCCGGTCGCGCAGAAGGAGCACGTTAGGCTACAACCGACCTGTGAGCTTACGCAGACGGTAAAGCGCTGGACTTTTACCACCGGTATCAGCACCGACTCGATCAGGTGCCCGTCGTGCAAGCGGTAGCGAACCTTGATGGTCCCGTCGTCCGACACCTGGCGCGCGTCCTCCCGGAGGCTCGGGATCACGAAGTCGGCTGCGAGCTTCTCCCGGAGCGACTTGCCCAGGTTCGTCATCATCGCAAACTCGGTCACGCCGTGTTGCCAGAGCCACTGCTGGAGCTGTTTTACGCGAAAGCGTGGCTCCTGGACCTCGGCAAACCAAGCCTCTAGTGCCGCGGTGTCCAGCTCCCGGATGTCGCGACGCTCGGCCACGGTGGCGGGCATGAGATCGGCGACCTCTTGTGTGATTATCGTGCTCATTATCAGGGTGCGAAGGTACGAAGGGCAATTGTCTAAGCGTGAAGGTTGAATCGTTGAATGCGCTACCACGTGTGGCCCGCCTGCAAGGACGAGGGGCTTATACCATAAGTGCCGGCACAAGCACCATTCGGGTCCCCCGTCTTTATGGGCGGCCCTTAGGAAGTGCAAGCCAGACGGGCGCCGTCTAGCGTGACCAACCTCACAATTCAGTTACGCCTGGCGGAGCGTCAGACACCACGCCAGTCGAATACACAGCTCGGGCCTCAAAATTCAGACGCACGATCGCACAGCCCATCTGGGCAAAGCCGCCTATTTAGCGCAGCGCATACATAGGCGAAGCCGCCCGTCTACCGCAGGGTCCATCCAGCCTCCGGCGCCCTGCCCTACTTTCGCCTCCCGATGCCCGCCTCCCGACTCTGGAACACCTTACTCGCCATCGTCGGGGCGATCATCGTCATCGGGAGCGTCCTGGCTACCATGTACTTCGTGCGCAACCTCGCCCGCGAGGAGCGCAGCAAGGTCCAGATATGGCTCGAGGCCCAAAACGCGATCAGCGACCTGCTCACCGACGAGGACGCAGTCGATTGCGACCTGACGCTGCACACCTTCATCCTCGCGAGTAATACGACCATCCCCCTGGTGCTCGTCGGACCGTACAACGACATCCTCGGCGGTCGCAACTTCGGCAAGCGGCGCGACGAGGACACGAGCTACCTCCGACGGGTCGTCAATGAACAGACGGCAGCCGGCATTGCCCCGCTCATCATCGACGACACGCAGCTGTTCTACCTCGAGAGCAAGCTCCTTACCCGCCTGCGCTACTACCCGATCGTGCTCTTCGCCCTGCTCGCCACCTTCGTTGGCTTCGGGTACTTCGCGATCAACTCGAACCGGCGCGCGGAGCAAAACCGCGTCTGGGTTGGGATGGCGAAGGAGACCGCCCACCAGCTCGGCACGCCCATCAGCGCCATCATGGCCTGGGTCGAGTACCTCAAGGCCGAACACAGCGACAATCCCGAACTCGACGACGTAGCCGACGAACTCACGCAGGATGTCGACCGCCTCCAGCTCGTGGCCGATCGCTTCAACAAAATCGGGTCGACCCCAGAGCTGGTCTCGCTCGCCCTGCCGGCGCTGTTGGAGAGCATCTACTCCTACATGAACCGCCGCGCACCCCGCAAGGTGGACTTCCGCCTGGAGATCGACCCGAGCGTGTCCGAGGCGGAGGTATCCGTCAATAAGCACCTGTTTGACTGGGTGCTGGAAAATCTCATCCGCAACGCCCTCGACGCCATGGACGGCTCGGGCGAGCTAATCCTGGCCGCACGCCGCGATGGGAAGCTGATCGAGATCACGGTCAAGGACAGCGGCAAGGGGATCCCGTCGTCGAAGCACAAAACGGTGTTCCGGCCGGGCTTCACGACTAAGTCGCGCGGCTGGGGCCTGGGCCTGAGCCTCGCCAAGCGCATCGTCGAGGAGTATCACGGGGGGCGGATCATGGTCAAGGAGAGCAGCGTTGGCCGCGGCTCCACCTTCGCGGTGCGCTTGCCCGCTTCTTCATGATGCCTGGAAGGTTTGGACGTAAGTTCCGCGAGGGAGCCGCAAACGGACGCAAGGCTCGCTTGCCGTGGTGTGCGGCCCATTGGCTTGCGCTCCTGGCGTCTCCATCGCGGACCTCGCCTCCCAATCCCGCTGCTCGTGTTTCCTTTGTCGGATGCGGTGCTTCCCCTCAGCAGCTACGGGCTTACTCTTTTGCCTGTTGCTCTCCCACGCGGCCTCCGCCCAGCTAACCGCCGAAAAAGTATCGACAGACCTCAGTCCCCCGCTCACCTTCACCCTCGTCGACAGTCTCGGACGGGGCGTAGGCGAGGCGCTGGTACGGAGTGCGGACGGTCGCTACGCAGGCGTGAGTGAGGCCTCGGGACGGGTGGTTTTGACGAAAGTCGACGCCCGAAACGATGGGCCAGTAATCGACACGCTGCTCGTCTCTGGCATTGGCTACGGGACGTCGGTCCTGCCTTGGCCTAAATCGGATCGACTGGTCGTGCCCACATCCACGCTCGCGCTCGCGGAGGCGGTCGTGATCGGGCGGCGCGACGACCCGGTAGCGCGGCTGCCGTGGCGCGTGGCCACCATCGACGCGGAGGCAATCGCGCGGAGGCAGGCGCCCACCACGGCAACCGTGCTCGAGCAGACGGGCGAGGTCTTCGTACAGCGGTCGCAGATGGGCGGGGGGAGTCCCGTCCTACGGGGCTTCGAGGCCAATCGCGTGCTGCTGGTCGTGGATGGCGTGCGGCTCAACAACGCCATCTACCGCGAGGGACACCTCCAGGCGAGCATCACCGTAGACCCAAACCTGCTCGAGCGCGCCGAGGTCATCTTCGGTCCGGGGAGCCTGCTCTACGGCTCGGACGCGATCGGGGGCGTGGTCCACTACCGGACGAAGCAACCGCGGCTGCGCGTCGGCGAGGAACCTAAGTTCGGTGGTTCAGCCTTCCTGCGTCACGCAACCGCGAACGGTGAGGCGACCGGCCACGTGGACCTCGCGTACCGGCGCACGCGCTGGGCGAGTTTGACGAGTGTGACGGCCTCGCACTTCGGAGACCTGCGCGCCGGGCGTAACGTGCCGACGCTGTGGGGCGAGCGGGCCAAGACGCCGTATTACGTAGGTGATGTGGGCGGGCGGGACAGCGTGCTGCCGAACGACAGGCCTTTCCTCCAGCGGGGGACGGGCTACGATCAAATCGATTTGGCGCAAAAATTCGTCATTCAGCTTTCGCCAAAACGCAAGCTGGATGCCAATCTGCAGTTCTCGAACAGCACGAATGTGCCGCGTTTCGACAACCTCAGGTTGTATGACGGTGATGATCCACGAGACTTGACGTACGCGGAGTGGTACTACGGTCCGCAGACGCGCCTGCTCGGGGCCTTGCGCTCGGTGAATACGGGTCGCACGCGCCTGCACGACCGCGCGCAGTGGATCGCGAGTGCGCAGCGTATCGACGAGGATAGGTTCGAGCGCTTACGCGAAAACCGTTGGCGGGACTTCAGCATCGTTCGGGTGAATGTCTACGGCCTCACCTTCGACGCCGACAAATCACTCGATGACCGCGGGCAGCACCGCCTGGGCTACGGCCTAGACGGTCAGCACAACACCGTAGCGAGTGACGGCGGCCGCACCAACGTCGACACGGGCGAGGAGCGGCTCGACCGGCTGTCGCGCTACCCGAGCGGCGGTTCGACCCTGAGCAGTGGAGCTGCGTACGCAACCTATCGCTATGCCACGCGCGACGGTAAATTGGACGCGCAGGCGGGTCTGCGTTACACGCGTAATCACATCAATGCAGTCTTCGGACGCGAAGGCGTCACTGAACCGGTGACCTGGCCGGAGGCGCTGGCCCAGGGGATCAAACTAAACAGTTCCGCCTGGACCTGGGCGTCGGGTTTGACCTGGCGACCGGCCGCGGGCACGCTCGTTCAGGCGCTGGCCTCGACCGGATTCCGGGCACCAAACGTGGACGATTTCGGGAAGACCCGGATTCGTGGAGCTTTTGTGTTGGTGCCCAACCCAGAGCTCCAGCCCGAGCGCGCCTTTAGCACGGAGGTAACGGTGAGCCAGGCCTTTGGTATCCTGGGGGAAAGTGGTTTTGCCGCAAGGCTGAGTGCGACTGGCTTTGCGACCGAGCTGGAGGGCGTAGTCATCCGCGCGAATGGACAGTTGCCGAATGGTGACACGAGCTTCGTGAGCAGTGGGCGGACCTACCGCGTGCAGACGAATGTCAATGCGAACCTGGGTCGGGTGCGGGGCGCCGGGGTGAAGGCGGACTTCACTTACGGACGAGCGCTAAGTCTCGGGCTGCGGGCTACCTACACCCACGGTCGGTCGATCGCGGAGGACGGAACGGAGCGGCCGCTGGCGCACATCCCGCCGGTGTTTGGGCAGGCGCTGTTGCGCTACCATCGTAAGCGAATGGATCTGACTACGGTAGCCCGCTTTAACGGTCGCAAGAATTGGAAGGACTACGCACCGCTCGGCTCTGAGGACAACGGGGAGCTGGCGATTCTCGACTACGGCACGCCGGCCTGGCTGGCGGTGGATGTGTTTGCGGGGTATCGCTTGCTCGGGGAGAAGGGAACACAGCGGGTGGAACTACAGGTCGGGGTGGAGAACGTCGGGGACTTGTACTACAAGGGATTCAGTAGCGGGGTCGGGGCGCCCGGGCGGAATTTTGTGGTGGGGCTGAGGGCGACAGGTTTTGAACGCTAGGAGCGCGATGGGGACGCGAAGGACGCAAGGTTCCGCGGTAGTGGATTTGCCTTTGCGCTCCTTGCATCTCCATTGCGCCGCATGCGTCCCATAAATACCGTTTCTTTGTACCCAGCCCGGAGCTAGCCCGCCCCGGTGCGTTTTAGAAACCAAATATCCAAACCATGAAGGAGACGGGAACCCGTAATCCTGCCGCCCCTATTGCCACCGATGGCATCGACGCGCGAGGCACCATTTATTACAACGCTACGCCCGAGAAGCTCATCGAGCACAGCGTCCGCGCCCACGAGGGCATCCTGGCGGACAACGGTGCGCTCGCTATCCGGACGGGGACCTTCACGGGTCGCTCGCCGAAGGACAAGTTCTGTGTCGTCGACGACATGACGCGCGACGAGGTGGACTGGAACGCCTTCAATCAGCGCTTTGTCGAAGAGAAATTCGCGCCGCTGAGAGAGGAAGTACGCGAGCACCTCGGGCAGCAGGACAAGCTGTACGTGATGGATGTCTTCGCGGGGGCGGACCCGGCCTACCGGCTGAAGGTGCGCGTGATCGCGGAGTTTCCGTGGTCAGCGCAGTTCGCGCACAACATGTTTCTGCGGCCGACGGCGGCGGAGCTCGAGACCTTCGAGGCGGACTGGACAATCTACTGCGCGCCTACGTTCAAGGCGACGCCCGAGGTGCACGGTACGCGGCAGGGCAACTTCTCGATCATCAGTTTTGGCGAAAGCCAGATCTTGATCGGCGGCTCGGGATACACGGGGGAGATCAAGAAAGGGATTTTTACGGTGCTCAACTTTTTGCTGCCCGTCAAGCACGGCGTGTTGCCGATGCACTGCTCTGCAAACGAGGGCGACGATGGCACGACGAGCATCTTCTTCGGGCTTTCGGGGACGGGCAAGACGACGCTCTCGGCTGATCCGGAGCGCGCGTTGATCGGGGACGACGAGCACGGTTGGGACGCGCACGGGGTGTTCAATTTCGAAGGTGGCTGTTACGCCAAAACCATCGATCTCACCGAGGACAAGGAGCCGGATATTTTCCGGGCCGTGCGCCACGGGGCAATTCTGGAGAACATCGTGTTTAAAGAAGGCACGCGGGAGGTCGACTTCACCGACAGCAGCCTCACCGAGAACACGCGCGTGAGCTACCCAATCCACCACATCGGCAACGCCAAGGCAGAGAGTCGCGGGGGGCACCCGCACAACATCTTCTTCCTGACCTGCGACGCCTTCGGGGTGCTGCCGCCGATCAGTCGTCTGACGAAGGCGCAGGCGATGTACCATTTTATTAGTGGCTACACCGCGAAGGTGGCCGGTACAGAGGCTGGTATCACCGAGCCGACGGCAACCTTCTCGGCGTGTTTTGGGGCACCTTTCCTGCCGCTGCACCCGGCGCGCTACGCGACGATGCTCGGGGAGCAGGTGGATGCGCACGACGTGGATGTATGGTTGGTCAACACGGGTTGGTCGGGCGGCGCTTACGGCACCGGCAATCGTATCAGTCTGAAGTACACCCGCGCGATGGTGCGGGCGGCGCTGGCGGGCGAGCTCGGGCAGGACAGCACGGAGTGGACGGCGGACGAGCGCTTTGGGGTGCAGGTGCCGGCGGCGGTGCCTGGTGTGCCGGCGGAGATTTTGGATGTACGGCGCACCTGGGCGGATGGGGATGCCTTCGATCGGGCGGCGGAGAAGCTGGTGGGGCTATTTCACAAGAATTTCGAGCGCTTTGCTGAGGAGACCCCGAAGGAGATCTTGGCGGCGGAGCCGAAGCGGGAGCGGGTGGCGGCTTAACGGCGTTTTTTCAACGCAAAGGCGCAATTTTTTGCGCAAAGGGCGCAAAGCATTTGCACCGCGTTCGGGGTCGCTAGTACACGAGCCTTGCGACCTTCTCCCGGTGCACGAGCTTTGCGTCCTTTGCGTGCTCTATTTTTGCGTCTTTGCGTTGAAAAACCCGCCCCTGCAAGGCCCCCTACCTTATGATCTCAGAGCAATCCATTGAATCCTCTCTCCTCAAGCTCGACGAGGAATCTGCCATCGAGGCCGCGATGCTCGAGTTCGTCACCGAACAGCCGACCTTCACGCAGTACCTTCGCACTGACACTTTCGAGCTACTTACGCAGGCGGAGCGAGACTATTTGCAGTACCTGTCGCTGGTCATCTACGGGGCGGTGCGCGTGGAGCACAGTTCAATTCCGACGCTGGGCGGGGAGGAGATTGAAGAGTGGGAGGAGAAGGCCTGGGCCTGGCTAGAGCCGACGGTCGGTAAGCCGATGGCGCAGCGATTGGATGTCATATTCGAGCAAGTAGACCAGGAGGAGTTGCTGGCCTTTGCGGAGGATTCGCTGGTCGATCCGGACCGGGAGGACGACGGGGAGGAGGCGGAATTGTTTGCGACGGGTCCTAGCCGGGAGCTGGGAATGGTGGCTATGGTGGTGTTGATTGGGGCTTTGGATGAGGTGCTGCCGGTGGGGTAGGGGCAACAGGTTGAATATGCGTTTGCCGACGCTTTTCGGCTGTGTCGTCTCGGCTTAACGTCATTAGCGATGACGCCCGATCCCCTTTCCCCGTAGTATCTTCACGATCCAATCGTACCTCGCAATGGAAGGCATCTATTACCTCACCGACGAGCGCAACCAAAAGCGCATCCTCCAGATTGACCTCGATAAGTTCGACCGGGAGTATCTAGAAGATCTCTTGGACGGCCTCGTGGCGTATTCGCGGCGCAACGAAGAAACCGTCTCCTTTGAGCAAGTCCTGCAAGAGATGCGAGAAGAGGGAAAACTCGATGAGTGAGTATGCTATCGAACTCCGACGATCGGCTGCGAAAGAGCTGAAAGCGCTTCCCAAGCAGGCGGCTGCCAAGCTTACTAGTGCTATATCGAAGTTAGCGAACGAGCCGCGACCGTCTGGGTGTAAAAAGCTAAAGAGTTATGATAATTTATGGCGGCTGCGGTCCGGAAATTACCGGGTGATCTACAGCATTTACGATGCTAAGCTCGTCGTTGAGGTGTTGGAAGTAAAGGACCGGAAGGAGGCCTATTAAAGTGTTGTAATTAGTCGACTGTGGCTATTAGTTGGATGGTGGTTCGTTGTGAAATATATTGATTACTTTTATCGTTTTATACAATATTAATCTAATATCCAAGTAAATTGCGTTGTGGACCTGAAAATTAATAGCAACATAAATCCTGTTGCAAATACAAACACACGCAAGTATCCTTGCTTCCCCCGCATCACCTTGACAACATCCCACATCGCTAGAGCAGGGCTCGCCAACATGAGGACGAAACTAGAAACTAGTATTAAATAAAAGAATGATGGCTTTTGCAGATAGCCTAGCCACGTGATGCTAGACGGATCTGGGTCTATGCCGTATATAGGCAGCGATCCAACGTTGATGTAATAGTGGAGGACCGGTGCGCAAAGCAGTATTAGACAAACCCAGGGCGAAAGCCTTACGCACCATAACAAAACTTTGATAAGCTTCGGTATTTCGTGACCAATCACCTCACCTCTTCCACAACGAAATACCCATCCTCTCCCTGGCTCTGGTACAAGGGCATCAGCAGGTACCCCGTATACTCACTCGTCACCGTCTCTCCATCCAAATACGCCAACGGCTGCCCCGCTTGTACCGGATCGAAATTGCCAAAGCCAGGTAACATAGAGAAAGCCCCATCCGGAGGGATCGCCAGCCGATAGATTATCCGCGTAAGCTGAGGTCGCAGATCGACTTCAATAGCCTCCACGGGTGCAGACTTCACCATCCCCAATTCACCCAACAGTTTCCAAATCAAAGCTTCTGCCCGTGTAGCACTAACGCTCGCCAAGTGCTGGCCAGCCTCATACGCGAAGGCGCGCGTAGGTAAGCCCATGCGCTCGGACGTGAAGTGCGCGACCAAGGTGCCGTGCAGCACATCCGTCAAACCAAGAACTACCGGCACGCCTAAACACTTCGCCAACTCACTACTTGCCGGATCCGGGATCGTGGTCGCGAAGTCCCCACCATCGGCAGTCGTCGTGTGGACATCGAGGACGATTAACTCAGTTGCGGTAAACTGATTGATGGCCGCATCAATCGTAGCCAACAGTTCACTCGCCTCCTGAGCCTCGGCAGAAGTCTGGTCTGCTGCCATCCGCTCCGCTGTAAAGTGGCGGTTCAAGTCCCTATCCACGAAGCGTAGGTTTTGCCGAAAGGCACCCAGATTACCTATTAAGCCAAGCAAGGTGCCACGCTCCGGTAAGCCCTTGTCCTGCAGGCGGCGGATGATGGCTTCGAGCGCCAGGACGCCTGCTGGCTCGTTGCCGTGTACCGCCCCAATAATGATGAGCAGCGGACCGGCCCCCTGGCCCTCCGCCCCGCCGACGACGCGGTCTCGTTCCTTGCTGGACGCTGGCGCCGCCATTAGTCCTCGTTGTCTTTAGCGACATCAAGCACCGTGACGCGGGCCATCTCGATCTTGGTATCGGAGACCTCCTCGAAATTGAATTTCAGGCGGCCGAGCTCGAGCTCGTCGCCCTGTTCCGGGATCTGCCCCATCGTCATCACGAGGTAGCCGGAGAGGGTCGTGTAGTCGCCTTCCGGCAAACGCAGGGCCGGGAACTTCGCGTTGAGGTACACGACTTCGTGGCGACCGCTCAGGAGATATACGTTGTCCGACAATTGCTCCTCGCGGTACTCATCCTCGTCGTCGTGCTCGTCGGAGATGTCGCCGAAGATCTCCTCCATGATGTCCTCGAGCGTGATCAGGCCCGTGATCGACCCGTACTCGTCGACGATCGCGGCGATGGATTTGCGCGAGCCAATGAAGCGCTTCATCAGGTCCGTGAGCCGCATCGCCTCCGGGACGAAGGGCAGGTCGATGGCGAGGTTGCGGATGCTCGACGACTGCTTCAGCAAGTGTTGGTGGTGCACGTACCCGAGGATGTTGTCGATGTCACCTTCGTAAACCATCAGGCGCGAGTGATTGCTGCTCGCGAAGAGTTCGATCAGGTCGGGCAGGCTGTCGTTGACGTCGATGCCGACGATCTCGTTGCGGGGCACCATCACGTCGCGCACGCGCAGGTCGTTGAAGTTCAGCGCGTTCTGGAACAGGTTGGCGTCGATCATCTCCTCGTCCGAATCGCGGGCCTCGGTGTGGGTCTGGATGATGTACTGCTCGAGGTCGAGTCGCGTGAAGGCCGTGTCCGGCACGTCGATCGGGTGGCGGGTCACGAGCTCGAGGAGCTTCTCGGACAGGCGGATCATCAGCCAAGCCAGGGGGCTGAGCACCCAGCGCGCGGCGTTGATGGGGTAGGCGAGGAGGAAGAGAGCCTTCTCGGCGAAGACCTCGAAAAGGGCCTTCGGGAGAAACTCCCCGAAAATGAGTACGACGACGGTGATGAGCAGCGAGTTGACGAGCAGCACGACGTACTCGTTGGTCGAGATCAGGGACTCGACCCAGGGCGTGAGCATGGTCCCGGCCGTGGCCGTGAGCATCACCATCACGAGGCTGT
>JBGTKC010000098.1:0-6282 GCA_041744755.1 Saprospiraceae bacterium
TCTGCCTACTACTCTTCTTTACACTGCTAGCGGGTTTTGGCGAAAGCCTTGCCCAGAGCACCGCGAGCAGCTGGCCCACGCTGGCCCGCGTCACGTTCACGAAGGAGTACGACGAGCTACTGGGCCTCAAGGTCGACAAGCCCGTGTTCTCGAAGGCCGTCAAGGACCTCGACGGTAAGCTGGTCACGCTCAAGGGTTACGTCATCCCGACGGAAGGTTACAAGTCCCACCGCGAGTTCGTCTTCTCGGCCTACCCGTACAGCAGCTGCTTCTTCTGCGGCGGCGCCGGACCGGAGACGGTGGTGGAGGTTTTGGCGAAAGCCCCCGTGGAGTACAGCGCGGACGCGATCACCCTTTCGGGAAAACTGCGGCTCAATTCATCCGACCCGAATGCCCTGATGTACACGCTCGAAGAGGCTACCGTCGTAAAGTAGGTCTCAGGTCTAGGGCGTAAGCGTCCGACGCCAACCCCAGTTGAGCAGCAGCAACAGCCCGACGAACAGGAGGGCCACGTACACGAACGGCATGTAGCTAAACATGATCACGCGCGTGCGGTCGGCAACGTACATGAGGCACAGTAGCCCGAAGATCATCGCCATCAGGCCGCTGAGGCGCCCGAACCCCGGCACGTAGGCCAGGTCGACGTTCTGGCGAATGACGACGAGCGTGGCCACCATGCTCAGGATCGGCACGACTTGCGTGAGGATATTGACGTCCCAGACGCACTGGCGCTCGAAGAGGAACAGGTACGCAAGTAACGCCGCGCAGAGGACCCCCGGGATGCACACGAAGTAAACCAGCACCGCGTACACGTGGCGCCACGGAGACTCGTAGCCTCGACCCCACCCGAAGTGCGCCACGAGCAGCGCTACGACCGGCGGGAGCACGAACACCGCCAGCGTCAGCAGCGGGTGGCCGGAGAGGTAGTCGAAGAATTGGTGGAGCGTCATGGCGCGGGGGAAGGTAGTCTCACTTCAGCACCTTCGCCAAGCGCTCCGGGTGCTCCTCCTTGAACAGCTGCCAGCGGCTCCCGGACGCGAGGAAGAGGGCGCTTTCGCCAAAACTCCCGGGCTCGTAGAACCGCACGCGCACGAGGCGTCCGATCCCGAGCGAGGTCTCCCGCACCTCGCGGATGTTGCCCCAGGGGTAGCGCGCCTGGCGGAAGTAGTCCGTGACGTAGACCCAGTCGCGGCCCATCTCCACACGGCGCAGCCGCCAGAGCGTAAACGCGAAAAAGGCGAGCATCGCGACGTAAAAGGCCACGAAGCCGACGCGGACGGTCGTACCCGAGACGTTGCCGTAGTAAGCGCGCTGGTCGAAGAGGAAGTACAGCGTGAAGGCCCCGAAGAAGACCGCTAGCAAGACGGGGATGAAGATCCGCAGCATGAGCGTCAGATTGGAGGAGACCTGCTGCATGCGGGGGGGGACTTAGTTGAGTTTGGCCAGATCGCGTGCCGCGGCCGCCTGCTGGCGCTCAACGCGCTGCGCGATGAGAATGCTCACCTCGTACAAGGCGTAGAGCGGAAGACCCAGCATCACGAGCGTCAGCGGGTCGGGCGGCGTCACGATGGCCGACACGAGCATTAGCACCACTACCGCGTGGCGGCGGTACTCCTTCATGAGCGCCGAGGACAGCAGGCCTACGCGCGTAAGGAAGTAGACCAACACCGGCAGTTCGAAAACGACGCCCGATGGGATGGTAAACAGCGACAGGTACGTGATGTAGCTCGACAGGGCCGGTTGCGGCTCCACGCCCGGCAGTTCGTAATTGACTAGGAAGCTCACGGCGAAGGGCGCGATGAGGTAGTACCCGAAGGCGATTCCGAGCAGGAACAGTGAGCTACAAACGAACACCGTGCCCCGCGCGGCCCGCTGCTCGACGTCGTAAAGCGCCGGGCGCACGAAGCGCCAGATCTCCCAGAAGATGTACGGGAACGCCACCACGAAGCCGAGGATGAACGAGACCCGCATGTGGATGATGAAGGTCTCCCCGAACACCGGTGTGATCCACTTGATCGGGTCGACCTGCATGCACAGCGACTCCGACCCGAGGAGGGCCCCGAGCCTACAGAAGACCCGGAAGGTGACGAAGTCCTGCTTGGTCGGACCGAAGATGATGGTGTTGAACACGAAGTCCTTCGCGAGGAAGACCACGATCGTGACCACGACCAGCGCGATGACCGCGCGCACGAGGTGCCAGCGGAGTGCCTCGAGGTGATCGAGGAAGCTCATCTCGGCTTCCTGGGCGGCGAGCTTGTCTACGTCGACTTGGTCTAGCGGCATGCGGACGCGAAGGTAATGTCGCCGCGGGTCTCAGGTACGTCGGATCCGCGTCACCGCAGCGTGGGTGACGAGGCCTCCTCCACGACGAGTTCGGCTTCCAGGCTGCGGTCGCGCGGCACACGGAAAATCGACGGTACCGGCCCATTGGTATTGGTCCCCCGCGCGAAGTAGATGAAGCCCCCGTCCGCGGAGTAGCTCGCCCGCAGGTCGTTGAATCCAGCGGGCTTACTCGCTGTCACGGGGCGTCGCGTCTTGCGGACGAGGTCGTATTCGAAGAGCGTAGCGTTGAGTTGTCGCCGGTCGGTCGACTCCCGTCCGGAGAGGTCGATCGACACGAGGACCTCATTGCCGCTCGGGCTTATGGCTAGCCCCCCGATAAGTCCTACGGTGTCGCGCACGATGGTATCGATGAGCCCGGTACTCGGGCGAATCCGCAGGACCGTGTTGCGGAGGCCATTCACGGAGGCCACGTTGGCGACGTAGGTCAGGCCATCGACGCTCGCTACGACCTCCTGGACCCGTGAGTCCGCGCCGAACTGGATCAGGGAGGTCGCCTGGCCGGTGGACACATCGACCTTGAGTAGCCGGTCGAGATACCCGAACACGAGCCCGAAGCCATCGGGCGTCCAGTCGAAGGTGTAGAGCTCCGGGCGGAGGTCGAGCAGCGGGAGGCTGTACACCCGTCGCGGATTGTCGCCCTCGGCCCCAGCGACATAGACGTAGAGCTCCGTGCCGACGTACTGGAGGTAGGCGATCTGATCGCCGTCGGGGCTCCATACCGGACGCACGGCGCGCACCTCCGGAGCCGTGATCCGGACGAGGTCGGCGGCCGCGACGCCCTTCTCGCCCGCGAAGATCCCCGGGTTGCCGTTGACGTCCCGCACGAAGGCCAGCGGGTAAGCGGGCTGCCGCTTGGTGGCAAAGGACCAGAGCGGACCGAAGACCGTGTCGCGTCCGCCGTCGTAGGCGGCCACTTGCCAAGTGTAGCTTTCGCCAAAACGCAATCCACGCAACTGGACGAACGTGTCGGGAGTGCTGGTGGCGATGCGGGTGACCCCGGATGCGCTACCGAAGTAAACATCATACAGCAGCAGGCTCGGCGTATCGTCGCCGGAGCGCCACCGCAGCGTGAGATCGCGGGAGACATCCGCGCTACCGTTGGTCGGAGTCGGGGCGTAAGGTCGGGTAGGGGCGCGATTGGCGGTCGTCGAGGGCTTGAGGAGGACATTGAGCTGAACATCGCCATCGACGGCCTTCGAGACAATCGACTGCGCGTAACGCTGGTAGCCGTCCAGGGTGACGGTGAGGGTGTAGGTCTCCACGTTGAGGTTGATGCGCGGCAGCTCGAAGGCGCCGTCCTCGTCGGTGACGTCGCTCGCGAGGCTAGGGTTGAACGTCACTAATGCTCCGGCAAGCGGCTCAGCGGTGTTTACGTCAGTGACGCGCCCCTGCACAGTGACGTTGTTGGTCACGCCTACGACCGTCTCCTGGCACCCAGCTACAGAGCCGAGTGCCAGGACGCCGAGGCCGAGCCAGCAGAAGTAACCCCCCTTTAGAAAAAGGCGTATGCGCGACGAACTCGTCAGAGTCCGCCGTGGGCGAGTCGACCGTGGGCAGGGCCGCAGCGAGCGCGACGACACGACGGCAGCCTTATCGGGAGGGGTCATCGGGTAGGGGTTGTGGTGGGCGTACCGAAGAGGAGTTGGAGTCCGACCTGACCGCTGAGGATCCAGTCGTTGAACTTGCCCTGCCGCTCGCCGTCGAGGCGGTCGGTGAGGTGGTAGTGGTTGCCGAAGAGGGCCTGTAGTTCGAGCTTCGGACCAAGTTGGTACTCGACGCCGGCGCCGTAGTACAGGTGCGGCACCACCGTCGTCACCGATTGCGCCCCGGGTGCGCCCACGTCGACGGTAGCCCCGAGGCCGAAGCGTAACAGCGGTACGAGCTTAAAGTCCGGCACCGGGCGCAGGTCGAAGTGGGCGCCGACCGAGAGGATGTTGCGTTGGAATTCCAGGTCGGTTGTGCTGAGGCGCCCCGTCGCGGCGGTGAGACCGATGCCGTAAGTAGGTGCGAGTCGCCGCGACGCCGCGACGCCGCCGCCGTACTCGTAACGGCCCTGCCCGAAGTCACCGGAGTAGCGGGTGGTTTGTGCGAACAGCCCCACCTGTGTACTCGCGCGTGGAGCCTGGCCGTAGGGGCCTCGCACGTCCTCCTCGGCGAGCTGGCGCTCCTCGGCCAGGAGGCCCTCCACCTGCCGAACGGCCGCGCCGGTGGTATCGGCCGTGAACCAGAGCCCGTCGACGAGCCCCTCGACGACCAGTACATGGACGGCCTTCTCGATGGCGTCGCGCACGGCGATCTCGCCGGGCTCATTGTAGCTGTACCCGGTCTCCGCCTCCAGGAGTCGCTGGAATTTCACGAAGCGGAACATCCCTCCGTCGACGGCTTGGCTCAGGATCGTGCGACTGGTGTTGACGGTCTTCAAGACGCGGCCGTTGCTCGTCGAGATGGCCCGCAGGTAGATCGTCACGCGGTCCTGGCGGTAGCGGGCGTTGGCGCCGGCGCCGAAGTAGCGCGCGCCGACGCCCCCGGTGAGGACGTTGGCGTCGTAGCTCACGATCCCTCCTTCTATGAGGATGCCGGCGTAGAGCAGCGGCGGCAGCACCTGCGCCTCGCTCGTGTTCGGATCGCCGTACTGCATCCGCGTCGAGCGGATGATCTTGCGTTCGTTGAGCAAGTTGGAGACGTTCTCGCGCTCGATCGGCGAGAAGTAGCCACTGTCGTCGAGGGCCTTGATGAGGATGCTGGTGGCGCCCTGCGTCACGGCCGTCGAGAAGCTCGAGCCGTTTTCCGAGGGTTTGTACTGACCGGTTTGGTCGCGGAACTTGTAGACGGCGACGACTACGGGCTCGGTGGCCGGCGGGAGGGACTTGAGGTTGGCGAGCGTCGGGGTCACCTCGTTGATCCTGGCCGCCAGCGATTGCATCGGGCGGAACAGGTTTTGGCCACAGCCGCCTAATAAAGCGGCAGCCGTGCACGCCAGTACGGAAGCGAACACGACGTGGCGTGAGGCAGGCGTCGCCTTCGGGCGAGACTCGCGGGACGTAAAATTCGACACGGGCAGCGACTAAAAGTAAGGGACGGTGACCTCGGTGACGCCGCCGTTGACGATGTCGGTGATCGTGAGCACGAGGCCGTCGAGGCCCTCGACGACATTGACCTCGAAGTTGCCGAGGGAGTAATTGCCCGGCGAGAGCCCGTTGCGGTTGTTGAGCTGGCTGTCGAAGATCTGGCGCGTGATGGCGTTGAGGAGCTGGCGGTTGAGGCTTTCGGTGAAGTCATCGAGACTCGTGCGGCGAGTACTAGACCTCGCGGCGGTTGCCCTTTGGGCGGCGTTGGGGTCGGTCAGTCCGTTTTGCGCCTGAGCGCCCGAGAGCAGCCACTGGTAGTTGAAGGTGTTGCCGCCGAAGGCTGGGTTCTGCGGGGTGTACAAGAGGTCTTGCCCCGAGGCGCCCGTCGCGAGGGCGAGGGCCATGGAGAGTGTGCTTACGAGTCTCTGTGGTGTCATGGCTTCTGGTAGTGGGAAAAGGGAGTAGGGTTGCGGGACGAGGAAGGAATTGTCGTGACATTTAGAAATGTGCCAGGCGCGAAAGCCTCGCGTGGATGCCATTAGTAGGTTTCGAAGGCCTCGCCGATCTCGCCGTCGCGACTTTGGGCGGCCTGCATGGTGAGTTCTAAGTTGTACGCCACGTACTGCACGGCCTGCTCGACCATCTCCTCGATGACGTCGTAGCGCTGCTGGACGACCTGCTGGTAGATCGGCTCCGCGTCGTTGATGCTGATCTGGATGATGGTCTGGCGCCCGCGGAACGGCACCTCCTCGATGAGGATCGTGTAGGAGTTGGCCCCGAGGGGCGGCTGCCACTGCTGGTAGAAGAGCTGGTAAAAGTCCTGGCCGCTCTTGGTGAGGGTGCGGTCGGAGACGAGGCCGTCGACCTCGAG
>JBGTKC010000099.1:0-2602 GCA_041744755.1 Saprospiraceae bacterium
CGGCAACGGCGTCATCCTCTACGGCCAGACGGGCGTCGCGCAGAATGTCGAGATCGGCGACGGCGCCGTTTGTCTTGCGCGCACGGGCGTCTCGAAGTCCGTCCCGGGCGGCAAGACCTACAACGGCAATCCGATCCAGGAAGCCCGCGACTGGCTGAAGGAGATCGCGGCCACGCGCCGCCTCGCGCGGGGGTAGCCGACGTGCGGGGTGCGCGCGCCGTACGTAGCTTTGGGCTCACGGGTATGAACGATCTCGACACGCACAGACTTGGGGCTACCGCCAGGGCCGTGGCCACCTACGGCATCGTCGACACGCCCGCCGAAACGTACTACGATTCGCTCGTCAGGATGGCGGCGACGGTGAGCGGGTGGCCCATCGCGTTGCTGAGCTTCTTCGACGGCAACCGGCAGTGGTACAAGGCCGCGCACGGGCTCGAGATCGCGGAGGCCGACCCGCAGTACTCTTTCTGCGTCCACACCATCGGCGCCAACAGAGGCTCCACCGGGGTGGCCCCGCTGATCGTGTCCGACCTGAGTGCCGACGAACGTTTCGGCGAAAGCCCTTACGTGACAGGACCGGCGCACCTTCGCGCCTACGCCGGGTTCCCGATCCGATCCCACGGCGAGGACCTCCCCCTCGGAACCCTCGCGCTCTGTCACACCGAACCGACCGGGCTCTCGCCAGCGGCCCGGGAAGCCGTCGAGCAGATGGTGCTCCAGCTCGAGCAGCAGCTGCAACAGCGTCGCGAGGTGCTCCGCCTCAAGACCAGCCACCAGCTCGCCGCCAACGCCAACCGCCGCCTCCAGACCCTCTCCTACGCCCTCGCGCACGACCTGCGCGCGCCCCTACGCCGCCAGCTCGGTCTCACGGATCTGCTCGCCGAGGAGATCGACCAGGCCCTCCCCGGCGAGGGCGACCACATCCTCGCCCTCATCCGCGGGGAGGCCGTCAAGGGCGACCAGCTCATCCGTGAGCTCCTTACCTACATCCACTCCACGGCGGCCTCCTTCCAGGCGCCCGAGACGTTTGACACCAAGGACCTGTGGGCCTCGCTCCAGCCGGCGGTCACGGTAGAGCGACGCGACGCGGAGCTGAGCTTCGTGGCCGACCTCCAAGTGATGCGCGCGCCGAAGACCGTAGTCCGCCACATCCTCATCAACGTCGTCAACAATGCCCTGCGCCACCACGATCGGCCGGACGGCCGCGTGGGCGTAACCCTCGACATGGATGGCGACGACTACCGCCTCACGGTGGCGGACGACGGGCCGGGGGTGAGGGAGGACACCGTAGAACTGGTCGACCGGATGAGCACTGAGCAGCAGCCTTCGATCGACCTCAACACGGGCATCGGTCTCAAGATCGTGAGCCAGCTCGTCCAGGACCTCGGCGGGCGCTTCCGCCTGGAGCGCCGAGGCGAGCGGGGCACGCTCGCCGTGGTAACCTGGCCGCGCCCTGAGGTGGTGTGAGGGGGAAGCCTAAGGCGTAGGTCCTGCGGCGCAGTGGGATCAGGCACAGGCGCGCGCGGCGTGTAGCACCTTAGGAAGGCTCTGCGGCCTCTGCGCTTCGCTTGGCGCCTTCGCGTCGGAGAACGTTGGTTCACCTCACCGCGGCCAGCACTTCTCTAGCGTCTTCGTACTCGTGGCAGGCGTCTACGCGGTCGACGTACACGTTCGCCCGTGAGGAGCCTTCCGGCAAAACGAAATCCTCGCCCCCTCCGTAGACGATGTGGATGGTGGCGGGTTTTGGCGACAGCCGTGAAGACGGCGTTGACGTAGGTGTCCATATCTATATCCATAACCCAGCCGACCAGCGTAGTGGACTTGGAGGTCGGTGGTCTTCGCGGGGTTGAGCGGGACGAGCTTCGTGACGCGCCGCTTTAGGTGATCCGGCAGGACAAGCTCAAAAACCGGCGCCATGTCGGCCCCGAATGAGGAATCAGCTACGTGGATGTCGTGCCTGTTCCAGCTCTTGGGGTAGTAGCGTAGCACTGCCACTAGATCGGCCACCGGCCCCTCGAGCGTGCCCTCCTTACGGAAGCAACTGAGGCTGTTGACGCCGATGTACGGCGTGCCCTGCGCGGCGTAGGCGGCCACGACATCCTCGCCTAAAGGGCTTCCGCCCACCGTCGGCACTGAAGCAGACGACGAGCGTATCGGAAGGCTTATCCGGCCTCCGCGGACGTGATCTTGAGCGGTAACTGTGCCTAGGCTGCGACGAAGGACCACGGGGCCACCGTTGCCGTAGCGACTAGACAGCCGAGGGCGAAGATGCGGGGCGGTGGTGTCTTGCGTGCGGCGAGGTCGTTTGTGCGGCATTGACGAAAGCTTCATACGCTCGGGTGGAGGGGGCTGCCGGTCGATTCATCCGATTCCGCTAAATTCCCTTTCGCCCGAACAAACCCCACCCTCCGCCGATCTTCATTTTCGGGAGCCGCACCCACCAGCGCGAGCGACACCCCAACCCCTATGCCCACCTTCCCCCTCGACCACGATCAACTGCCGGCCGACGGCAAGATGGCCACCATCACCCTCGACGGTACCGAAGTCCTCCTGACCTGCGTCGACGGCGACTACCACGCCCTCCACCCGAGGTGTACCCACT
>JBGTKC010000100.1:0-19490 GCA_041744755.1 Saprospiraceae bacterium
CGCATCCGGACTGCGCCGTGCGGCGAGGTAGGCGAGCAGATTGCAGTCGCCCTCGTCGGTGACGCCCTGGGCGTGAGCTAATTCGTGCGTTGCCGTGAAGGGCATCTGGAGGGCGTGGAGGCCGCCGTCGACGTGCGGATCGCCTGTCCACGGTGAGAAGACCCCCGCGGTTCCGAATCGCAGCAACGTGCCGGCGGGTAGGATACGGAGCCGGCGGACGGGAACCGTGGTGGTACCGATGTCGCGCAGGGTCTCCCGGAGGAGAGACCCCAACGCTACCGCGTCGTCTTCGGCGAACGGATTCACTGCTCGCTGAACGGGGAATCCTCCGGAGTCCCTGAGTCGGTTCACCAACTCCGTCGCCTCGATCAACTCCCGCTCGAGGATCTCGGTCGGCAGCAGCACCCGCTCGTCGGGGGACGCATCTCCCGAAACGCCGCCTCGGAACGGGCCCAGACCCATGCGCATCGGGACCGTAGGACGACCGTAGTTGATCCCCCAGCACAGCAGGAACCAGGTGATGACCAGGACCAGAAGGTTTGCAACGCCGACGGCAATCCGCCGGAGTTTTCCTACGAACGAGGGCTCTCGACGGGCTGCGAGCCCGACGATCGATACGATTGCGATAACTAGGAGTGCCGAGCCGACGAGACTCGCAGAGATTGGCCACCATCCAAACACCAGCCCCTGCATCTGCTGCGTAACTGGATATAGCCCCCGTCCGTAAACCCGGTCGATCAGCGCCGGGCCCGCAAGCAACCGAAAGCCCAGCAATACCACTAAGACGACGTAGACGCTCACCCATGAAGCTTGTTTTCTGTCCATCGGCATGGGGAACGCGCGGCGTGCCGATACTATTAGCCCTAGCATTGCTTGGTGCCTGCGGAAACGAAACGGCGGAGTCGCCGGCTGTGCCGGAGGCGAGCCACGCCAGTGCAAGCAACGCGCACGCAGCCGACCCGGAGAGTATACTGGCTGGAGGAGCACCCGCCTCAGGTCTCAGCGCCGATGAGCGTAAGATCCTTTTGCGGGCTAATGGCCGGCGTTGGGAACCCATATCTACCGCGGAGCTCGGCGATTACCTGTCGCATCAAGTTGGAACAGCGAACCTCGTCCACGTATGGGACCGAACCACTGGTGCGACTGGTCTGCGTGATGCGGCGTCGGGTCCAAACCACATCGCCTTAGATGGGGCGGAGGTCATGATCCTCGTCGTCGGGACCGCAGTTGACGCGGATGACCAGATTGCCCTGCGGGAGAGCCAAATCGTCTCGGATGTTCGAGTGGTGTCGGTTGGCGTCCTCGAGGCTGTTATAGGCGTCCAGGCGAGCACCGGGGCCTGGTACCGTTCTGCCGTCGCGCCCGGTAGTCCTCCGTCGAGACTATAGGCAGAACAAAAAAAGCCCTTCCGAGACAACCATTCACTATAGAAGGCGTTCTGTGTAAACCTAATTGACAAAAACGAAAAAAAAGATCATGGCATTCACATTCACAGATGCTAACTTCGAAACCGAAGCCATCCAACGCAAAGGCGTGCAGGTCGTCGACTTCTGGGCCGAGTGGTGCGGACCCTGCCGCGCGATTACCCCAATCATCGAGGACCTCGCTACTCAGTACGGCGATGACGTCAAGGTCGGCAAGCTCAACGTCGACGACAACTCCGAGGTCGCCACCCGCTACGCCATCCGCTCCATCCCTACCATCCTGATCCTCAAGGATGGGGAGGTGGTCGACCGTCACGTCGGCATGATCTCGAAGCCGGCCCTCCAGCAAAAGATCGAGATGCACCGCACACCGGCAGCCGCCAACTAATTACCCGACCCAACTCCAGGTAGGCCCCGCGTCCCTGTCACCGTTGCGGTGCCCGGACGTGGGGCCTTTGGCATTGCCGGCCTCCCCTTCCAGTTGTTCGCGTCGGTGAGCGAACCGCCGGCAACATACCCGGGTGGGGAGGCGTACTAAGCCGACTAGCTCTGCGCACCTATGAACTTCGACGGATCGGACATCCGCGACCTCGGTCGCCTCGAGCTCCTCGCGCGGCAGGTCGTCGAAGGGTTTCTGATCGGTCTGCACAAGAGCCCCTTCCATGGATTCTCGGTCGAGTTCGCCGAGCACCGCCTATACAACCCCGGCGACTCGCTGCGCAACGTCGACTGGAAGGTGTACGCCCGCAGCGACCGCATGTTCGTCAAGCGCTATGAGGAAGAGACCAACCTCCGCTGCCAACTCGTCGTCGATGCGTCCAGTAGTATGTACTTTCCCGGCCATAGAGATCGGGACCACAACAAGCTCGTTTTCAGTGCCCAGGCCGCCGCGGCGTTAATGTATTTGCTTCAAAAGCAGCGGGATGCCTTCGGCCTCACGACTTATGCAGACGATGTCGCATACCAGTCGCGCCAGCGCGCCAGCAATACTCACCTCCGGGGTCTCACCGCTGAGCTCGAACGCCTGCTGGACGACTATCAGCCCGGGCGGCCGAGCCACACCGCCCAGGCCTTACATGCCGTAGCGGAGACCCTGCACAAGCGGTCGCTCGTGTTTGTCTTCAGCGACTTCTTCGGGCAAGGCGACAACCTCTCCGAACTCTTCGGTGCACTACAGCACCTCCGTCACAACAAGCACGAGGTCGTCCTCTTCCAGGTCACCGACCGCGCCAAAGAGCAGGAGTTCGATTTCGATAATCGACCCCACGAGTTCATCGACATGGAGACCGGTCGGCGCGTAAAGCTCCAGCCCGCCGAAGTAGCCGAACACTACCGCCGCGGCGTCGCGGCCCAGCAGGCTCTCCTCCGCGACACTTGCCTCCAGTACCGCGTGGACCTCGTCGAAGCCGATACCCGAGCCGGCTTCCGCCCTATCCTACAGAGCTACCTGATCAAGCGGGGGAAGATGCGGGTGTAAGTGGCGAGGTGTTGACGCCCATGTACCTTCCCGGCATGGCAGATCCCGAACAGCGAGAGCTTGACCTCCGCAATATCCCCACGACCCCACCCGAAGACGCGCAGAAAGATCGCGCTAAAAACCAAGCCCGCGCCTACGGGGCCGTCATCGGCGAATTGACCGAGAAGTTTGCCGCCGACGGCCGATTCGCAATGCTGATCATCTTTCAAGGCATGGATGCCTCTGGGAAGGACGGTGCCGTGCGGGCGGCCTTCGGGCAGAGCTCCCCGATCAATACGCAGGTGACGAGCTGGAAGAAGCCCACCGACCTCGAGATGCGACACGACTTCCTGTGGCGCATCCACCACAAGGCCCCAGCTAAAGGTGACATCGCGATTTGGAATCGCAGCCACTACGAAGACGTGCTCGTCCAGCGCGTACACGACTGGATCGGCGAGGCCACCGTCGACGAGCGTTTCGAGGCCATCAACGCTTTCGAACGCCACCTCCAGCGCAGCGGCACGGTCATCCTCAAATTCTTGCTTCACACCTCCTACGAAGAACAAGCCGAGCAGCTCCAAGAGCGAATTGACGAACGCGACAAACACTACAAACACAACCCCGGCGACTGGGAGGAGCGCAAGCACTGGGAAGCCTACATGGACGCCTACAACGATGTACTACGCCGTTCCGAGCTCCCGTGGGTAGTGGTCCCGACCGACAAACGGTGGTACCGCGACTATGCCATCAGCAAGGCGGTGCGTGACCGGCTCGAAGCGCTAAATCTTGAATGGCCGGCGTTGGAGGCCTGACTTACATTCGCCGCCCACCTCTGCCCTCCCCCCTCTATGCGTAGTGTATGTTGTGCCTTGGCCCTCGCGTATGCGGGGCTGTGCGCCGCGCAGCCTTCGGCCGCCCTCGACGACCCCGCCGCGGAGTTCGCCGATGCCGTTATGCTCTTCGAGGCAGACGCCTACGCACTGGCCGCCGATCGCTTCGACCGCTACCTCGACACCCGGCCGCTAGTCGGCACGGCTGACCGCGGGAACGAACGCCAGCAGGCGGAGCTCAATCGGGCGCTCGCCGCCCAGCGCGCCAGGCTCCCGGAGGCGGAAGTTCTGCTGGAGAGCTTCGTTGACCGCTATAGCCCGCAGCCCATTGCTCTGGAGGCCGTGCGCCAGGTGGCCGACATCGCGTTCGCCGAGAAGGACTACGACCGCGCCGCCGAGTACTACAAGCGTATCCCGCTCTCGGGTCTCACCACCGAGCAAAGTGACGAGGTGAGGTTCCGCCTCGGGTACACGGCCTTCGCGTCCAAGGACTTCGCCACGGCGAGCCGCTACCTCGGGGACTTACGCTCGAAGCCCGGCACCTACCAGGAGTCGGCGACCTACTACTACGCGCTGAGCCGCTACTACGCCAATGACATCAAGGCGGCCCGACGGGCGTTCGAGGCGTTAAAGACGAGTCAGCGATACGCCGAGGTGCTGCCGGGCTACCTCGCGCAACTTTACTTCGCCGAGGGCGACTACGAGCAAGTGGTGGCCTACGCGGCGCCGATGGTAGAGAATGGCACCGCTCGACAGACCGATGAGCTCGCGCTCCTAGTCGGTCGGGCCTATTTCGAACTCGGCCGCTACGAGGAGGCCCTGCCGTTCCTCGAGCAGTACGCCAGCAAGGGTCGCAAGATGAGCGCGGCCGACTTTTACCAGCTCGGCTACAGCCAATACAAAACCGGCTCCTACTCCGCGGCCGCTGCGAACTTGAAACAGCTCTACAACGAGAATACAGCGCTCGGGCAGCAGGCGATGTACTACTTGGGCAATGCCTATTTGCAGCAGAACCAGCGTACCGAGGCCCGCCCCGCGTTCTCGTCCGTGTCTCGGATGCCCTACGACGCCGTACTCCGCGAGGAAGCGGCGTGGAACGTCGCCAAGCTCAACTACGAACTCGGCTACAGCCAGGAGGCGCTCGAGGCGCTACAGGGCATACCGGCCACCTCGCGGCATTACGCCGAGGCACAAGCTCTGCTCGCGCGAGTGATTTTGACCTCGCGCGACTACGCTGGGGCTTTGAAGATCTTGGAGAAGATGGGCGTCCTCACGCCGGAGTTGCGACTCGTCAAGCAGCAAGTGCAAGTACTCCGTGGCCTACAATTGCTACGGACCGACAAGCTGGACGACGCCGCCGCGCTACTGAGCCAAAGTCTTGAGAACCCCGGTGACCCCCTTTACGGCGCATTGGCGGAGTATTGGCTGGGGGACATCAGCTTTCGCAAAAACGATCTCGCCGTCTCCCGCTCGCGGCTCACGAAGTTTTTGGCGAAAGCCGCCGCCCTCAAACAGCCCCTCCCCGACGACGCCAACGTCGGCACGGCCAACTATACCCTTGGGTACATCAACCTACGCGAGGAAAAATACCCGGCCTCGTTAGGCCACTTCCAGGACGCCGTGGTGGAGCTTCGCCGACGCGTCCGCCTGTCGGGTCAGACCCCTGAGCTCCAGCGCCTGCTGGGAGACGCAGTGGTGCGTGCGGGCGACGCGAACTTCAAGCGAAACGACTACAAAGCCGCGCAGACCTTTTACGACGAGGCCATCGCCGCTAAGTACTCGGGCTACGTCTACGCCCTTTATCAGCGCGCGATGATCGCCGGACTCCAAGGCAAGAGCACCGAGAAGATCGTCAACCTCGAGGCCATCGCCGATGAGCACCCGACTTCCGAGTTCGCCGATGATGCTCTCCTCGAACTCGGCGTCACCTACCAGTCCATCAGTCAGCTCAAGCGCGCGCAGGAGACCCTACAGCGCCTCCTCAAAGAGTACCCAACCTCGGCGCTCCGCAACGAAGCTTTGCTCCAACTAGGCCTCGTGACCTACAACCAGGGTAGCTCGGAGGCAGCCATCAATTACTACAAACAAGTCTTCGCCAACGGCCCCACCGCTGCTGAGGCTCGCACCGCGCAGGTCGCCCTCCAGGAGATCTACGTACAGGATCTCGGCAGGCCTAACGACTACCTGGCCTTCCTGGAGACGGTTCCCGGCTTCAAGCTCGGAGATGCCGTACGCGATAGCGTCAACTTCTCGGCCGCGACTGCGCAGTACCAAAATGGCAACTACGAGCGCGCCGTGGAGCAGTACACGCTTTACCTCAAGCAATTCCCCACGGGCGGGAGCGCGCTCGAGGCGCAGTACCGGCGGGCCGAGAGCTACCTCTTGATCGAGCAGTACCCGGCCGCGCTCAAGGGCTACGAAGAGGTCATCGCGCGCGGGCAAAATCGCTACTACGAAGACGCCCTCCGCAAGGCCGCCGTGATCGCCTACAACTCCACGCTGGAGTTCGACAAGGCCTACCGCTACTACGCGATCCTCATCGAGAGCGGCTCGGCGAGGGCCGCGGATGTGGAGACGCAACTGTTTGCCCTGCGCGCCGCCGCCAAAGCCGGCAGGACCGACGCCGTCAGGCAGATCACCGATCGCCTCGCGGCGCAGCCCGGCCTGCGCGACGCCGACCGCGCCGTGGTGTTCTTCTACCAGGGTAAGGCTGCCTACGACGCAAAGGAGTACGACCGCGCCCTCGCCGCCTTCAATACCGTGATCCGCAACGACCAGGGCGAAGCCGCCGCCGAGGCCCGCTACCTCGTGGCCCGGATCTACTACTTGCGCCGCGACATCGACCTCGCCGAGTCCATCACGATTCGCTCCCAGCGCGAGAGCTCCGCCTATCCATACTGGGTGGCGAGGTCTACCCTGCTCCTCATTGACATCTTCCTCGACCGCAAAGACTACCTCAGCGCCAAGGCAGTGGCCGAGGGCCTCGTCGCCAACTACAGAGGCGACGCCGAACTCGAACGCGAGGCTAAGACTAAACTCGCCGAAGTCGAGCGCATCGGCGGCAACAACAGCCGCGTCCTCCCCGTCGATACCTCCGTCCTCGATCTCGCCGACCCCCGGAAATAAACCTAAGATGCGGACCTATCCCCTCACTGGGCTGCTACTGTGTGTGGCGAGCGCGGCCCTAGCCCAGACCGAACTACCGAACAGTCAAGTCCGGGTGGAGAAGCTCTTCGACGCGCGCCTCCTCGACGCCAAGCGCATCGACCTCCTGCCGACCCTCCCCGCGCTGGACACCAGCTTGGTCACGCAGAAGTACGAGGTCGTGCCGGTCGACAGTAAGTTCGACTATGAGCCGCCGAAGATTAGACCGCTGGCCATAAAGGTCGACCCACCGCCCGAGCCGTACCAAGGCTTCGTCCGGGTCGGAGCCGGCGCCCCGCTCGCCTTCATCGGAGACCTGGGATACGTGACGCAGGGCGACAAGTACGTCCTGCGGGCGGACGGCCACACGTACGGATTCGAGGGTAACTTCAACAAGGATCAGCGCTACTCAGAGGTCAACGCTCGACTCGGCGGTACCTACTACACCACCGACGAGGTGGCCGTGGACCTCGACCTCGAGTACGATCGCCGGCAGTATCGCTACTACGGCTTCGGGATGGCCCGCCGGGATTCGGCCGCGCGCCTAGACCCCGTCAACGCCAAGCAGCACTTTGGGGTGTTTGGCATTCGCGCGGGCGTCCGCAACGCCGCTCCCACGAGCTCGGGAATCGACTACGGGTTCCACGTGACGGGCGACTTCCTGGCGGATAACTTC
Source organism: Saprospiraceae bacterium (assembly GCA_041744755.1). Classification (GTDB taxonomy): domain Bacteria; phylum Bacteroidota; class Bacteroidia; order Chitinophagales; family Saprospiraceae; genus CALDTK01. The sequence continues at coordinate 7,531 of JBGTKC010000100.1, forward strand.
TCCACGAAAGAGAACAGCCTCCGGCTTGACGGCTTCGGGCGCCGAGACTTCGCGGAGGCGTGGTACGCCGAGCTCGGGATCGACATGTCTTTCGTCCGCCTCAACGGTATCCGGGACGACAGGCTTAACGTGTTTCAGCTCAGACCCACAGTGGGCGCGCACTTTGAGCAGCTCGGACTGCGGCTCGGGGCAACGATCGCGAACGAGAACGATGTCTTCGCCTACTACCCTAACGTGGAGGCTAGCCTAGCGATCAATCCAAGCCTCGTGGTCGTAGCCGGGGCCGACGGCGGCCCGCGCCAGCAGACCTACCGCACCCTGAGTCGCTACCTTCCGTACCTCACGAGCCAACCCGATATCCGTGTCGCGCAGGAGTACCAATTCTTCGGTGGCGTGCAGGCGAAGGTCCGCGGGATCGACGTGAAGGGTACGGCGAGCTACCGGATCATCAATAATCTCGCGCTATTCGTGAGTGACCCGACGGAAGTCTACAAGTTCGTGCCCCGCTACGACTCCGCTCGGGTGTTTGGCCTTAAACTCGAGGCCAGCGCCCCGATCCTCGCTCGACTCAGCGGTCACCTCCAGGTTGAGAACCGGATCTTTAGCCTCAACACGGCTCGCGATCCCTACCTCCTCCCGAGCTTCGACGCCGAATTTCGGGGCCGCTACGAGATCCAGGAGGATGTCTTCGGTGTGACAGGTCTACTGATCGCCCAGAACGCACTGCCGGTCCGTACGCCCGGTGACTTGCTTCAGGCGCCGAACACGACCACCTTGCTAGATGTCAGCCTCCACGCCGACTACCGTTTCGCCCAGCGGTTCGGCGCCTTCGCGCAGGCCAACAACTTGCTCAATAACCGCCGGCGGAAGTTCCCCTACTACCCGGGCCTAGGGATCAACTTCCTAGTCGGCCTGACTGCGCGTTTTTAGCGGCGGCAACATCGACCGGAACGCGGCGATCAAGGTCGCCTCCTCGCGCTCCCAAGTGAGGTGACGCCCGGCGCGAGCACTTCCCTCGGCGAGTCGATCGTAAGTCGCCGCGTGCCGGCACGCCCGCACCGCCGCGATGACGGCCTCGACGTGCAGCTCATCCACGAGATAGTAGCAGGACCAACGCTCGTGGATGCGCTCGTACTCCGGCCAGGCCATCTGAAGGCTCGGCAAGCCCGCCCTGAGGTAGTCGACGCTTTTGTTGGACAGACTCAGGTAGTAGTTGAGTCCGCGCCTGCTCATCAGCGCGTAGCCAAGGTCGGCTCTGGGCGTAAGTTCGGCTAAGGCTTCGGGACCGAGTTCGCCAAGGAAGACCACGTTTGACGCGTGGCAGGTTTTGGCGAAAGCCCGCAACTCCGTAGCCTCGGGGCCGTCGCCGACGATCCAGAATCCGACCTCGGGCAGCTGTTGCGCTGCCTGAATGAGTTCGGCGAGCCCGCGACCCTCGTTCAGGGCACCCTGGTAGATGACCGTGAAGGGGGATTCGCCTTTCGGCAAAACCCTCGCCGCGCGGGGAGCAACATTTGGGGTGGGAAAATTCCGGACCACTGAAAAAGGCCGGCCGTACCGCGCGGAGAGAACTTTTGCAAGTCCCTCCCCAACGGTGTAACACACCGCGGCGTGCGGCACGAAACGCTTACCGACCGCGTACCAGATCGCTTTGATCCACGGCCTCCGCGCGACCTCCGGCTGCTCCTCGAAGAGTTCGTGGGCGTCGAATGCGAAGGGGACACCGAGCTTCCGACTCGCGCGACGGGCGGCCCAGACGGTGTCGAGGTCGACGGCGAGGATAGCCCGCGGGCGCAGGTCGATGAGGCGCCTGAGGTGCGCGCGGTTGAGTTGCCAGTAGAAGCGTTTGCCGTCCTGGGCCTGGAGCCGGTGTCGCTCCTGGGCGAAGGGCAAGCGGGGGTCGAGGGCATTACTCTGCGGCTTCTCGCGACCGAGCAGGAGACACCGGTAGCCGGCGGACGTGAGGCTCGTCAACGATTTTTGCATCCGCTGGTCGGTGACGAGATCGTTGGAGACCAGGGCGACGAGGTCGTAGCGGGAGACCGGGGGCTCAGGCTGCGGCACGGAGTACGATTTTACCGGCGGCTTCCTCGGCGAGGCCACCGTCGAGCATGGCCCGTAAGGCCGCCGAGACCAGCGGATGGTGACGCTCCTCGAAGCTGGCGAGGATGTTCGCCGGTGTTAGCGGGTCGCGGCGCAGCAAGGCGCTAACTTTGAAGGTGTACCGGTCGACGTCTCGGTGACCAGCGGCAGGCCCCTTGCTCTGGGACGTGCAGACGTCACAACGACCACAGACCGCACAATCGTCACCGAAGTAGCGCAGCAGCTGCTGCGCGCGACAGGTTGCTTGCGTAGGGTAGGCGATTGCGGCGAGGAGCTTCTGCTGTCGCGTCGCCTCAAGCTCGCGGAGCTTGGTCCAATCGAGCGCCAAGTGCTCGGCGGCTCCGCGGGGCTTGGTCCACGTTAGCAGCGGGAGTTCGCCCTGCTCGCGGTACTCGAGCATCTTCTGGCGGTGTAGGAGCTGGAACTGACCGCGCAAATCGGCGACGATCATGCCGAGGTGCCGGGCCAGGTCGTGCTCTTTGAGGTAGACGGCTTCCTCCTGGACGCCCTGGTGGGTCCGCAGGAGGAGTTGGATCAGTTTTTCAAGTTTCGGATTGCGGAGGCAGTAGTCGTAGAGTTCTTCGCGGCCGGCTAATAGGTGGACCATCGCCGGTCGGTAGACGGCCTCGGTCAGGTAGATCACGCCCTCGGTCTGGAGGGTCTTGAGGGCCGTGATCACCAGCATCCCGTCGAGCTGGTAGTTTTTGGCGAACGCCGCTACGTCAAACTCGTACTCCGCACCTTCTCCGGCGCCGAGGGCGAGATTGCAGTAGTTGCCGAGCATATGGTAGATGCGCTTGATGTCCGCCGGGCTGGGGTGCGCGGCCTCGTGTTTGCGAGCGAGATCTACGCCGTCGTGCTCGCGGAATAGCAGCAGCGCGTAGGCGCGTTGCCCGTCGCGCCCGGCGCGCCCGGCCTCCTGGAAGTAGGCCTCTAGATTATTAGGCAGGTCCAGGTGCACCACGAGTCGCACGTCGGGTTTGTCGATCCCCATGCCGAAAGCGTTGGTGGCGACGATGACACGCGTCTGGTTCGTGAGCCAGGCCGCCTGCGCTGCGTCGCGGTCGTGGATGCTCAATCCGGCGTGGTAGAACCCGGCCGAGATGTTCCTGCGCTTCAGCTCCTGGCTCACCTGACGCGTCCGACCGCGGGTGTTTACGTAGACCACGGCCGACCCAGGCACGGCTTGTAGCGTGGTGATTAGTTTGGCGAGCTTATCGTCGGTCCCGCGAACAGCGTAGACCAGGTTGTCGCGTGCGAAGGACGTTTCGTGCCGCTGGGCGTTGAGCCCAAAGCCGAGCTGCGCACAGATGTCATCGGCTACCTTAGGCGTGGCGGTGGCCGTAAGGGCGAGCACAGGGACCTCCGGCATGATGTGGCGGATGTCAACGATCTTGCGGTACGCCGGGCGGAAGTCGTGGCCCCACTGCGAGATGCAGTGCGCCTCGTCGATCGCGAACAGGCTAATCTGGGTCTGGCGCAGGCGCAGGCGCGTCCAGTCACTCAGGAGGCGCTCGGGAGACAAGTATAGGAGATCCAAGCCCCCAAACTGCGCCCGGTCGTAGATGGCCTCCTGCTCGCGCCGGCTGAGTCCTGCGTACAGCGCGGCGGCGCGGACGCCCTTACTGAGCAGTGCCTGGACTTGGTCCTTCATGAGGGCGATGAGCGGACTCACCACCACGCAGACCCCAGGCCGAATGAGGGCAGGGATCTGGTAGCACAATGACTTGCCGCCACCGGTGGGCATCAGGACCAGTGCATCGCGGCCCTCGAGGACGCTCGCGATGACTTGCGGCTGAATACCGCGAAACTCGGCGTAACCCCAGTGCGCGCTGAGGGCTGCCGCAGGCGTGGGATAGCGTTGACCGGGGGGCAGGCGAGACATGCCGCGCGAAGGTAGCGTTCGGGGGGGCAGACAGGCGCCGGCCGCGGGGACCTAGTTGGCTCGGGCGAGGTCGTCGAGGGAGTGGGCTTCTGGAGGAGTCTCGTCGAAGACGCAGTCCATCGTCACCGAGCGGCTCGTACCCTGATGGTCGATGTTGTAGAGCGTAGTACCGCGGACGTAGGCGCGGTTTTGCCGGAAGGTGCACTCGCTCATCCGCGGACTAGCCGTGCCCTTGGTCGCCTGGTTGAAGACCGCGGCGCCATAGTTGGCCTCGTTGGCCTCAAAGAGGCAGGCCTTGAACGTCGGACTGGCCTCTCCGTAGCGCCGGCCATCGTTGTAGACCGCGCCACCGTCGAGGTCGGCTTCGTTGCGGCGGAACACGCAGCGCTCGAAGGCGGGCGACGCCTGACCACCGCTGCCGTCGACGTAGACGGCGCCCCCGTCGCGAGCGTAATTGTGCTCGAATACCACGTTGCGGATCGTCGGCGAAGCCTTGGTCCCAGGGCCGGCGAGGTCGATGAGCAGTCCGCCGCCGGCACGCTTCGGATCCGCGACCACGCCGGAGCCATTTGCGTAGGCGCCTGATACGGTAAGATTCTCGAGTATAGTGCCGCCGTCGCCACCGGTGATGCGGACCACGGTGTAGGCGTTATCGTGTGGGTCCGCTCCGCCGATGGCACCGCTCAGGACGGTTGCGGCGGGATTCGTCGACCCTTGCTCCTGCTTCGTTTCGCTTCCGCTAAAACCACCTATCACTTGTACGCCGGTCGGGATGCGGAAGGCGAGCTCGCGGTTGTCGGATGCCGACGTGAGGTAGGTGCCGGCAGCTAGCCAGACGGCGGTACCGGGGGTAGCGCGCTTGAGGGCCGTGTGTAGGTCGGCCGCGGTCGCCCACGAGCCGCCGTCCCCGGTGCCGGAAGGGGTGACGAAGAGCGTGGACTGCGCAGCCAGGGCAACGCCGTACAGCGTGCAGGCCACCACGAGGAGTGGTCGGGTCATGAGTGTGTGTTCGAGTGTTTGCGGGAGGCGCCGGGCGCCGGTCCGGGGGTATGCCCTCCGGTCCACACACACTCCTCACGAACCGAGCCTAAACACTGTAGCTCAAGGTTTTGCACAAGGGAAGCCGGCTGTTTCGGGCCTCTCGGCCGCCATTCGACGGGCTTGCTGAACCGAACTCAGCGCGCCAGCGACCCAAGCGCGAGCCAGGCGCGCCATTCGTCGAAATCACGGGATTTTCGGTCTTGCGACGAACCTCCCATCAACGACGGGAGCCACGCGCGCCAGACGTCTGTCGTCTGGCCCACGTGGCTCGTGAGGGTGGGTGGCCGGCGGGCGTGCCGGGTACCGGGCTAAAGGTCTAGGCTTGTCGCCCTACTTAAAACTGGTAGCACTTGTTGTATCGGCTCCCGGCACCTCTACCGGAACCGGCGCCGAACATGCCCGTACCGAGACGGTAGCCGATATTTATCCCGGCCGTGGCGTAGTAGTCGAAGTTGGCCGGATTGCCGCGCGGGCTTCCGGTAGGTATGTCGCGCGGGTCCAGGTCCAGGCGCTCGTTGGTGCGGTCGGCGAGGGCTGCCGAGAGGGATCCGTTGCCCTGGACGAGTTCGTAATAGTTAACGTACGCCCCACTGACGTCGTCGAGGTGGTCGAAGAACGTAGCCCGGACCTTGATCTCGGCGCTCACGACCCAGGCCTGCCCGAAGGGGATCCTCACGCCCGCGCCGACGGGCATGGCGAGTCGCGTGAGACCGTACTTAGGCCCGTAACCCTCCATGCCTTGTCCCTCCGTGCCCAGTGGCTTGAGGTCTATGAGGCGGCCGTTGTAGTCGGCCTGAGGGTTGAAGCGATAGACGGCGACTCCGGCGGTGAGGTAGGGATTGACCGATCGGCTCGACCCAAGCGGCAAGAATTCCCCACTGAGGCCCATTTCGAAAATATCGCTCTGGAAACTGAGATTCCGCAGCTCGCTAGTCTCCCGCTCGGCGTCGGTGCCGGCGATCTTCGTTAAGGTGATAGAGCCAGTCACGGCGAGCTTGTCGGAGATCCCGATGCGGCCGTAGGCCCCAAAGGAGGCCTTCCCGTTACCCAGTGGGGCGTAGCGGGAATCGGGCTGCAGGTCCCCCATGTAGTAGCCCTGGCCGACGTGGATCCCGAGTTCTGCCTGCGCGAAGGCGGACCCGGTGGAGGCGAGCAACGCGAGGGCTAACGCCCAGGCGAGAGCGGTACGGGTGAGGATGCACATTTCGTTTGTATTTTCTCGTTGATAAGCCGATGGACAACCGATGAACACACCCTTCCAAGCCGGCGAGATTAGCCTGTGGCGCGCCCTCCGCAAATCTCAAGCGAGGGCAGACTAACGTTAAACTGACATATTCCGTACCAAAACATTGCCTCCGGTGCGCAGTTCGGGCGTTTGAAATACCAACAGGGTGCGCTAAGCGGCAGTACAGCTACATTTCACGCTCTTTAAACACAACTATGATTCGTTCTTCCTTTTTAGGATTCTACCTCTTCGCAATTGCGAGCGTCCCCCTCGCCGCTCAGTCGGAGGCCCCCGAGAATTGGTTCAACCTTGACCTCACCCAAGACAAGACCGCCGGCGTCGGCACTGAGCGCGTGTACAAGGAGTTACTCGCGGGTAAGGAGGGTGCCCCGGTCATCGTGGCCATCATCGACTCCGGGGTCGACGCGGGCCACGAGGACCTCAAGGATGTGATGTGGGTCAACCCCGGCGAGATTCCGGGCAACGGCATCGACGACGACAAGAATGGCTACGTCGACGACATTAATGGCTGGAACTTCATCGGCGGCAAAGACGGACGCAACGTTGGCCCGGACAACCTGGAGGTCGCGCGGGTCTACGGCCGGCTCCGCGACAAGTTCGCTAAAATGGATACGCTCAAGCTCTCCCGCAAGGAGCGTAAGGAGTTCGCGCAGTACACCGAACTCCGCAGCGAGATCGAGGGCAAGCGCGCCAATTTCGAGCAGCGCACCGCGCAGTACGGGGGTATGCTCCAGGCCTTGGAGCGCCTCCAGCAGGAGCTTGGCGAAGACATCACCGAAGAGCAGCTCGAGGCCTACGAGACGACCGATCCGCAGCTCGGGATGATGAAGCAGATCCTGGGCAACGCGATGGCCGAGGGAGCTACCGTACCCGAGATTCACGAGGAGCTCGAGGGTGCGTTCAAGTACTTCAGCGACAATTACGAATACAACTGGAATCCAGATTTCGACGCCCGCAGTATAGTCGGAGACGACTACTCGAACTCCTATGAGCGCGGGTACGGCAACAACGATGTGCAGGGCCCCGATGCATTCCACGGTACGCACGTCGCCGGTATCGTCGGCGCCAAACGTGGCAACGGCCTCGGGATCGACGGCGTCGCCGATAACGTTCGCATCATGAGCGTACGTGCCGTGCCGAACGGTGACGAGCGCGACAAGGACGTCGCGAATGCCATCATCTACGCGGTCGACAACGGGGCGAAGGTGGTCAACATGAGTTTCGGCAAGGGCTACAGCTGGGACAAGGAGGCCGTCGATAAGGCCGTCAAGTACGCCGCCAAACACGACGTGCTCCTCGTGCACGCCGCAGGCAATAGCGCCGAGAACAACGACCAGTCCGACAATTTCCCCCGGGAGGCCTACCAGCGGGAGGGCTTCCTGAAATTTCTGAAGAAGAAGTACCCCAACAACTGGCTCGAGATCGGCGCCCTCAGCTGGCAATCCGACGCGGATGCCGTGGCGACCTTCAGCAACTACGGCAAGAGCGCCGTTGATATCTTCAGCCCCGGCGTGGACATCTACTCGACCACGCCGGGCAACCAATACCGCGACGCCTCCGGGACGTCCATGGCTAGTCCCGTGACGGCCGGGGTAGCCGCCCTTATCCGCAGCTACTTCCCGGAACTCAAGGCTAAAGAAGTCAAGGAAATTATCCTGACGAGTGGCACGGAGCAGGGCGCGCGGATGGTGAAGCTGCCGGGCAGCGAAACCATGGTGCGGTTCGATTCCCTAAGCGAGTCGGGCGCGATCGTCAATGCCTTCGAGGCCGTTAAGCTCGCACAGAAGGAAACCGGTCGCCCGGGTGGTGTACTGGCAAATGGGAAGATCCCGCGAGCGTAAGGACCAAAAGAATTTGAATCGAAGAGCCGAGGGTCGCCCAATATGGAGCCCTCGGCTCCTTGTCGTTTGAAGCCGAGCTTTACCGTACCTCGATCGAGCGAATCTCCCCGGCGCTGAGCTCTTTGTTGAGGCGGACCAGGAGCTGGGCCCTATTGAACAAGAGTTCGTGACGCAGGGCAGCGGAGTCTACGCGCACGGTGAGCACGCCGTTGCGGAACCGCAACTCGCTCGTGTGGCGGTTGATGACTGGCCCGAGCTCCCGCTGCCACAGACTCTTGATCTCGCTCTGCGTAAGCTTCGGCCCCATGCGCAACTCGCGGACCATTTGCTGGAGGACTTCTGAGACGGGCTGGTTGTTGTTGCGCACGGGGCGAGAGGTTGCGGTTGGGGGTGTCGGATTCGGGGTGTGGGGCAAGGTCGGGATATCCGTTGGCATACGTCTAACCCGGGGTCCGATGTTTTGCCGAAAGGCGAACATAGTTATCCACCGCCCGCGATAGTCGAGACGTGTCCATCGATAACCTCGTGGTAGTGGGCCTCGGTCTGCTCGATGCGCAGTTGCCGCAGGCGCTCCTGGTGGGTATCGGTCACGAAGACCTGGCCGTAGTGCTCGCCGAGCACGAGGTCAACCAAGTGCTGTACGCGCTCGGGGTCGAGCCGATCGAAGATGTCGTCGAGCAGCAGGATCGGGGCGTGTGACTGTCGACTGCTAAGCAGGCGGGCCTGCGCTAAACGCATGGCGAGCACAAAGGTCTTGAGCTGGCCCTGGCTCGCGAACTTGCGGAGGGGCTCGCCGTCGAGCAGTAGCTGGAGGTCGTCGCGGTGCGGACCGACGTTGGTCCGCCCCAGGAGTGCATCGCGGTCGCGGCTCCGCAGCAGCGACTCACCAAAGGGGCGCTCGGCGAGCTTGCTCACGTACTCGACCCGGGCATCCTCCGCTACCCTAGCGATCGCAGCGTAAAGCTGGACGAACTCCTCGGTAAGCGTTTCCGCAAAACTGACGCGCGCGGCGTGTATCGCCCCCGCGGGCGCGACCATTTGGGCATCGTAGGCGTGGAGCAGAGTAAGGTCCACCCTGAGGGGATGACCGGCGTCCTTAAGGTGGGCATTGCGGAGCTTGAGGACGCGGTTGTAGGTGATCAGCGCCTTGAGGTACCGAGGGTCGTACTGCGAGATAGTTTGGTCCATGAAGCGGCGTCGCTCCTCGGGTCCGCCGATGACCAACTCGATGTCCGATGGGCTGATCATAACCGCGGGAAGGAGCCCGACGTGCTCGACGAGGCTGTCGTAAGGGGCGCCATTGCGCTCGACGATCTTCGTTTTCCGCGACTGGTGGCGAACGACGATGTTTTCTGTGCGTTGACCAAAGAGGAAACGTCCCGCGATCCGGAAGAAGTCCGTGTCGTGCGCGATCGCGCTCGCGTCTCCGTAGCTAAAGTGGCTACGCGTGAGGCACAGATAGTAAATGGCGTCGAGCAGGTTGGTCTTCCCCATCCCGTTGGCGCCGCCGACGAGGTGGATCCCCTCGCCGAACGCCACTTCCTGCGCCGCGAGGTTGCGGAAGTTCATGACCCGCAAGGTTTTCAGTAATGTGGCCTCAGACATGCTCGGCGAAGATGTATGACTTGGCTCCGCCTTCCCTAACTTTACCGCTTAAGCACTCCCTTATGGCCCTCGACACCAGCTCCACCACTGACCACGCCGCCGACATCCCCACCGCTGAGGCCAAGCCCACCAAAACCGCCAACGGTAAGCCGAAGGCCAACGGTGCTGCACAGGCCTCCAACAACGCAAGACCGCAGGCCGCCGAGCCGTCTTTCTCTAAGGAGACTTACTTGGAGTGGTATACCCTCATGCTCCGCATTCGCCGCTTCGAGGAGCGTGCACTGATGAGCTACGGCCAGCAGAAGATCCGCGGGTTTTGTCACGTGTACATCGGGCAGGAAGCGATCGCCGCGGGGATGGAATCGGCACTCATCCCGGGCGATAAGGTCGTCACGGCCTACCGCCAACACGGTACGGCCATCGGCCGCGGCGTCACCACGAAGGAGGCCATGGCCGAGCTCTACGGCAAGGCCACCGGGATTGTAAAGGGCAAGGGCGGATCGATGCACTTCTTCTCTAAGGAGAACGGCTACTTCGGCGGCAACGGCATCGTCGGGGCCCAGATCCCGATCGGCACCGGGATCGCCTTCGCGGAGCAGTACAAGGGCACGAAGAATCTCTGCGTGACTATGTTCGGCGACGGCGCTTCGCGCCAGGGGGCGCTCTACGAGTCGTTCAATATGGCGATGACGTGGAAGATCCCCGTGCTGTACATCGTCGAGAACAACAAGTACGCCATGGGGACGAGCGTGCTGCGGACCTCGAACGTTCACGAACTCTACAAGATCGGCTCGGCTTTCGACATGCCGAGCGAGCAGGTCGACGGCATGCGCCCGGAGGCCGTCCACGCGGCCATTAGCAAAGCCGCCGAGCACATCCGCGCCGGCGAGGGTCCGTATTTCCTCGAGATCAACACCTACCGCTACAAAGGTCACTCGGTGTCGGACCCGGCCAACTACCGCACCAAGGACGAGCTCAACGACTATAAGGGCAAGGACCCGATCAAGATCACGGAGGCGACCATTCTCGACAATCAGATCGCGACCAAGGAGGAGCTCCAGGAGATCAAGGACTTGATCAAGGCCGAGATCGAGGAGGCGACCAAATTTGCCGAAGAGAGTCCGCTCCCGGACGCGGCGGAGTTGTACACTGACAACTACGTCCAGAAAGACTATCCCTATATTACGGATTAGCGGACCGCTGCTCTCCTTATTGGAACGGGGGAGCGGCCCAGCTTTAAGTTCGCGGGCCCCTTGCGCTGCAGGCAATTTGAGCCGCCGCGCTCTCGGCATTGCCTGCATCGTGACACGGAACCAGCTTACGGCGCCGACGTAATCTCGACGGTCAATCTTGCACCCTGCTCTATGGAATGCCAGCGTCACCTCTTCGGCCTGCCCGAAGACCTCCACTATCTCAACACGGCCTACATGGGGCCGCAACTGCGCGAGGCGACGCGTGCGGGGACGGCGGCACTACTCGCCAAGGAGGATCCGACCACCATCGGCGGTGATGACTTCTTCGCGCCGATCGAGCGCGTCAAGGCGGCTTTCGCCAAAACCATTAACGCCACCGGGGCCAGCGCCATAGCGATCATCCCGGCGGTGAGCTACGGCATGACGACGGTAGCGGACAACGCCGGTCTGCACTCCGGCGACCACGTCTTGACGGTGGGAGATGTCTTTCCGTCCGGATTGTACGCCTTCGAGAGGGCGGCGCGCGAAAGCGGCGCGATAATGGTGACGATCCCGAGGCCCGACGAAGAGCTACGTCGCGTGCAGCTGTGGAACGAACGACTGCTCGAAGGCATCACCCACAGCTGTCGCGTCGTCTTCGTCCCGCACGTACACTGGTCTTGCGGGACGGTGTTCGACCTGGCGGCTATCCGGTCGCGGTGCGATGAGGTCGGCGCGCTCCTGGTGATCGACGGTACGCAGAGCGTCGGTGCGCACCCGTTCGACGTCGCCGTGTTCCGCCCCGACGCCCTCGCCGTCGGTGGGTACAAATGGATGCTCGGGGCGTACAACTTCGGCTACCTCTACCTTAGTGAACGCCTACAGGCTGGACGCCCGATTGACGAGAATTGGATCAATCGTCGCGACAGTCACGAATTCGCGCGCCTCACCGATTACACCGCCGAGTACCGCCCGGGCGCAGCCCGCCACAGCATGGGCGAGCAATCGAGCTTCATTGCCGCGGCCATCGCCGAGGTGACCCTGCGGCAAATCAACGAGTGGACCAC